>NZ_CP101717.1:3154180-3469599 GCF_030643825.1 Salinispirillum sp. LH 10-3-1
AGCACCAAATACGGCATGGTGCGCACCGATCACATTCTGTTCATCGCCAGCGGTGCCTTCCACTTCTCCAAGCCATCGGATCTGATTCCCGAACTGCAAGGCCGCTTGCCCATTCGCGTGGAACTGCAAGCGCTGAAAGTGGAAGATTTCGAACGCATTCTGACTGGCCCGGACTTCTGCCTGACCGAACAGTACAAAGCCTTGATGAAGGCCGAGGGGCTGGACATTGAGTTCACCGCAGATGGCGTGGCCAAAATTGCCGAAATCGCCTTTCAAGTGAATGAACGCACCGAAAACATTGGTGCCCGTCGCCTGCACACATTATTAGAACGCTTGCTGGAAACCGTCTCGTTCGACGCCACCGATATGGCGGGCCGAGGTGAATCGGTGCACATCAACGCCGAGTACGTCAGCGCGCAACTCAGTGGCTTGGTCGAAAACGAAGACCTCAGCCGGTTTATTCTGTAATGAGTAACCCGGCCCCCACCGCCATTCAGCTCCATAAGCAGTCCGCTACCCTTGAGGTAGCTTTTGCGGATGGTGTACAGGGTGTTTTACCAGCGGAATTCCTGCGCGTGCATTCCCCGTCAGCGGAAGTACAGGGCCACGGCAAACCCATCTTGCAAGTGGGTAAGCAAAATGTGCGCATCACGCACATTGAAGCCGTGGGTAACTACGCGCTGAAAATTGTGTTCGACGATGGCCACGACAGTGGCCTCTATTCATGGGCGCTGCTACACCGGTTTGTGCGCGAGCAAGAAATCTTATGGGCACGCTACCAAGCTGAACTTGAGCAGAACGATCGATAGAACACCGACAGTACCAAACCATGTACTGTCGTATAGTAATTTTGTTCACACAGATTCCTTGCAACTTTCTCCCTCTCTAAACTATTGTTAGCTTTATCTTAACTACTCAAAGATCTCGCATACTGAGCGAGGTACTCACTGTCGACAATCCAAATGAGAACGGCAAATGGATCATCTGCAACGCGTGCTCTACGTCGAAGACGATACAGATATTCGGGAAATCGCTACTCTAGCATTGCAAGATGTCGGCGGTTTAACCGTCAAGGTCTGTGAATCTGGTGAAAAAGCGTTGCGAGAGATTGACGAATTTGCTCCCCAGCTGGTGTTGCTCGATGTCATGATGCCAGGACTAAACGGTCCTGAAACGCTGAAGGCACTCATTCAACAAGGGTCTGTCGACACTTCAATCCCCATAGCATTCATGACAGCCAAAGTGCATCCAGATGAGCTAAAAAGGTATCATGAGATGGGGGTATTGAATGTCATCGCGAAACCGTTTGACCCGATGACGCTGGCGGATGAGGTACGAGCTATTTGGCAAGCACATCATGACTGATTCGCGATCCCCTTATGATTTTGCGGATCGTCTAGAAGCGCTTCGCGTGGCTTATCGCAAGCGCTTAGATTCCGAACTCAACGAACTGGATAAACTCGTAGCGCAGCACAGAGCAAATCCTAACAGCAACTTGCTGGAATTACAGTCGCACCTGCACAAGCTCGCAGGCTCTGCGGGTACCTTTGGTTATGACCAGCTTGGGCGTCTTGCCCGTCAATACGAACAGTGTATATCCGAGTTGCACTCAGACCCCACCGAGGAAAACATTCCACCCCCAGACACCTCTGATTGGCTTACTCATTTACACTCTGCCCTCAAAGACGATGACAATCGCACCGTGACTCCTAGTGTATCGATTAAACGCAAGAAGCAGCTCGCCGATGAGCCGCACATTGTGCTGGTAGAGCGTGACTCAATTTTGGCAGAGTACACGGCACAACAACTTGAAAGTTTCGGTTTTCATGTGACATGCATTCATGATGCTGATGAACTAGGCCAGCTCAATGGGGAACCACCCGACTTGCTATTGGTTGATCACCGGGCCAGCGAATCGCAAGAGATCAAAACGAACGCCGCTGCATTTTGGCAGCAGCGCTTGGCGTACTTTAAATGCCCTGTATTTTTTACTGGAGCAGAAGAAAGCTTTCAGGCCAGACTGAACGCATTGCGCAGCCGTGGTAGTGGATATTTCGTTAAACCTTTAAATATCATAGAACTGACCACGCAAATCGTACAACTGCTCGCCACAAAAGACGCTGAAGCAGAACGCGTCATGATCGTGGACAGCGATTCGGCTTCCGCTGTCGCCTCTCGCAAGGCACTAGAGCAAGTTGGCATGCATGTTTTTGTCTTAAACAAACCCGCAGAAATACTCAGTGCAGTCAGCAGTTTCAATCCAGAACTGATAGTGATGAATCTAAACCTTGGTGATATTACAGGTACTGAACTGAGCGCACTCCTGGGACAAATGGAACGTTGGGCAAACACGCCCGTTATTTATCTTGCGGCAGAAACGAATTCAACGTTACGCCAACAGGCGATCCTATCCAGCAATTGTACCTTGATAGAAAAGCCGGTCGATGACGCACTTCTCGTTGGCGTGTGTCGAACACGCGTACAAAGGTCTCGCCAATTAGAGGCCTCTCGAAATCAAGACGGCCTCACCGGACTATTGAAGCACGCCAGCATAAAAGACGCCCTTCAGACCCACTGGGAGCATGTTCAACGCCACCCGAACACCTACTTCAGCGTCGTCATGCTGGACATTGATCATTTCAAGCGGGTCAATGATACCTATGGCCACGCAGTAGGCGATGTTGTTATTGCCGCCGTTGGCACATTGCTTCGGCAACGCTTTCGCCGGGTAGATAAATTGGGACGCTATGGCGGAGAAGAGTTCACGCTTGTCCTCGTGGACTGCGTATCCAGTGATGCCTTGCGGATGGTTGAAGAATTACGTGAAGCATTCGCCAGTATTCAGTTCACTGCCAATGGTGCCGAGTTTTCCTGCACGCTTTCAGCGGGCATTGTTGACAACGAGACTTTCCCGAGCGACCCACCACAAGTACTTTTAGAGCGCGCAGACAAAGCTCTGTACACAGCTAAACACAATGGACGAAATCAAGTCAGCCTAGCCCAAGAATAAGGCGCGTACAGATTGAGGTCGATGTGATGAAGATACCAGGTACACCAAACGATGAAGCCGAGCGCCAATGTGCGCTGGATAATACTGGCCTAATTGCCAGCGGTGCTGATCCCCGTTTCGACCGCATCACGCGCATGGTCAGTGCAGTGTTCTCCGTGCCTATCACACTGGTGTCATTAATTGATCGAGACCGGCAATGGTTTAAGTCACGCCACGGGCTAGACGCTGAAGAAACACCCCGGGAGATTTCATTCTGCGGGCACGCGATATTGAATGAAACACCCTTGATCGTCAGTGATGCACTGCAAGACCCGCGCTTTAAGGATAATCCCCTGGTCACCGGTATGCCCAACATCCGCTTCTATGCCGGAGCCCCCATCAGCACCAAGAGCGGTCATCGTATTGGCACCCTTTGCCTGATCGACAACCAGCCCCGGGACTTGACCGAGGCAGAGGTTTCCACGCTGGTTGATTTTGCCGCCACGGTTGAAGCATTAATTCATGTCGATGAGGCCAACCATGAACAGGCTGAGCTCATGGAACTGCAATTCATCTCCAATCGAGATGCCTTACAGCTATTGAACAGCATTGCTTTTGCTTCATTCGACACGCTAGATAGCAAGGTCAACAATGCATTGCACCTAGCGCGGGAATACCTGCAAATGGATGTAGCGATAGTCAGCCAAATTGAAGGGAATACTTACACGGCAGCTTGGATAGATGGCGGCCCTGATAGAGCCCTTGAACCGGGACAGCAGTTTGCATTGCAGGATACATGGTGCCAGCTTTTGTTTTCGGAGCACACTGACTCCCAAATATCGGAGCTGTTCATCAGTAACATGCAGCACGAAGGGCTACATTCACACACTTGCTATCAGAAAAATCCTGTAGAAGCCTATGCCAGCGTAATTCTGGAGGTTGAGGGCCGGCGCTTTGGAAGCTTAAACTTTTCATCGACTACCGCACGTTTACAGCCGTTTGATGACGGTGAACAGGCCCTAATACGCTTGCTCGGTCGCTGGCTTTCAACCACACTTGGCTCGAGCTTGAGTAATGAGCGTGTGAAGAAACTTATGGCACAACTACCGGGTGTCACCTACCAGTTTCGTCGCTTTCCCGACGGCAAAATGACCTTTCCTTTTAGCTCGCCACAGATAGAAGTGCTTTATGGCTTAACACCGAGTCAAGCAGCACTGGATGCCAGCCCTGCCTTCGCACGTATTCATCCTGACGATCTCGACACTGTCAGTGCTTCCATTGAGCAATCGGCCAGTTCTTTAGAATACTGGAATGCCACTTACCGCGTAAGCGATCGCCAAGGCCATTTTCGCTGGATTTCGGGAAACGCCCGGCCGGAGCGGCTTATCGATGGCAGCATTCTCTGGCACGGCTATTTGCAAGACATCCATGAACATGAACAAGCGCGGCGCGGCTTAAAACGCAATGAGGCCCGGTTGCGCGGCCTTTTCGAGCTTTCCCCTATAGGTATAGCGCTGAACGACTATGAAACCGGTGCATTTCTGGATGGTAACCCAGCCCTTCTAAAGCCAACCGGGTATTCGAAAGAGGAGTTCATAGCACTGAGTTATTGGGATCTGACGCCTCAGGAATATCAACCGCAAGAAGAAGACGCGTTACAAAGTCTGCAAACCACTGGGCGCTACGGCCCGTTCGAGAAAGAATATATTCGAAAAGATGGGATTCGCTACCCCGTCAGGCTGCAAGGGATCCTCAGCGAAGAAACCGATGGCCGTCGAGTCATCTGGTCTCTCATCGAGGACATCTCTGAACGCCGAAAGCTCGACCAAATGAAGGATCAATTTATTGCCACGGTCAGCCATGAGCTCCGCACACCACTCACATCCATTAAGGGATCACTGGGACTACTCGCCGGGGGAGCAATGGGTAAACTTCCCCCAAAGGCCACTGCTCTTTTGACCACGGCCGAGCGCAATGCACAGCGCCTGAACGCTTTAATCAACGACCTATTAGACATGGAAAAACTGGTCGCTGGCAAAATGCCTATGAACCTCACTATTCAACCGCTGGGCGATTTACTGGATGAATCGATAGATTCAATGCAGAACTACTTCGAACAACATCGGGTTAGTATTTCAACACCTCAACAATGGCCCGCCATGAACATCAATGTAGACGGACCAAGATTCATCCAAGCTCTAACAAACTTACTGTCGAATGCTGCTAAATACTCTCCAGAGCAAGGACATATTGAAATAGCAGTGAGAGCCATTGGCATGCAAACAGAGATAGCCGTGCGAGACCATGGACCTGGCGTTCCGGTGGAGTTTCGCCACCAGCTTTTTAAGCGGTTTTCCCAAGCCGATAGCTCTGATTCACGTAAACTACCGGGCACAGGGCTGGGCTTGGCAATTACTCAGGAAATCGCCCATCAAATGGGGGGATTCGTTAATTATCGCGACGCTAAAGGTGGCGGCAGTGAATTTTATATCGTACTCCCAACTGAGAACAACCAATGAACCAGCTTTCGCTTAAAGTCCGGGTTATTATTCTCATCACTATCACTGCCGCGATTCTGGCCACCAGCATGCTGTTGACGGTTTACCAGTTGATGGTTTCAGACTACGAAGCCTTGGTGTCTGAACGAGAACAAGCGAAGATTGAACGCTTGGTGGCCGAATTAGGATTAACGCAACAACAGCGCTTACTCAGCCTTGAGGCCTTTACTGCACGAGTCCTCGATGACAATGGCGCGCTTTTGCCTCCGACGATACTACAAGAGCGACTGCAACGACCGTCTGTCGCTAGCGATCAGTTCCCCGATGGGTTACTCGTATTCGATGGATCCGCCACTGCCATTGCGGAACGTGATTTTGTACCTAATCGACTGGGGACAAATTATGCCGACAGAATGCACTTCCAACGTGCAGAGGGAAGTAAAAAACCGGTCATTTCTGAACCTATATTAGGTCGTGTGACTGGACTGCCCTTGCTGTCTTTTTTGCACCCCATAATCTCTTATGAAGGCAATATTATTGGTTACATTGGTGGCACACTGGACTTATCGAACACACCACTGATGCCCTCAATTCCCGACCTGGATAATGATCCCTATGTTACGACAATAGTCATTGATCCGCATAATCGGCTATTTGTTTCTGTGCAAGAACGTTTTACTGAACCCCAAAAGCTACCCGCCCAAGGTACAGATGCCTTAGTGGATGCAGCTGCAGAATTGAGACCTTCAGGCTCACTGATAGAGCATGAACAGCGCCGATATATTGTAGCCACGCAAGCGCTACCCGATTTGGGCTGGATTGTGTTGCGTGCTATTCCCTATGAAATGGCCATTGCTCCTGCCAAAGCAACGTACCGTCGATTCTTATACATCAGTCTTGCCGCACTCCTATCGGTAGCCTTAGCCGCCATTTGGGCAGCAAGTAGTCTTACACTACCGCTCACTCGCATGACAGATCGCCTAAATAACATGGCTAAGGATGCCCGCCTTGATAGCGATTTTGACGAACAGGGTGGCCCTGAAATAGCATCCCTCGCACGCGCGATGAATCGTTTAGCGCAAGAAAGGAATTCAGCAGACGCTGCTGTTCGGGAAACAGAAGGTTTTCTGACCAGTGTACTCGAGGCCGCTACAGAGCTTTCCATCATAGCCACCGATTCCACAGGCATCATCACCGTATTCAACAAAGGCTCCGAAAACCTGCTGGGGTATTCAAAAGATGAGCTGGTACAGAAAAAAACGCCCGCTCTATTGCATCTCGAAAGTGAAGTCATTGCCCGCGCACAAGAACTGAGCGACGAACTCGGTGCGCCCATACAAGGGTTTCAAGTCTTTGTCGCAAAGGCGGAACGTGAAGGCTTGGAAAACCGAGAGTGGACTTATGTCCACAAGTCTGGCCGACATATTACAGTTTCGTTAACCGTAACAGTGGTCCGCGACGAAGCAGGCACCGTTAAAGGCTACCTCGGAATTGCACAAGACATTACCGCACGTAAGCGCATGGACCAAATGAAAAGCGAGTTCATTTCAACAGTAAGCCATGAACTGCGCACACCATTAACCTCTATTTCTGGCGCACTAGGCCTTATTGTGGGCGGCGGACTGGGGGAAGTACCCGACAAAGTGAATCACCTATTGAGCACCGCACATCGCAACAGTAAACGACTGGGGCATCTGATCAATGACCTTTTAGACATCGAGAAGATTGCTTCAGGGAAGCTGCACTTTGACATGCAACCTCAGCCGCTTACGCCATTGATTCTCCAAGCGATTGAGTCCAATGAAGCCTATGGCGCCCCGCGTGGCATCACCATCAATTTCTCCGACACAGACCTCGATCCTCACGTGCAAGTTGACGGACAGCGCCTGCTGCAAGTGCTGGCCAACCTATTATCCAACGCCATCAAGTTCTCACCTGATGACAGCGCAGTGAATGTGTTTTTGGAATCGACAGACAATGGCGTTGTGGTGAGCATCAAAGACCACGGGCCGGGCATTCCGATGAATTTTAGAAATAAAATCTTTCAGCGCTTCGCCCAGGCTGATGCGTCCGACACTCGTGCCAAAGATGGCACCGGCCTCGGCCTCGCCATTACACGCGAATTGATCGAACACATGGGCGGGCGCGTAGGTTTCGATTCCAAAGAGGGAGGTGGCGCTCGGTTCTTTTTTGAGTTACCACTGGCCAAACCACTGCACCGCGGCGATTCATTACCCGGCCTCGCCGACAACCAAGCTACAAGAGCACGTATTTTGGTCGTTGAAGATGACCCTGATGTCGCTCATTTATTAATGATCATGCTGAACGAGGCGGGATACGATTGCGACACTGCCTATAGTGGCAACGACGCCCTGCGCATGCTGGATGAGACCCGCTATGACTTAGTGAGTTTAGACTTGATGCTGCCTGACATCAGCGGGTTAGACATTATAGGGACACTGCGTAGGCAAACAGCCACCAGAGATCTCCCAATAGTGGTTGTTTCTGCAAAAGTCGAGCAAGGCAAACTGGCCATCGGTGGCGATGTGTCGCACCTTGACTGGCTAACAAAGCCGATCGATCAAAAACACCTGATTGAAGTAATCCAGCGACAACTTGAAGCGGCTAGAGCCCAACACCTTCGCGTACTCCATGTCGAAGATGATAAAGATTTACACAGTGTAATTTGTGCCATGGCGGGAGATCAATTTGACATACAACTCGCGCCGACGCTAGATGAGGCTCGGCACCAAGTACAGGACCAACACTTTGATGTCATCTTGTTGGACATCGGACTCCCCGACGGTTCGGGCTGGGACCTGTTACCGGATATTCGAATCGCTCAACCTGATGCCAAGGTCGTGATCCTGTCCGGAGCGGATTTGTCTGCCCAAGATAGGGAAAACGTTGAAGCCGTCTTGCTTAAGTCAAGGTTAACACCCGAAGCTCTTGTCGATGGTATCAGCGTGCGTATTCAATGGTACCGCTCACATCGTGAAGAGTAATAGGACACCCTTTTCCGATAAGAACTATGGTTGCTAATGGCTATGAAGAAAAAGTTCGCCTGACCTTCATACTTTCGGCATGTAACCGCATTAATAGTCCCTTGAGGCATCACCCTACCGGCAGGTACAATGCGGATTCTTTTTTATTCGCATGCGGAACTCACGCCATGGCCGACCACGACACTACCCACTTTGGCTTTCAAACGGTCAATAAAGACGAGAAAGTGAAAAAAGTAGCGGAGGTGTTTCACTCCGTGGCGGCGCGTTATGACGTCATGAACGATCTCATGTCGTTCGGCATCCACCGGGTATGGAAGATGTTCACCATCGAACTCAGTGGCGTGCGCACCGGTTCAAAAGTACTCGACATCGCAGGCGGCACGGGTGATCTCGCCGGAAAGTTCGCCCAGCGTGTGGGGCCTGAAGGTGAAGTGGTGCTGGCCGACATTAACGAATCCATGTTGCGTGTGGGCCGTGACAAGCTGACCGACCGAGGCCTGGGGCATCGGGTGAAATACGTGCAGGCCAACGCTGAATGCCTGCCATTTCCTGACAACTATTTCGACGCCATCACCATCGCCTTTGGTCTGCGCAACGTCACCGACAAAGACGCCGCGCTGGCCTCGATGCATCGCATCCTGAAGCCGGGTGGCAAACTGCTGGTGTTAGAGTTTTCGAAACCTCAATCGACTTTGCTGTCCAAAGCCTATGATCTCTATTCCTTTCGTGCCTTGCCATTGATGGGTAAGCTCGTTGCTAATGATGCCGACAGCTATCAGTATCTGGCAGAGTCGATTCGCATGCACCCGGATCAAGATACTTTAAAGGGCATGATGCTGAACGCCGGGTTCACCACCGTGAAATACCACAATATGACCGGTGGCATCGTTGCTCTGCACGTAGGCAATAAAGCATGACGCCAGCGGTGTCAGCCCTGCTACCCGTGGTCAACAGCACGCTACACAAAGCGCTCGACTACGCGCCCGCCGCGCGTGCCCGTATCCGCAGTATTGGCCCGGCCTGCTGGCGGCTGCACATCGTTGACTTAGGTATCGACCTCGACTTGCTCACCGACGATGATCGTTTACGTGTCGACCAACCGGATGATGCTGTGCCAGACGCCGACATACGTGGTCGCAGCAAAGACTTCGTGACCCTGCTGCGCGCTGAAGACAAAACCGCTGCCCTCGCTAGCCTTCCGATCCGTGTGGAAGGCAACACCAGCAGCTTTATGCAACTGCAAAGCCTGCTGAGCCATCTTGATATCGACACCGATGCTTGGTTGGAAGATTTGTTCGGTGACTTGGCAGCCCATCAGTTAGGCAGTCTTGGGCGCGCCATCGGCGCTCAGGCTCGTGCCAGCGCGGCTAGCTTGCAACACGCCACTGAACGCTATCTGATTCGCGAAAAAGCCCTGCTCGTTACCCGCGCTGAAGCCGATGCATTCGGCCAAGAACTGCACCAACTGCGCCTCGGTCTCGACCGACTTGCCGCACGTGTGCGCCAGCTGAAACAAGGAGAATAGGCCATGTATTGGTTACGCATTTGGCGCATTGGTTGGCTGATTCTACGTTTTCGTTTGGATACCTTGATCCCCTGGTCATCGCTCCCATGGTATCTACGTTGGTTGGCCGTGGGCGCGTTCTTTTTGCCCAATCCGAAAACCCCAGGCCCCGTGCGGTTGCGGCTGTTTTTCGAGGCCTTGGGGCCGGTGTTCATTAAATTCGGGCAGATTTTGTCGACCCGACGCGACCTCTACCCCAGCGAATACGCCGACGAGCTGGCTCGCCTGCAGGACAACGTACCACCGTTTCCGGGTGATGAAGCGGTGAAGGTAGTCGAATCTGCCCTGGGTGACCGCATCGGCAATCTGTTTAAAGAATTTGACACCACACCGCTGGCTTCGGCGTCCATCGCCCAAGTACATCCGGCGACATTGATCGATGGCCGCGCGGCGGTGGTGAAGATCATCCGCCCCAACATTCACAAGGTCATCCGCAAAGACCTAGCCTGGATGAACGCCTTGGCTCGGTTATTGGCGGGCATCCCCGAAGCCAGCCGTTTACGGCCGGTTGAAGTGGTGCAGGATTTCGAGCAGACCATATTGGACGAACTCGATCTGGTGCGCGAAGCCGCCAACACCACACAATTGCGCGATAACTTTGTCGACTCTGATTTGCTGTATGTACCCGAAGTGTATTGGGACTATAGCCACCGTAACGTGCTGGTCATGGAACGCATATACGGTGTGTCGATCGACGAGACCGAAACACTGAAAGCCGCTGGCACGGACATGAAGAAGCTCGCCGAGCGCGGCGTGGAAATTTTCTTCACGCAGGTGTTCCGCGACTCGTTCTTTCACGCCGATATGCACCCCGGTAATGTGTTCGTCGACATTACCGATCCGAGTGCGCCGCGCTACATCGGTATCGACTGTGGCATCGTGGGCACCATGGCGGAAGAAGATCAACACTACTTGGCGATGAACCTGTTGGCGTTTTTTAACCGCAATTATCATCAGGTTGCACGTTTACACGTCGAGTCAGGTTGGGTACCAGCCGACACGCCGATTCATCAATTTGAGCAGGCGATTCGCGCCGTTTGCGAGCCCATTTTTGCCCGCCCATTGAAGGAAATATCCTTCGGCCTGCTGCTGATTCGCTTGTTTCAGGTGGCTCGTCGTTTCGATATGGAAGTGCAACCACAACTGGTGCTGCTGCAAAAGACCTTGCTGAACATCGAAGGCTTGGGGCGCCAGCTTTACCCCGACTTAGACCTGTGGCAAACCGCGAAGCCCTATATGGAAAAGTGGCTGAAGGACCGCATTGGCCTGAAGCGTACCTTCAGTGCCCTGTATGAACAGCTGCCCTTTCTGCTGGAGCAAGCGCCTGAATGGCCCTACCATATCCAGCAAATGGTCAAGCAACTGGGCAAGGCACCGCCCGCGGCTCAGGTACAGATAGTGCAGACCAACAGCCGCACGCTGCCCGGTTTGATCATGACGTTAAGCGGTGTAGGCCTTGCGGTGTACGCCGACCAAGTCAGTCACGACCTGCTGTTGTACTCCGGTCTAGGGATTGCGCTGGTCGCCGGGCTCATTACACTGAAGCGCAGCGGCCGACAATAGCTGCGTGCGGTTAATTTTTTAAAGACGGGGCACACCCTGTCAGCAGGACAAGCTCATGAACACACCACAAAACACCTTTCTCGCCTTAGAACGCATACTGCAAGAACGCAAAAGCGCCGACCCCGACAGTTCCTACGTCGCACAGCTGTATGCCAAGGGCTTAAATAAGATTTTGGAAAAGGTCGGTGAGGAAGCCACCGAGGTCATTTTAGCGGCCAAAGACATGCAGCCCGACAACACACAGGAACTGGTCGCAGAAACCGCCGATTTGTGGTTCCATACACTGGTTATGCTGGCGCAACGGGATGTACCCGTGCAAGCCGTTTTTGACGAACTGGAACGACGCTTTGGTCTGTCCGGTCTGGAAGAAAAAGCGCAACGTTCGGCTCAATAACGCCGCCCCTTGCGGCACATCAACATCAGGAGAAAACACATGTTAGGTGGTATTAGCCCGGTTCAACTGATTATCGTGCTGGTGATTGTCGTGCTGATTTTCGGTACCAAGAAACTCACCGGTATGGGTAAAGACATCGGCGGCGCGGTCAAAGGCTTCAAGCAAGCCATGAACGAAGACGAAAAAGCCGAAGAGAAGAAAAAAGAAGAAGACAAAGCGCTGGAAGGCAGCAAAGCCGACGCACAGTTTTCTGAAGCTGAAAAAACCAGCAAAGACAAAGAAAAGCAGGACTCCTAAACCACTATGTTTGATATTGGTTTTCTTGAGCTGGCCATCATTGCCGGTATTGCCCTGATCGTCCTTGGCCCAGAGCGTCTACCCGGCGCAGCGCGCACTGTGGGGCGCTACATCGGCCAGGCACGGCGCATGGTGGGCAATTTTCAGCGCCAGATCGAGCAAGAAGTGCGACTGGATGAGCTGAACAAGAAAATTATGGAAGACACCAAGGGCCAAACGTTCACCAACAACGACGGCACCACCACAGATACCTCTATGCCAGCCGTGCAACGTGAGCCTGCGGGCAATGACCCCGGTCTGCATGAGGTTTCGCCCGAAAACGTGAAGATGCCGGTGCCTGAATCAAAAAAGGACGTGCCCGCCAAAGAAGCTAAGCCGAGAGCCCAGGATGACTGACCACGACGACGCCGTACCCTTAATTGAGCACCTGAAAGAATTGCGCGGACGATTGATTCGTGCGGTGTTGCTCATCTTGGTGGTCTTCGGTGGCTTGTACGCGTTCTCTAACGAACTCTACACTTTCTTATCGGCGCCCTTACGTATCTTGCTGGAAGACCGCGCTGGTATGATCATCGCCACGGGCGTGGCGTCACCCTTTTTGGTGCCGCTTAAACTGGCTTTTGTGGCGGCCGTGATGGTCACCATGCCATTCACGCTGTATCAAATCTGGGCCTTTGTCGCGCCCGCGCTGTACTTGCACGAACGCCGCTTGATGATCCCGCTGTTCGTGTCCAGCGTCATCCTGTTCTATCTCGGTGTTGCCTTCACTTACTACGTCGTCATGCCGTTGGTGTTTGCCTTCTTTACCAGTGTTGGCCCGGTAGACGTCAACATCACGCCAGACATCACCGCCATCCTAGACTTCAGTCTGAAGATGTTCTTCGCCTTCGGCTTAGCCTTCGAAATACCCATTGCCACTGTATTGTTGGTGATCAGCGGCATCACCACCGTCGAGAAACTGAGCAAAAAACGGCCCTACATCTTCCTTGGCTGCTTCGTCGTCGGCATGCTGATTACCCCACCGGACATCCTCTCGCAAACCATTCTGGCCGTCCCCATGTGGATGCTGTTTGAAGTTGGTCTGTTTATGGCACGGTTTGTTAAGCCGAATGTTAAAGCAGAAGGCGAAAGCACGACGGAAGAAACAGAGTCTGAATCAAAAGCCTGAAGCTGACCGGACGCTTCATTTCTGTGCCAGTTCTTGCTGAACCTGTCGCAACAAGGCACGCAACTTGGCCGGCGCCACTGGTTTCGACAACCAATAAAACCCGGCATTTTGCACCGCTGCTTTCAGCGTATCGTGATTGTGCGCGGTGACAATGATACCGGCGCCCGTCCAGCCTTCACTGCGCCAATGTACTAACCAATCGAGCCCGGTACGCGCGGCGCCTAAATCGTAGTCCATCAATACCACCGGTGGCAGCTCATGCAGCACTAAACGAGCGGGTCTATGCTCAATGCGTAGGCTTTGCTGCCACTGTGTGAACAGCGCTTGCATGGCATCAAGGTTGGTGATGTCGTTGTCGACGTACAGTACATCGGTGGAAGGAATGTCGTCGCGTACCGGCACCAGTGCCGGTGTGTCGGCGGGTGTACTGGGATTCAGCATCAACCAGAAGTGCGTACCGTGACCATCGGTCGAGCGCACATCCAGCTCAGCGTCCAGCATACGCGACAAACGCGACACCACGGCCAGCCCTAGGCCAACACCTGGGCGTGATTCGTCGGTGCGATAAAACTCATTGAAAATAAAAGGCAGATGATGCCCACCAATACCGGGCCCGGTATCGAGCACTTGTAAACGAATACGCTTGCCACGCCGCCGCCAGGCCACCAGCACTTGAGCACCCGCACAGTGGCGGATGGCATTGGTCACCAGATTTTGCACAATGCGACGTAGGTAAATGGGATCGGAATTCACCCAGAGATCCGGCCCGCGCCAACGTAAGCGCACCCCTTGTTGTTGCGCCGCCACTTCGGCTTCAGCCATGACATCGTCGACCAAGCCGCGCAACGACACCGGCTGCATGTGTGGGTTCATTTGCCCGGCGTCTAAGCGGGCAATGTCCAATAAGGTAGACAATAGGGTTTCAGTGGCCGACAACCCAGCGTCGATTTTACCAATTAAGTCATCATTATTTCGGCTGGCCAACGCGTCTAAATAAAGGCGCGCGGCATTCAATGGCTGACGAATGTCGTGGCTGGCGAAGGCGAGGAAGCGTGACTTACTGGCGTTGGCTTCCTCAGCCTCTTGTTTCGCTAACACTAAGTCGGCCTCAATAGCACGACGACGCGCGATCTCTTTTTCTAGCTCTTCGGTGCGCTGGGCAACGCGTTCTTCCAGGTGTTCCTTGGCTTCGGTTAAGGCCTTTTGTGTGGCAACAAATTCGGTGATGTCGTTAAAGGTGGTTACGAAACCGCCACCGGGCAATGGATTGCCTTTCATCTCAAGCACGGTGCCGTTGTTCCGCTCGCGCACAAAGCGATGCGAGGAGCCCTGTTCAAGGAAGGCAATACGACGCTCAACGTGGCTGTCTACCGAACCGGGACCACACTCGCCTCGTTCGGCGTTGTAGCGCACCACATCGGCGATGGGGCGGCCCGCGTAGAGGAAGCCACGGGGGTAATGAAACATCTGCAAATAGCGTTGGTTCCAGGCCACCAACCTGAGTTGGCGATCCACCACACTGACCCCTTGGTCGAGGTTTTCAATGGTGGTCTGCAGCATTTTTTGATTGAACGCCATGATGCGCGAAGACTCGCCAAACAGGTTGACGACCTCAGCGACATCGAGCCGTTTACCTACCAGAATAGATTGCATCACGGCCTTTGCAGACACCGCACCAATGACCCCGGCCAGTGCTTTTTCAATGGCTTCCAGTAGCTCTTGGTCCGGTGCCATATCGTGTACCAGTGCCGTACGTTGCTGTCGGTTATATTCTTCCAGCAACCGCTCACCTGTACCCACGCCACCAAAGTTATCTAACGCCTCGAGGCAGTCTTTGATTTGCACTTTGTCGTCGATCAACGACCAGCCATCGCTTGCCAATTCGTCAACAAAAGCGTGACTTTGCGCGCGGTCTGTCAATCCAGCACGCGCATGGCGCGAACCCCACCAGATGCCCAAGGTATTCAACGCCAACGACAGTACAACGCCTTCGGTGAGCGGATCGCTAAACAACAACGGAGCGTTGATCAATGCCTGGCCACCGAATCCAGCCGCCACCAACGGCGGCCACATCAACCAGACAAACCAGACACTGACCCCCAGCGCCAACCCCAGATACACCCCTCGTGCATGCGCGCCGTGCCAAAACAAACCCAATAGCAAGGGCGGTGCAAGCTGGGCAATCAGCGAGAAACTCAGTAACCCAATGCTGGTCAGTGCCGCCTCTGCACCCAGCATGCGTTCGTAGATGCTGGCCAGCAACACCACCATGATCAGTGTCAGCCGACGCAACAAGACCAAGGTACTGCGCCCCAATGCACCTCTACTGTGGCGACGGCGTAAGAGCCACGGCAACACCACGTCGTTGGTGACCATAGTACTGAGGGTAATGGTGGAAACCACAATCATCGCCATGGCGGCCGAGAAGCCACCTAAAAAGGCAAACAGACCCAGCCAGTTTTGCCCCAAAGCCAGCGGCAGACTCAGCACGTAGGTGTCGCCCAATACATCGGTACCACGAAACACCTGCGAGCCTAAGGTTGCAATGGGCACGATGACCAAGCAGGTGATGATCAGGTACAGGACAAATATCCAACGCCCACGGTACAGTTGGCGGCGTTCGGTACTTTCCACAAAGGACACATGAAACTGTCGCGGCAGCACCAAAATAGCACAGGCGGCAAGCAGGGTTTGGGTTAAGAAGTTGGCGCTGAGTTGCCACGACTGAAAAGGTTCACCGGCCAGCACGAGGCGCTCGCCGCCAGCGTTCAGCCATTGCATTGCCAGCAATGAAACGGCAATTAAAGCCACAATCTTCACCACGCTTTCAAAAGCGATGGCCAGCATCAAACCCGCATGTGGGCGCGATACATCGGCCACCCGCGTACCGAACAGAATGGCGAATCCGGCCATCAAAATGGCAATCCATACGCTGAGTTGCTCTACCACGCTTTGATTGTCTACCCAGGTGGTATCTAGGATCAGCACCAAACTGCCTTTAATGGCCTTGAGCTGCAGCGCGATGTAAGGCACCACGGCAATCAAACACACCAGGGTCACAAAAAGAGCGATACCAGGTCGTTTACCGTAGCGACTAGCCAATAAGTCAGCAATGGTGGTTAAGCGATGGCGTTTAACCAGACGATGAATTTTGCGTACCAGTGGGAAAGCAAAGGACCACACCAGAATTGGCCCAAGATAGATGGGGATGTAATCCCACCCGGAGATCGAGGCCTGCCCTACTGCACCGTAGTAGGTCCAAGAGGTACAGTACACACCCAACGCGAGGCCATACACCCAAATGCCTTTGTTGCCGCGCGCGCGACCACGCCGATCTCCCACCATGGCTACGGCGAACAGCAGGGCGGCGTAAACGAGTACCGTTAGAATGATGGCAGTCAGGCTCATGACCGCAGTATCAGACGCTCAGACGCTGCATGCAAGTCGCCAGTGCCTTCATTGCCATCACACCCCCTCCTTATCGACCAAAGTCTAAGCGCCGATGGACAGCACCATTGCTATTGTGCATCAGGTGAAATCGGCTTTTACCCACTCCCTCCATGAGGGCTGACGAAATGCACAGTGTGGGAGAGGCAGTGAATTAAGGGTTACAGGTAGGCTTTCAAGACCGGAATCACAGGATTCACCTGCTGTCCCTTCTCATAAAGCAATAACAAGAACGGAGAGAAAATCATGATTGTTGATGAACGTTCCCCCGCTGCCCAATACTGGTCAGCGAACCTCAAACTGATCACGGGTTGCCTGATCGTCTGGGCGCTCTGCTCGTATGGCTTTGCCATCTTGCTGCGTCCGATGCTGTCGGGTATCGCTATTGGTGGTACTGACCTCGGCTTCTGGTTTGCCCAGCAAGGCTCCATCCTTACTTTTATCGTCCTGATCTTTTTCTATTCGTGGAAGATGAACCAGTACGATAAAAAATTCGGCCTGGAGGAATAATCCATGAGTCAGTTTGCCATTAACCTGCTCTTCGTGGGTGGCTCCTTTGCGCTGTACATCGGTATAGCTATTTGGGCTCGCGCCAGTTCTACGAAAGAGTTTTACGTCGCCGGTGGCGGTGTAAACCCCATCACCAACGGTATGGCGACGGCTGCCGACTGGATGTCAGCCGCGTCGTTCATCTCCATGGCGGGCTTGATCGCCGCAGGCGGTTACGCCAACTCGACCTTCCTTATGGGTTGGACCGGCGGCTACGTGTTGCTGGCTATGCTGCTGGCGCCTTACCTGCGTAAGTTCGGTAAGTTCACGGTGCCAGATTTCATTGGTGATCGCTTCTACAGCAGCCAAGCCCGCTTGGTAGCGGTGGTCTGCTTGATCGTTGCCTCGGTGACCTACGTAATCGGTCAGATGACCGGTGCCGGTGTGGCCTTCTCTCGGTTCCTTGAAGTGAGCAGTACCGCTGGTATCTGGATCGCGGCCGTTATCGTATTCCTGTACGCCGTATTCGGTGGCATGAAAGGCATCACCTACACTCAGGTCGCACAGTACGTGGTACTGATCATTGCCTACACCATACCTGCCGTGTTCATTTCATTGCAATTAACGGGCAATGCTATTCCGCAGTTGGGTCTGTGGAGCACGCACACCGAATCAGGCATGCCTTTACTATCCAAGCTTGATGAAGTGGTTCGTGAACTCGGTTTCCAAGACTACACCGCTGATGTCGACAACAAGCTGAACATGGTCTTGTTCACGCTGTCGCTGATGATCGGTACGGCCGGTCTGCCGCACGTGATCATTCGCTTCTTCACCGTACCTAAGGTGGCAGATGCGCGTTGGTCTGCGGGCTGGGCATTGGTCTTCATCGCGATTCTGTACACCACAGCACCTGCGGTAGCGTCTATGGCGCGCTTGAACCTGTTCACGACCATCTATCCTGATGGACCAACAGAGCCCGCGTTGTTGTATGAAGATCGTCCTGACTGGGTTAAGAGCTGGGAAAATACGGGTCTGATCCGCTTTAATGACCTCAACAACGACGGCCGTATCCAGCACTACAACGATGTACCATCGTTTGCTGGCACAGCCGCTGAACGTGGTTGGGCAGGCAACGAGCTGACCGTAAACAGTGACATCCTGGTATTGGCGAACCCTGAAATTGCCAATCTGCCAGGCTGGGTCATTGGTCTGATCGCGGCGGGTGGTATTGCTGCGGCGCTGTCGACGGCGGCCGGTCTGTTGTTGGCGATTTCATCTGCCATCAGTCACGACTTGATCAAGAAGACACTCAAGCCTGACATCAGTGAGAAGGGTGAAATGCTCGCGGCACGGATCTCCATGGCCGGGGCCATCTTGCTGGCCACCTATTTAGGCTTGAATCCACCCGGGTTCGCGGCACAAACGGTGGCGCTCGCCTTCGGTATTGCGGCCGCGTCGATCTTCCCCGCGTTGATGATGGGTATCTTCTCGAAGAAGATGAACGACAAGGGCGCCATCGCCGGTATGTTGGCAGGCTTGCTGTCTACCTTGTTGTACATCTTCACCTACCTCGGCTGGTTCTTCATCCCTGGCACCAACATGCTGCCGAACACTGAACCAAACTGGATTGCCGGTATTTCACCGCTGTCGTTTGGTGCGGTCGGTGCTATGATCAACTTTGCTGTGGCGTATGGCGTAGCCTCCATTACGAAAGAGCCACCAGTAGAGATTCAAGAGTTGGTGGAAAGCGTGCGTTATCCTAAGGGAGCGGGCGTGGCAATTGACCACTAAACGTAAATGGCGGGTACTCCTTTAATCGAACAACCCCGCCAGCCCCGAGGGCCTTCCTAGAAGGCCCTGTTTCTTTTTTAAGGCTGTATATTATGATTTGGCACCTCGTCGCCCTAGCGATTTGCGGTCTTGGTAGTGCAGGCGTCGCCCTGTTACTGCGTAAGGTCACCCGGCAGAAACTGCCCCGATGGCTTGTCCCAGTGTTCGCCGGTGCAGGCATGCTGGCGTACCAAATCCATTTCGAATACTCGTGGTTTGACCATAAACAGTCCCAATTGCCTCCGGGCTCTGTGGTTGTTTCGAGTGAATCTGGCACCGTGTTCTGGCGCCCTTGGACTTTTTACTTCCCCATGACCACCGAATTCAGTGTCATCGATGTTGCCAATTTGCGTTTCAGCGAGACCGCTGGCGATCGTATTGCACAGTTCGTGCAATACCAATTTGAAAAGCAGTACATTGATGTCGTGACCTATCACACCTATCTCTTGAACTGTGACACGGCCGATCTAATTCCCCTGACCAGCGAGGGCATACCCAATGTTGGGCGAATGCAAAATATCGCGCGCGACGGGCAGCGCTACACTACGGTGTGTAATTTGTAAGACCGCAGGCGGAAGCACACCGCAACATCCGTCACACCGATGTTCGACTAAGGTCTACTGGCCGACGCCCCATCGATACCACATTATGGCGTGTCAGTAGTCAGATCTTTGTTTTATGCTGATCTGACGCAACGGGGGTAGCCTATGGCTAATGCCGACGATCTCGCCGACAGCATACAATTTCTGCATCATCGTCCGCCTTTCGATCAGCTGGACGAAGAGAGCCTGCTGCAACTCTGCCAGCAACTCTTGATTCACTATCAGCCGCACCAATCTGGACGCGCGATTTCCGCTGACCAGCACCTGAACATCATTCGGTCGGGCGCCATCGAATTGCGCAATCGCCATGGCGTATTGGTCGACCGCTTGCACGAGGGCGACCTGTTCGGCATCAGCAGCGCGCTGGATCAAAACACCCAAGGCCTGACCATACACACCCTAGAAGACTGCTTGTTGTATCGCATTCCTAGGACCACCTTTGACCAGCTGATGCAGCAGCACAGCGTGTTGTCCGATTTCTTTCGTCAGCTCGCCGATCGACGCCAGAACTTAGGCCCCTTGGACGGCACTACCACACACCCTTTGCTGCAAAAAGTGGATGACTGGATGTCACAACGCCTGATCACGGCGCTGCCCAGCATAAGCGTTCAAGCGGGGGCTACCTTGATGACAGACGCTCGGGTATCGAGCCTGTTGATTGTGGAAGACAACCAACTGCGTGGCATAGTGACTGACCGAGATTTACGCTCGCGCGTATTGGTGCCGGGCTTGGCGGTTGATCGTCCCCTATCGGAAGTGATGACCCAAACACCGACCACGATATCCAGTGGGGCAACTCTGCTTGATGCCCAGTGGCTTATGAGCGAGCGCCAGTTACACCATTTACCGGTGCTTAAAGCCAGCAAGCCTGTAGGTATGCTGACCGCCACCGACCTGATGCACGCCCAGGAAGACTCGCCACTGTTTTTTATTCAACGCTTAAGCCGCGAACATACCCTGGAAGGTTTGCAGCGACAGATGGCCGGTTGCCAACAATGGCTCGACCGCATTCGCCAACAAGACAATGCCTTACCATTGCTAGGACAACTCTATACCACAGTGATGGATGGTCTGACTCGACGCCTGTTGCAACTGGGTGAGAAAAAGTTGGGGCCATCGCCAATGCCTTACGGGTGGCTGGCATTCGGTTCACAAGCGCGCCGCGAGATGACGCTGGAATCTGATCAGGATAATGGTTTGATCCTAGCGAACGAACCGGATGATGAAGCACAGCGTTATTTTGCTGACCTAGCGGAGTGGGTATGTGACGGACTGAATGCGTGCGGGCTACGCCACTGTCCTGGAGACGTCATGGCCAAGAACCCGAAATGGCGACTCAGCAGC
The DNA here is from genome assembly GCF_030643825.1 of Salinispirillum sp. LH 10-3-1. GTDB lineage: Bacteria > Pseudomonadota > Gammaproteobacteria > Pseudomonadales > Natronospirillaceae > Salinispirillum. Next base: position 3,175,371 of record NZ_CP101717.1, read on the forward strand.
CAACAATGGGTTAAACAGTTTGATCAATGGATCAACACACCGACGCAAGACGCGCTCCTGTTCAGTACCATCTTTTTCGATTGGCGTCTGATTGCAGGGCCGAATCAATTGCAAAATGGCCTGCGTGAACGCATGCAACAGATCAAACCCAACAGCCAGTTTCTGGCCATGATGACGCGGTCAGCCTTGCGCCAATCACCACCGCTAGGCTTTTTCCGCAGTGTGCTCTTGACCCATTCCGGCGAGCACAAAAACAAGCTCGACCTCAAGCACGAAGGGATCGCGCTGATCAACGATCTTGCACGCTTACATGCGCTGGCCATTCATACCGACGCTCAGAATACATTAGACCGCTTGATGTCCGCAGAACATCATCAGTCGTTGTCCAGCGGGCTGGCGCAAGACTTACGCCTCGCCTGGACTCTGCTGGCGCGCTTGCGCCAACGCGTTGGTAATACCGGTGATCACAGTGGTCACTGGTTAAACCCAGCGCAGCTCAGTCCCAATGAAAAACAGCAGCTTAAGGCCGCGTTCCGTACGATCAAGGACGCGCAAGCAGCTGCACTACAGACCTTTGCCGGAGGCTATGCATCATGAGCCACAGCAGGCCCCTATTGTACGATCGAGCGTTGTTAGCCATCGACCTTGAGATGTCGGGATTAAACCCGAAAACCGACCGCATCCTCAGTCTCGGCTGCGTGCCCATTACGCAAGACGGTATACCACTGGGCCAAGCTCAGCACTGGCTGTTTCGCTGTCCTGAAAGTGTTGCCCAAAGTGCCACCATTCACCACCTGCGTGACTGCGATTTGCACAACGGCGGGGCAGACCCTGAACAGGTTTTACCGGAATTGTTACAACGACTGAAGGGACATGTACTGGTGACGCACGGCGGTGATATCGATGCGGATTTTTTGAATCAAGCGCATTTGCGCTATTGGGGCCAGCGCTGGCGGCCGACGCGCATGGACACGCAGGATTTCGCCCGACGCCGCTTAGGTTCTGAACACTTGCCGACGGCCAACAATCTGTCGTTACGTCACTGTCGGCAGCATTATCATTTACCGGCGTGGCGAGCGCACCATGCGTTGAGTGATGCCATTGCCACCGCCGAGCTGTTTCAGGCCCAATTGCAGGATGCCTTTCCTGAACAAGACAACCCGCAGTGGCGTTCGGTACACAAAAGCTTCAGCAACCTTTGGATGCGCTTAGGCATTCGCTGACACCCGTGGTACTTACAAGGCGTAATTCAAGCTCACGCCGGCGCTGACTGTTGAGAGGTCTAACGCGACTTCACCTTGCACACCCCAGAGCAATCGGCTTTGCCCTTGTATGTACTCCAGGTTCACGGCATTGGTGTAGGTTTCATTCCCCCACATATAGCGCCGCAGGCTAACACCAGCTTCAGCCCAAGGCCCTATCAATAGGTGATGCAAACCAATTTCCGCCCAGCGGTAACCCACTTCCGTTTCTGCACCAACCAACGGCAGATCATCCGACAACAGGGTGCCACCATAAGCACGCCCCGCCAAGGACAACGCCATATCACCCGAACCAATACCAAAGACGGCACGTGCGCCATAAGAGTAATAATTCTCCACCAGCGTATGCTCGTCGCTGCCCGACACGGTATAGAAATCACGGCGCTGGCCGGCGCTGCCTTCCAGCACGAACATATCGGTCAAACTGAATTGGAGATCGACCCCAACAATAAAGCCTTCACCAACAATGTCATCGCTCGGTGTGGAATAAATGCCCGCCGCACTCAACTTGGCCCGATTAAAGGTCACACTTTCCGCCGCCACAGGGGCCGCTACCACACAAACCAATGCACCGATTATTAGATTCCTTGCTCGTATCACCCTGCAGCCCTTCCTCGTCACTGTCGATTAATCAGCTAATGATGCCACGACTGCTTGCGTCTGACTATCGGGATGATGTTGCTTCATTTCCAACAGGCCCAGAAATCCACCGTGGAACCAACCTGTCCAGTCAGACAGACGACAACTAAGGCTGGCATAATACTGCGTTGCGAATAGGAGAAGTCGTTTGTCCTTGCTCACCATCAGTCCTATGCGGCGGCGCCTCTTTACTCTGGCCTGGCCAATCATTCTGCAAATCTATTTGTTTCAGATGACCGGGGTCATCGACAACCTCATGGTGGGTCAGTTTGGCGAAGAAACCATAGCTGCACTGGGCAATTGCTTGCAATTAAACTTCTTTATTCTGCTGACTTATGCAGCCTTGACTCAGGGTGGTGCCGTTATCACTGCCCAATACCGCGGTGCGCGTAAGCTGGAAGCCTTGCGAGAAACCATAGCGACTCTGCTGTGCGCTGGAGTGGGGGTCGGCTTGGCTATCGCGGCCCTCTATGTGTTCGCCGGTGAATGGCTGCTGAGCCTGCTGACCACCGACCTGTTCCGCCCGGTAGAAGAACGCTCCAACTTACCCGGGCTGGGTTATCAATATCTGAGTGTCATCGGCTTCGGCATCATCTTTGTTGCGCCGGGGCAAATCGCCATGCACGTACTGCAAGCGCTTGGCGACACCAAAACGCCCATGCGCTTGGCGCTGTATGGCAATGGTCTGAATGTGATTGGCAACTATTTGCTGTTGTTCGGCGGGGCCATTCCCGGCATAACCGACCCATTGTTTACGCCCATGGGCCTGCGCGGCGTAGCGATTTCCACCTGTGTTGCTTGGGCTTTCCAAACACTGTTGATGGTCAACGCTCTGTTGCGTCATCCACTGGTGAATATGCGCTGGCGTGACTTGCAAGCCATGGCTTGGCAACGCCTGCTGCGCATTCTAAGAATTGGTTATCCATTGTCGCTGGATGGTTTTCTGTGGCAAGGATCGTCGTTTCTGTATGCCATGATGTTTAACCGCGTGGGCGCTGAAGCTTATGCAGCCTTCCTCGTCGCACTACTGATTCGCAGCTTGTCACTGGCACCGGGGGCGGGCTATCAGCAGGCCATCGGGATTTCCGTGGGTCAAGCCGTTGGTGGGGATCACTATCAACGCGCGCGTGGTTATGTACGCGTTGGCATTACTTCTTGCCTGGTCGTTTTACCCGTGCTGGGATTAGTGTTATGGCTTGCCGCACCACTGTATCTGACCCTCTATGAAATCAGCGATACAACGCGCCAACAGATTCTCATCATGGTTGGGCTAGGCGTGCTCTACAGTTGGGCCACAGCATTAACCATTACTATTCCAGGCGTGTTGCGGGCGGGCGGCGACACGAAGGCGCCAATGGTTATTACCACTATTGGGTTTGCCTGTGTCGGTGTGCCCATTGCCTATTTTACCGGGATACACTTGGGCTATGGCATCTGGGGTGTATTTGCAGGTTTTGTCGCCGACGAGATCGCCAAGGCACTGATCATGGTGTTTTATTTGCGCCGTGAAACCTGGTTGCGCAATTTGACGCGCGACAATTCTGCACCAGAGAAGCCAAAGGCAGCGTCTAAATGAATAGGCTGTGAGGGCTATCCAAGGGTGACAACCTCGGAAGTACCCGGCAAGTATTTAGCAACACGCGCCATATTTCGGCCTTGTTCTTTGGCCTCATAGAGCAGGGCATCGGCTTGGCTCATCATGCCATGTCGCCAACCGGACTCAGGCTGCTCAACGACACTTGCCCCCACGCTGACCGTCAACAGACCTTCTTTCGGATGGACAATATTGCAGTTCTCCACACCTAGGCGCAGATGCTCTGCAAGCTCCTGCAGTTGCGCTTCACTCTCGCGTAAAAAAACACAAACAAACTCTTCTCCGCCAAAACGCATCACCAAATCAGCGGGATGATAGCGCGCCCGCATCAAAGATTGGGCAACCGCAACCAACGCCGCATCGCCTTCTAGGTGCCCCAGCTGATCGTTAAATGATTTAAAGTGGTCAATATCAATGATAAAAAGACCAACCGCCATACGGTCACGATGAGCACGCTCGCAGATATCACTAAAAGCGTCGCGGAACCCATGCCGATTGAGCGTGCCAGTCAACTGATCAGTGTGTGCCATTTTCTCCAACAGCATGACCCGGCGGTACAGACGCAATTGGCTTTGTTCCAAGGACCAGCTGATGGTTGCGACGACTACATTGGTCAGTAGTAAGAAGGTAATCTGATAACCGACATCCGTTATTTGATCGTTATCTAGAATTAACAATAGGTACAGCACAGAAAGTAGAAGACTGAGCGCTATCTTTTCGCGAAACCTGATCGCTAAAAAGGCATGTAAATATAACAAGACCAACAACAAGCCATTAATAGGCGAGCTCCAGCCCAACTTAAAGCCTTGGGACACCATGACGGTATACCCTACTACCGTAGCCAGCAGCACTGCTACACCCAATCGGTGCAGACGCTGCACCCAATAGGTACGAAAGCTCAGCAGCACCGTCAATAGCAGAAGCAATATCAACAGCAAGCGAGCGCCAGCAATGATCAGTAATGGTGTCGTAGGTTCAGGCCAGCCTATCCAGTCCCAAACCAACAACCAAAGCATCACCCCTGCGCCAGACAGACTCAACAAGCGCGCCTGCCAAATATGACGCCGAGATGTTTGTTGGCGGTAGTCTCGCCACTCGTCAGCAGACAGATTCTGATTGTTTCGTTCGTTGTACACTACTGACCACTCTCGCCCTTACCTGACATATACTATGGCACAGCAATCACGAGTCGGCGAAATAACAGCATATCTAAATGCTAATCTTCGGATTGCGCTATAAAAACTCTGTCTCGTCCATCCGACTTGGCCTTGTAAAGTGCGCGATCAGCCAATGTCATGAGTGAGCGACGATCCAGCGCTTTAGGGTTACCCTGCAAGCATGCACCAATACTGATGGTCAGAAACGGTCCCGTTTTGGAAGCCGGATGAGGAATCTTGCATGCCCGCACATTGTCGACCAAACCCTGACAAAGAACCTGTAATTCGGTTAAGTCTTGGCGTAGAAAGACGCAAACGAATTCTTCGCCACCAAAGCGTACCACTAGGTCGCTGTCATGGCGTTGAGCCGCGCGCAATACATGGGCGACCTCGGTCAAGGCTTCATCACCTGCCAAATGACCTAGGCTGTCGTTATAGGCTTTGAAATCATCGATATCAGCGATCAACACCCCCATCGACAATCCAGAGCGCGCGGCAGCATTTTGGACCTGTTCAAACAGATCCATAAAAGAATGACGGTTGAGCGCCCCGGTAAGCTTGTCTGTTAGCGCCAGTTCTTCCAGCACCATGCGCCGTTTGAACGCGTCACGCAGACTGCTCTCCAGCGACATACTCAACGCCGCCACGGCGATATTGATGAACACTACGATCAGTACTATCTGCAAGCCCCAGCGTGCATCAGACAGGTAGAGCACAATCAGAAAGGCAGTCGACATAACGCTGGACAGCACCACTTTACGCCGCGTAGTCATGTTGGGGAAAGCATGCAGATAGAAGACCAGCAGCAGCAGTTCTTCCGTAGCTCGGCGCCAGCCCAGCGCGAAGCCGGTGTAACAGATCAGCACAAAGGCTACCACCACCAGCATATTTGCCCAAAATACGGTAGAACCGAGCAGCAGCGCACCACCAGGCCGCCAAGTCATAAAAACGATGGTGCCCATACCAACTTGCATGGCTGCCCAAGCGATCAGCAACAGCGCGCTTTGCCAGGAACCGTCCAGCACCGACGGCACCTCCAGACCCGCAAACGCTAGGCCGATGACAAAGGCCGCCGTGCTGATTAACCGAATTTGCCGAACATTGCGTACCGACAATTCTTGCTGAAAGCGCAACTCGTCCTGCGGCGACAGGGCGGCGGAAATCGTGTGCTCAATCATTGAAATACTGCACACACGATTGAGCGCATGCATCCATTGCAAGCCTTACCATCTTGACGCCCTCTATACCTGTTCTGCTGCAACCATGATGCAACTCGTGACATCGAGAATCAAGACTTATGCCGCCTTTCACGCGGAGGGGCGGCGAACCGAACCCTAGCAGCGGATTACGCTGCGCTCTTTAGCCCTAAGCGTCACCGGTCAGTGACAACAGCGTCGCGTTGCCACCAACCGCAGTCGTGTTGATGGTGCGCGTACGTTCGGTCACAAAGCGCAGCACGTAGTTCGGTCCACCAGCTTTCGGGCCTGTACCGGACAAACCACGCCCACCGAATGGCTGCACCCCAACCACCGCGCCGATCTGATTGCGGTTGATGTAGCAGTTGCCCACACGTACCCGCTTTTCGATGTAAGCGGCAGTGGCTTCATTGCGCGTGTGCACGCCTAGCGTAAGACCATAGCCCGTCGCATTAATGGCATCGAGTACCTGATCAAGTTCCTTAGCTTTGTAGCGCAGCACATGCAGCACCGGCCCAAATTGTTCGCGGCCGAGTTCAGCCATACTCCCGATCGACAATACCGTTGGCGGAACAAAATACCCACTGGCGCAGGCTTCCGACAGTGTGACCTGATGTATCAGCTTGCCCGCACCGGCTTGCTCAGTAACATAGGACATTAAGCCATCGCGTGCTTTTTGGTCGATCACCGGCCCCACGTCAGTGGAAAAGTCAGCCGGATCCCCCACGCTCAACTCGTCCATCGCGCCCTTAATCAGCGTGATCACACGATCACCGATGTCATCCTGCACACAGAGCACGCGTAATGCTGAGCAACGTTGCCCTGCCGACGCAAAAGCCGATTGAATGACGTCCGTCACGACCTGCTCGGGCAATGCCGTGGAATCCACCACCATGGCGTTTTGCCCACCGGTTTCCGCTATGAAGGTCGCTATCGGTCCATCACGCTCGGCCAGTTGACGATTGATCAAGCGTGCCGTTTCCGTCGAGCCGGTGAAGGCAACGCCAGATATGCGAGCATCCGGTATTAATGCCCCACCGACCACCTTGCCTTCACCCGGCAAGAGTTGCAGCGCATCGCCGGGCGCACCCGCGGCATGAAAGAGTTCGACCGCACGCGCCGCGATCAGAGACGTGGTTTCAGCGGGTTTCGCCAACACCGTATTGCCCGCCACTAGGGCCGCACTGATTTGGCCGAGGAAAATGGCCAATGGAAAGTTCCACGGGCTGATGCACAGGAAGACGCCACGACCTTCGTAATAAAGCTCGTTGCTCTCGCCGGTCGGCCCCGGTAGTCGAATGGCATCACTGAAATGGTGCCGGGCTTCGCGGGCGTAGAAGCGACAGAAATCAACCGCTTCACGCACTTCATCGATACCGTCTTGCAAGGTCTTACCCGCTTCGCGTGTACAGAGTGCTATCAACTCACCTTCATGGTCTTCCATCAAATCCGCCATGCGCTCCAAGACCGCCGCGCGCTGACTGACTGGTGTTTGATACCACTGAGTAAAGGCCGCATCAGCCGTATCGAGCGCCTGCTTGCATTGCTCATCGGTAGCGAAATCCACCTTACCTACGGTGGCACTGTGGTCGTAAGGGCTTACGACGGTGTGCGTCGAACCGGATGGCGTAGGCGCGCCAGCCAGCAACGGCATGGCACGCCACTGAGTGTCGTTAAAGGCGGTGATCTTCATCATCAGTGCGCTCCGTTCTGCTTCTATCATCAAGTTGTGTCCGCGTGAATTGCGTCGATCGGTACCAAAGATATCTTGCGGCAAGTTAATCAAGGTATTGCTGTGGCGGTCGCGTGAGGCCACTAAGGCCACCGGTGACGCCACCAGTTCCGACACCGGCGTGCGGGCATCTACCAAACGGTGCACAAAGGAGGAGTTTGCGCCATTTTCCAAAAGACGACGGACCAGGTAGGGCAGCAAGTCTTTGTGTGCACCGACTGGAGCGTAAATACGGACGGTACGTTCATTGTTCTTCAACAAGGTGTCGTACAGCGCGTCACCCATGCCATGTAAGCGCTGGAACTCAAATGACTTGCCAGTTCCCAGCGTCTGGATGGTCGCTACAGTCTGCGCATTGTGCGTGGCGAACTGGGGAAAGATATGCCCCTGAGCGTGTTCGCTCAGTAAATAACGCGCGCAGGCAACATAGGCCATATCGGTATTTTCTTTGCGTGTGTAGACCGGATAACCCGACAGGCCCAATTGCTGGCAGTGTTTGATTTCACTGTCCCAATAGGCGCCCTTCACCAAGCGCACCGGGATAAGGTCGCCCTGCTGGCGAGACAGATGCGCCAGGTAACCTAGAACCGGTAAGGCACGCTTCGAGTAAGCCTGGACCACCAAGCCAAAATTACCAAAGCCCAGCGTACTGGGATGCTGGTACACTCGCTCGAACAAGGCTAACGACAGCTCCAGACGATCGGCTTCTTCCGCGTCGATGGTGATGCCAATATTGTTCGGCCGTGCCACCTCGACCAATGACAGAACGCGGTCAACCAGCTCAGTCAGTACCCGCTCACGCTGTATCTCTTCATAGCGCGGGTGCAGCGCCGATAACTTAATCGAGATGGTCGGCAAGGGCAGTCCTTCAGGCCAGTTCTTGCTGAACGCAGCCAAGGCTTCGATCGCCTGCCGGTAGGATGCCAAGTAATACTCAGCGTCCGTATTGGTTAGCGCCGCTTCACCCAACATATCGTAGGAATAGGTGTACCCCTTAGCACGATATGACTTACCGTTTTTCAGTGCCTCCTTGATACTTTGCCCGAGCACAAACTGCTTGCCCATTATCCGCATCGCTTGATGCATGGCTTGGCGAATCACCGGCTCACCGGCACGGTTGATCAGTTTTTCCAGCAAATTCGCCGGCGAACGTTCACGACTGTCGAGCTGCACCACCTTGCCGGTCAGCATCAGCCCCCAGGTCGAGGCGTTGACCAACAACGAATCTGACTTGCCAAGGTGCTCTCGCCAGTTGGCGGGTGATAGCTTATCGCGGATCAGGTCATCGGCGGTGTCGGCATCGGGAATGCGCATCAAGGCTTCGGCCAAGCACATCAAGATGACGCCTTCTTCGTTATCCAGACTGTATTCTTGCAGTAGCTTGTCCACGGCATGTGCGACATCCGATTCTTTGCGCACTTGCGACACGATGTATTCGGCTTGCCGATCAATACCTTCTGCTTGCTCTGCGGTCGGCTGTGCCAATGGCAGCAACGCGTTAACCCATTCGGTTTCGTCCACGGCGTAAAGTTGTGTGATGGCCTCACGCCATGCGGTACTGTCCCAGTGCAGGTAATCACCAGACAATAATTGGGTAGGGGTAAACGTCAGGCTCATCGCAGATCACCTCAGCAATTGGAGTTATTCTGCGCTATACGTTAGTTGAGCAGCGATGGGCAATCTTGTCAGAAAAAAGGGAAGTTTGTTCCAATCCTACGATGCGGCGCTCTGGCTTCAATGCAGGCCGATACGCCGAAAATGCGTTGGTACCCGCCCGTGCACATTGCGCATGGCTTTGGTCAGCGCACTTTGGTTGGCGAAACCGACCTGCAAGGCAATGTCAGCAATGGGTTGATGAGTATGCTGCAGCAGCCAAATCGCGGTATTCAAGCGCACATGTAAGACGTATTGGTAGGGTGTTTTGCCGGTTAACTGGCGGAAGCTTTGTTGGAACTGACTGACACTCAGGCAGCACAAAGCGGCCATATCAGCAACGCGTACCGGATCGGATAACCGCTGATGCAGCCAAGCGTCCAAACGCGCCAGCTGGATGCGGCGCGAAGGTTCATTACGCAATGAATTCGTTTCGGCCATGCGATGGAAGAGCCCATGCACCAATGTACCGGTTACATGGCCTGCCAGCCAAGGGTCGCCCGGGTGCTGCGCAATTTCTTCGCCCATCGCACGCAACATGCGCACGAAGCCCAAATCGAGTTCAATGTATCGTGGCCGATCAAACAATTGGTCAATCACTTGCGGATGAATAAAAGACATGGCGCTGGGCTGAGGGTCAATGTTGACGATCAACATGCGGTTAGCACCCACCCCTTGAAAGGCATGATTGTATTCCGACGGCACCAAACACCCCGTCCACGGAGTGACGTCTTTGCCGCCCTCGCCTTCGAGGTCAAATTCCGCTCGCCCCTGCAAGCCAAACACCAATTGGTGGTGGGCGTGGTGATGGGCGTGTCCGTCACTGGACAGCTGTTGCAGTTGGGTTTCCGTGGTCATAACCGACGTTTCACTACATTGAATTTGCTATAGTCCGATTTTAGAGCATAACACAGCAAGTGAAATGAACAAAAAGCAACCAAAAGATAATAAAAATAAAGAATGCTGGGCGGTTTATGTCTTGCGTTGCGCCGACACCAGTCTCTACACCGGCGTGACCACCGACGTCACACGCCGGGTGCGTCAGCATAATGGCGAGTTGGTCGGCGGCGCCCGCTATACGCGAGCGCGCCGCCCAGTCTGTGTTGTGTATGAAGAGACTTGGGGCAGTCGCGCCGAGGCGTGCCGACGCGAAGCCGAAATCAAAGCACTGACCCGCGCCGACAAATTAGCCTTATTTACTTAAGCCAGCTCAACGGCCGAAGCGGTCAATCAGGGACACCTGCTCACGCGCCATCTTCTCGATACGATCTACCTGAGCCGCCCCTTCGCCCATGTCGGCATGCGTCGATTCGGCGCCTTCGGTGATGCGCATGGTCGACGTGGAGATTTCATTCGCGGCAATTTCTTGTTGCGATGCTGCGACAGAAATATTTTCCGTACCTTTCTCGATATCGCCGATGGCCAACAGAATCTGATCCATCTGATCGCCGGCCTGGTTAATCACCTCAACCCCTTCCGCAGCCTCTTTATGGCTGCGCTCAATGGCAGTGACGGCACGCTGTGTGGCTTCGGCTAAGTGATTCAACAAGCCGCTGATGGACACCGTACTGTCCTGCGTGCGCTGCGCCAGATTACGTACTTCGTCAGCAACCACAGCAAAGCCACGGCCCTGCTCGCCTGCCCGTGCCGCTTCGATGGCGGCGTTCAAGGCCAGCAAGTTGGTCTGCTCAGCAATGGCACCAATGCTGTCTACCGCACTCTTGATGCTGCCGGAGTCAGTCGCCAACTGACTGATTACCGAGTTCGCTTGGTTCACCTCTTCGTTAAGCGCCTGTACCTTGTTCACTGCATTGCGCAAGGCGGCATTACTGTCACGCACCTGCTGACTCACTTCCACCGTGCGCGTCGCCGTTAAACGGGTATTTTCCGCCACCTCACGAATGGTGGCCGACATTTCATGCACCGCCGAGGCGACAGTATCGGTGTCATTGCGTTGTTGCCCTACACGATCCGCTACTTGGTGAATACTGGCACTGGTCAAATGAGTCGCGTTGCTGAGATCGCCAGCCAAACTGCCCAACCGCCCCAAAACCGTACGCAAGTGATGCTGTTGCATCAGCACCGCCAAGCGGCTGCGTCCCAGCGGGCCGATGTCGCCGGTATAAACATACTGTGCCACCGCATCATCCACCACCTCGGTAGCATGGCCCATATGGCGCTGCAACAAGCGCGGGAAAAGTACGGTGCCCAGCAGCGGCGCAGCCAGCAATAGAATCGCCTGACCCCCCAAACCAACATTGCCAAAGCTGACCAGGTTAAGCAGCACAATTAATAGCACACCGAGCGCCAAACCAAACCCGGCAAAAGGCAAGTAAGCGCGCACATAATCGCTCATTGTGAAGGGCTTCTTGCCCGCGTTCAGCCGCCCATAAAGCAGCTCTGCACGCGCTTGCGCGTCGGCTTCGGTTTTGACTCGCACCGACTCATAACCAACGATTTTGTCCTGTTCCCACACGGGTACAACATAAGCGTCAACCCAATAGTGATCACCGTTCTTGCACCGGTTTTTCACCAAGCCCATCCAAGGCTTACCCGATTGAATGCGGTCCCACATCATTTTGAAGCCCGCACCTGGCATATCAGGATGGCGCAAAATATTGTGCGCTTCACCGATCAATTCTTCACGGCTGTAACCACTGATCGATACAAAGGTATCATTCACGTGCGTAATGCGGCTTTTGGGGTCGGTGGCGGAAATGATTTGCTCGCCGGGTTTCAGCTTCACTTCACGCTGGGTTACAGTACCGGTCTTGCGCATAGCTCATCTCCTTAGTTGACTAGGATTATCTATCGGCATCTGACTCCAAAACTGAACAGTCAAACGCATCTCTGCCAAATCACTGAGGCGGCAGTGAATCCTATCGGCTAATCTGCCAAAACGGTATGACCTAGGTCAAGTCGGCTTTCTATCCAGTCTTTCAGACAATTCGTCATACCATAATCCGCCCTACACATACGAAAGCACGGCCGAGCGATAAAAAATGTTGTTCCTACGACTACTCTCAGGTACATCTAAGGCAGCTATGACGCATTGCCACGCGCCGCACTCATTAAAACAACGACAGGAACGACCATGCCCTTTTCTCAGGAACACCTCGCCGAACTGAATCTACTGACGCTGTTTGAATCCCAATCGCAGCAAGCAGGCATCAAGGTACACAGCCATGAAGCCGCCCCTGAAACGGTGGCCGCCGCTGAACGGCTGCATAAGAAGGGACTGATCACCCAAGCGGATGGTGGTTATCTGACCAGCCTCGGCAGTGAAACCGTGGAATACACCCAAAAGCTGTTAGGTATTTTATCCAACTGATGCACTCTCAGCGGTTCGAGAACGTCAGAAATTGCGGTAGAATGCGCGCCTTGTTGACGGTAAAGAGACACCCATGAGCGAAGCGCGCAAAGACCTATCGGATGACGAACTCACTGCAGTATTGAACACTGAAACCGCACAAATCAACTGGCTGGAGCTGCAACCTTATTTCGCTCGCGGCCAAGTGATTGTGGTGCACAGAGACCTAGACCTGATAGTGGTTGGGCGTGAGTTGATTCGCGACAACACCGCACAGTTCCAACGTTGGACAGAAGCAGAGCAAGTGGCTGGGGTCAGCAACGTGCAGGCACAAAGCTGGTACGACCAGAAAAAAGACTTGTGGGCATTGGTCATTGCGCCTTGGGTGCTGGTGCAGGATCGAGCGTAGGTTGGGGTAGGAGCACGGCCCTCCGCGCAAAGATTCGGCCAGAAGGCGAGCCTCCTACGTTAAGCCGCGGTGGAACTTTGCACGGCGCACATTGTCTCACTGTTGAACCCAACAAGAGATGATCATCGTGCCAGCCACTCTTTCCCTAACAAAATTACTCTTCTTCATCAGCACCTTATTCCTGTTGCTTGCCCTCCCGGCCATCAGTGCAGCGGTTGAGCCCGTCTACACCGGTTTTCGCAGCCAATACGCCATTCAAGGCTACGACACCGTGGCGTATTTTACGCAAAACCAAGCCGTGCGTGGCGACACCGAGTTCCAAAGTGAATGGCAAGACACCCTTTGGCTATTCAGCAGTGCCAAACACAAGGCGTTGTTTGATGCCAACCCGGAAGCCTATGCGCCGCAATACGGTGGCTACTGCGCGTACGCCATGGCCGATGGCAAGGCCGTACGGGTAGACCCCACAGCGTTCAGTGTGATTGACGATAAGCTGTATCTGAATTTCAGTCGACGTATCCAGAGCCGCTGGGAGGCTGATTCGTCGTCCTTCATTGAGCGCGCAAACCCTCATTGGATGACACTTCTAAGTGGGCAATAAGCAACACACGATGACCGCTGGCTAAACCCAGGGTCAGGTGCAATGGATACAGTGATGCTTTATCCTTCGCCCTTCTCTCCATGGGTAACGTGCAGTAATGTCAGGCTTCACCCCAGAACAGGCCCGCGTCATAGCGGCGCGGCAGCAACACAGCCGCGTGATTGCCGTGGCCGGTTCAGGCAAAACCTCGACCCTGATTGGGCAAACCGAAGCCTTGCTCGCCGACGGCGTAACGCCTCGGCGCTTACTGGTGCTGATGTACAACCGCAGTGCGCAACAGGATTTCTTGCAGCGCTTACGCGCCCGCAACCGCGGCCCTCTGCCCGATGTGCGCACCTTCCATTCGCTGGGTCTGAGCATTTATCGCACGTTGATTCAACGCGGCTTGTTGCCGGCGTTTCAGGGCGACATTCTCAGCGACGGCGAGTTAGAGCCGCGCATTTGGCGTTGGCTGCAAGAGCTGGCCACCACCGGCGAGCAAGCGCAAGATATTCTAAACAACAAGCGCAAATGGGTAGAGCCCACGCTGACCTTTATTGAGCGCGTCAAAGCCGGGCTGGAACCACCGGCCGTGGTGTTCAAACAATTGGGCATGCCTGGTAATGCACGCTTGTTGATAAAAACCTTTGAACGCCTAGAGCAGTGGCGCAAGGCACAACAACGCATTACCTTTGCCGACATGCTGTACGACCCCGTGGCGCTGTTCAGCCAACGCTCCGACGTCGCGGCGCAGTTTGCCAACCACCTCGACCACATTGTGGTGGACGAGTTTCAAGACATTAACGCCATTCAACACCTGTTGTTGGAAACCCTGTCGGGCGAGCGTGCCACCGTGACCGTGGTCGGCGACCCTGATCAGACCATTTACGAATTTCGCGGTTCAGACCCTAGCTTTATGCTGCACCAGTTTCCCGAACGTTACCCCGACAGTCAGGTGCATACGCTCAGCCATACCTTTCGTTACGGGCCCCAAGTCGCACTGGCAGCCAACCATCTAATTCATCACAATCAAGGCCGTCAACCGGTGCTGACCTGTGCGCACGACAGCACACCAGACACGGCGCTGCATCTGCACCGCGTGAGCGATGAGACCAGTGTCCTCGTACAACAAATTACCCAGCTGCGTACTCAGCGCCCGCTGGCCGACATCGCCGTGTTGCATCGCTTGTGGGCGCAAGCGGCACGATTGGAATTGCAGCTGCTCACGCTCAACATAGCCTTTCAATTGGAAACCGAACGCGGCGTGTTGCAACGGCACGAGCTACAACCCTTGCTGCTGTTACTCAGCATCGCCAGCGGCCGCTTCGTAAAGCTCAACAAGGCCGCCCGAACGCAAGCCTGGATGACACTGCTGACCCAACCGTACCCGAAGATCCAGCGCGATATTCTGAAGCAAATGGCGACTCGATTGGGGTCTGCCACGTCGGGGCTGGGCAAGCATTTTATGGCCCAGTTGCCACCCAAATGCTCACACTGGCAGCAAGAGCAATTGGCCTTACGCGGCAGTGTCATTCAATTAGCGGAGCAGCCCACAACCACAGCCAAGCAACTGGTCAGCGCGTGGTTAAACAATACGGATTACTTGAACGCACTTGCCAGCGGTGCTTTTTCCGCGCAACAAAGTGACGAGCAGAAAGAAACAGTCAAAGCCTTTTTAAGCTTTTTACAGCAGAACGATCGACCGGCCGCCGATGCCGATGGGTGGCTACAGGAGATCCAAAAACCTCAGTCATCGCAGGGCGCAAAAGGGTTAACGCTGACCAGCATCCATAAAGCCAAAGGCCGCGAATGGCCAGTGGTGTTGATTCCCGGACTGAATCAACACTTCTACCCCTATCGGCCCGATGGCGACCTGCGCTTACCGGTAGACGAAGAAAGCGAGCGCCGTTTGCTCTATGTAGCGCTGACCCGCGGCCAACAGGAGGTGCACCTGTTTACACCAGCACAAGGCGATGAGCGCAGTGCTTTTGTGGCGGAAATGGAAATACCCTTAAGCATTGCTTTAGGCAAAGCGTTGCGCGACCCTGCAACGCCGCCTACGGGTGAACTGGCATTGCCGACGGGTGTCACTCCGTTGGCCCAGCAATACGTGCAACGCATGGGCGCACCCCTTACCTTGACAGGTCGAGCACTGCCCAGTCGAGCAACGCCTAACCAGATACGCCGCGTAAGGCACAACTATTTTGGTGTTGGCAGCCTACTGCGGGAGGAAGGCTCACAAATTCATATTCGTTTCGACGATGGTAAAACGCGTGTGTTTGAGCGGGATATTGTCATCGGCATGCTCGAAGAATTGTAACGCCTGCCACCCGACAGCCTAGTCTTTCGAGGCCTGCTCTTTCGCTACCTGCTCGGCCGCTCGCGCTTCATCATCACGCTTTCGACCGTAGAACAAGCGCGCAGCGGTCATGGCAATCATCAACACAAACAAGCCCATTACGCGCATCCAGTCGATTTCACCAAAGCCCAAATAGACGATGCCCATACAGGCAATAAAAACCACAAAGGTCCAAGAATAGGCAGTGAAACGGTTATAGTGCCACCAGCGTGTCCATAGCGCCGGGGTGGCGATCAGGATAAGCAACAGGAAGCCGTAACTGAAGATGATCATGGTAATACTCGGTCGGTCTGTGACGGGAACGCAAAGGTAACAAATTTACCTGTGCCGGAGAAGCGCACGAAGGCCTGCTATCAAGTCGGTACAGCCCCCTAGCAGCAAAGGGCTGCAGGGCAGTGCGTAACTCTGATGTTACTATACCGTGGTCGGAATGGGGGTTGGGTCATAAGATTGTCATGGTTTTTCTGCTCCCGATCAGTAGAATCATAGCCCTGACACAGGATAGAAAAACCTAATATGACCAACACTGATTATCGCCAGATCGCCAAGCAAGTACGCGCCTATGCGCAAGCTCGCACCGGCCGCGCCTGGCTAGAAGTGATATTCACTGTCGTACCCTTCGTGACAATCTTTGCCGCCGCCGCTGCCTTGTGGGGTCACTACCCCATCATCAGCATCCTGCTGACCGTACCCGCCGCCTTCTTTATGGTACGCATCTTTCTGGTGCAGCATGACTTGGGCCATGGTTCATTTTTCCGTCATAAAGGGCTAAACAAGTGGGTAGGCAAGGCGCTGGGCGCCACCACCGGCATTCCTTACAGCTATTGGAAGCGCACACACGCCATGCACCACGCCACCACAGGCAACCTCGACAAACGCGGTGCCGGTGATGTAACAACCTGGACGGTCGAAGAATACCGCAATGCCGGCTTCTGGAGTCGCCTCGGCTACCGTTTTTATCGCCATCCGCTGGTCATCATCGTATTAGGCCCAGCCTTCTTGCTGCTTAAAATGCGTGTGCCCTTTGGCCACCCCACTCCCTTCAAAGAAAACTGGCGCAGCATACTCAGCAACAATGTAGTGCTGGCGGCGATTGTTATTTTATTAGGTACCTTTCTTGGTTTCGGTTTCGTGGCCGCCGTTTACTGCTTAACCCTGTACCTCGCCATGATGATTGGCATTTGGTTGTTTTATGTACAGCACCAATTTGAAGATGCCTACTGGGCACCACAAGAGACTTGGAACTACCACCAAGCGGCCATTGAAGGCAGCAGCCAGTTAGCGATGCCGGGGTTCATGAACTGGTTAACCGCCAATATCGGCTTGCACCACATCCATCATCTTGACAGTAAAGTACCTTTTTACCGCCTGAAAGAAGTGGTGCGCAGCATTCCGGACCTCGAAGCGGTAAACAAGATTTCTTGGCTGCGTACCCCTCGTTTGCTGACGTTGACTTTGTACGATGAGGCCTGTCAGCGCATGGTCAGCTTTCGCGAGGCACGCCGGAACAGCTCTACCGAGAATGCATGAGCAATTCTCGGTCTGCCCATACCTGGGCATAAAAGGGCCTTTGGGCCCTTTTTTAGTTCTTACTGACATTTTGTAACCCAATCACAACAGTCTAATCCCCACCGGTGATCTATGCTCAACTAACGAGTTCATCGTGATGGGAGACATCTCCATGCAAAGTCAGAATGTGCTTTTGATTTGTTCACAGCCGGTCGTACGGCGTCAAATAGAATCCGCCTTGCACATGGGCATGCCAAACACGGTGATTTATGAGGCCACTGATTGCGAAGGCGCAGAGCGCTTGGCGGAATCCCATGATATCGACATCATGATCATTGCTCTGGATATGGGCCCACCGCCCACTATGGAAGCTCTGGCGATCTTACGTAAATTACACCCGCAGGCAGAAATGATTGGATTAACGCTGGATCGTATTGATCGCTCGCAGCGTGCACTGCTCGCCGTGCTGAATGTCCGCCCTGTGCATCTGTCACGCCTAGCGGCGACCCTACTGCAGCCCACTTCCGAGCCAACCATTCCCGCGGTGGTTCTGGAGTCAGCCGAGCGACACCGCCCGGCCCTTTAGCAAGGCACTATTCGGTGCTCAATAAGCGCTGACGCTCGGCTTCGGCTTGGCGCAGCGCTTCCGCTTGTTGCTCATGAGCCTGTTCTAATCGCTGATAGGCTTGCTGCAGCTCAGCCAATTCACGCCGTAACAGCGCAACGGCTTCCTGTGTCAATTCAGCACCGTCTACCTGTGCTTGAATCAGTGCAGTGAGTCGGCGCATGTCCTCCCGTAACCCTGCTTGGCGTTCATCCAGCTCAGGTGCTACGACTGCGCTCGCCGCGACGGGCGACTGAGCACGCTTGCCTACGGCATAGCCTAGGCTGTAACCCAGCAACAGTAAGCCAGACACCACCAAAACGATGAGTAAGAATTGTTGTTGATGCGGCAACAGCCGCTGCTTGATCCATTTCATGGGCGGCAGTTTACCACGCACTGGTTTCAGCTGGGTAATCCTGAGCAATATGGTATGCTTCCAGCAAAAATGGGGTGAGGAACATACCATGCGTTTATTCGCCATTCTGGCACTTCTACTGGCAGCGCCCATTCAGGCGGTAGAAATTCGCTTCGATCCCTACCGCCTGTGGCAAGGGCTAGAAGCCTATTTCGACGAAGGTCCCGTAATGCTGGATATCGCCGTCGACGTGCCACGCGGTGACGCCATGATAGGTCCGCAGTACGCCGTGTACGCCAGTACCGAGGCCACCATGCACCTGCTGGGCATTCATTGGAATCGGATGCAGGAACGGGAAAGCGGCTTTTACTGGGGCACCAGTGCCAACTGGGTACAAATCGTTCCCAGCGGCGGTGCTGAGCTGGCTGATGCGTGCCGCCCGTTAATCCCGCTGAATCTGAGTGGCCGCTGGGGGTATCGTTGGCAGGTCAACCCGGTGTTCAACGCGCAACTGGGTCTGCAGGTAAATACCGGTCAGGTCACCCAGCGGCAGGGCGAGCAATGCGCCGACGATGGATCTGAACTGGACCTTGGCACCGTACAAAACTACGTAGACCCACGGCTAGACTTTAAATTCTCTTTCCGACTCTAAGCACATTGGAGCAAACGAGGCAGACCATGGCCAAAATAGACAAGACCGATGCCGAGTGGCAGGCACAGCTGACGCCCGAGCAATACCGTGTGGCGCGTCAAGCGGGCACTGAGCGGCCGTTCACTGGCGCGTATTGGGATACCTTTACGCCCGGTCACTATCACTGTATTTGCTGCGATGCACCGCTGTTTGAACACAGCACCAAATTCGATGCAGGCTGCGGGTGGCCGTCATTCTCTGAGGTGATGGCGAGCAGCAACGTCACTCGCCATGAAGATCGTAGCCATGGCATGGTGCGCGTTGAGGTGCGTTGCGGTGAGTGCGATGCTCATCTCGGGCATGTCTTTCCCGATGGCCCGACCGAGACCGGCCTACGTTACTGCATCAACTCGGTGTCCATGAAGTTCTATCCCACCGAAGGCAGCTGAATACGCACGCGCAAACCCGGCTTGGCGTCGTGTAACGACAATTCCGCCCGATGAATGTGAGCCACGGCGCGTACCAGGCTTAATCCCAAGCCAAAACCTTCGGTCTGCCGGTGTGCTTCGGCGCGGAAAAAGCGCTCGAAGACTTGTTCACGCTGTTCCGGCGCTATGCCCGGCCCACGGTCGATGACTTCGATGGTTTGCCCCGATGACGACTGCAAGCGGATGCTTACCTCACCACCCTCTGGCGTGTACTTCAACGCATTATCCAGCAGGTTGCCGAGCGCTTGGAACCAAAGATCTGGGTCGCCTTGGGTGGGCAACCCTTGACCGACTACTTGAAACCGTATGCCTTTGTCCTCAAACAAGGGTTCGTACAGTTCGGCCAAGTCATTAACCAACGCCAGCATATCAATGTGATCGCGTTTTAACTGCGCACTGCCTGCCTCCAGACGCCCGATACGCAGCAGAGCATTGAACATCACCATCATGCGATCGGCTTCCGCCATCACCTCATCCATGACCTCGCCATCTTGATCCTGTCGTATTAATTCGAGACGGGCGCGCAACCGCGCCAGCGGCGTTTTTAGGTCGTGAGCAATGTTGTCCGACACCTGCTGAATGCTGTGCATCAATTGCTGAATGCGATCCAACATCAGGTTAATACTCAGCGCCAATCGGTCATAATCATCCCGTCCGGTTTCCACGGGCACCCGCTTGTCCATGTGACCCGCAACGATGTCGGCACAAAGACGATTAATGTCATTCAAGCGCCGTACCGTACGCCGCCCTAACAAGATCGCACCGGCCAAGCTCAAGAGCAGCGTCAATAACAATCCACTGATGATGGCGCCGCGCAGCGCGGCGTCGAGCGCATAGAGGTAATCCACATTGCGACCGATGCGCGCGGTCAAATTAGGCGGTAACGAGATGCGGCGGGTAATGAACAAGTGGCCGCCTTCCTCCATCAGCATGGCTTCGGAATCTCGCCCAAAGCCCGGCGGGCGGGCAATAGAAAAGGTACGAGGCTTAGCACCGGTATAGATCTTATGGTCGCCATTGCGGCGCTTAACTTCCAAAATCCAAAGGCGCTCTGACCCCTGCTCACTGTTGTAAACGGGCAGTGGTCGGTCGGGGTCTAACGGTTGGCGTTGATGAAAACGCTCAATGCGCACAACATCCTGGTCCAACTGCGCATGAATACCTTGCCACAACTGACTGCGCACGTGCTGGTACATAAACAGCATAACGATGGCGAGTGTCAGCCACGATAAGCCCAAATAAAGCACTGTGATGCGAAAACTGGAACTGCGCCACAGCTTTTCAGACGGTCTGGAAGACATAACCCGCTCCACGCACTGTTTGAATCAGACTGGTGCCCTGACCTAAATCTATTTTCTGCCGTAAGCGACTGATGTGAACATCAATCACATTGGTTTGTGGGTCGAAATGATAATCCCACACATTTTCCAGCAACATGGTGCGTGTCACCACTTGGCCGGCGTGGCGCATCAAGTATTCCAACAGGCGGAACTCGCGTTGTTGCAGATGAATTTTTTGCCCAGCACGAAAGGCTTGCCGGGTGCGCAGGTCGAGCCGCAAGTCACCCAGCTCAATGGCGGTAATAGGCTCGGCGCTTTGTTGGCCGCGCCGCAACAGCGCTTCCACGCGCGCTTGCAGTTCTTCAAAGGCAAAGGGCTTGGCCAAGTAGTCATCGCTCCCCGCCCGCAGACCCTCAACCCGCTGCTCTACCTCACCCAGTGCGCTGAGTATCAACACCGGCGTGGTCAAATTCGATGCTCGCAGGGTACGCACGATGGTCAGGCCATCCACCTCAGGCAGCATGCGATCCACAATGATCAGGTCATGCGTTTCTGACACCGCCAGCATCAGACCTTCTTTGCCATTGCCACAGCTATCCACCACATAACCGGCTTGTTGAAGGCCGTGACAAACAAATTCGTTGAGTTGCTGATCGTCTTCGATCACCAAAATTTTCATGAGGACCTGCAAAAGGGTTGAGTGGGTATAGAGTAGCACCCATAGCCTGATTCGGTAGTTACGATTCCGTAACGGCCACTACAGCAACGGCATCTGCGGTCCGGCCAGCGTTTGAAAATCCTGCCCCATAATGTGCAGCACGGCATCGGCGATGGGCGCGAGCTGTTTATCGAAATAGTGCTGGTAGTTGATGGCTTGGTCACGGTCTGCGGGCACTAACACACCGTGCAGCCCTTGCCGATAGCGCACCCACCCCTGCGGGGGTTTGCCGGTGAGCAATTCATAGCGACGAGCGGCCTGCACATGCGGTGGGTTGCTTTTGGCGTAGCCAGATACCGGGCGACGTAAGCGCTTGCGATACCAGAGCTCATCGTCCAGCTCGCCCGCAAACAGTTGCCGCACAAAACGTTGTAACACAGGCTGCAACGATCGGTCGTGAAACAGTGCCTGGTAGAGTTCGTGTTGAAAGCGCTGCGCCAGCGGTGTCCAGTCTGACCGTACCGCTTCCATACCGCGAAACACCAGCTTTTCGTCACCATTTGGCGCCACCACCAAGCCTGCGTAACGCTTTTTTGAGCCTTGCTCGGTACCGCGAATGGTGGGCATGTGAAAACGCTGATAACAGGTTTCGTATTCCAGTTCCAAACGGCTTTCTATGCCGAACTCATGCCGTATTTCGCCCCGCCAATAGGCGTTCAGCCCTGCAGCCAATTCAGCGCCCAATGCATCGGGGTCGCTCACACCATCGCGTACCCAGACGAATTGCGAGTCGGTGTCGCCATAAATGACCGTTAAGCCTTGCGCTTCAAACCACGCTTTTGAGCGGATCATGATGTCGTGGCCGCGGCGGGTGATCGACGACGCTAAGCGTGGGTCAAAAAAGCGACAAAGGTCGGAACCCAGCACGCCGTAAAAGGAGTTCATTAAAATCTTAATGGCTTGACTCAGCGGCGCGTTCTTTTGCGCTTTGGCTTGATCACGCGCCTCCCACAACTGGTCTAGCAAGGTCGGCAGTATGGCCCCCGTGCGCATAAATCGACCACCCAGATACCCTGGAATGGTATCTTCTTCCGGAGCTTGCATGCCTTCCCACAGTGCCCACGGGTCTACCTGAAAAGTACGCATGATGCTCGGGTACAGGCTTTTGAAGTCGAGCACCAGCACCTGTCGGTACAGGCCGGGCAGGGAGTCCATCACGTAGCCGCCGGGGCTAGCGGTATGCAGCGTTTGGCTGCCAACGTGCGGTGCCACATAACCCTTGCGATGCAGCCGGGGCAAATAGAGGTAATTGAACGCCGCCGCCGAGCCACCCACACGGTCAAGGGTGTGGCCGGTCATACGACTGCGGGCCACAAGGAATTCCAGCAAGGCTTCCTGCTTTACGATGTCGGCCACCAAGTCGGCGTCGGTCAGGTTGTACCACAGTAAGTCGGTGTCCTGCGTCTTAAACCAACGGTCGATGGTATCGGTTTTGCTCTCGCCGCCTTTGTGTTCCATGGCTTTACCAGTGCCCATCAGGCGATGCGCCACGGCGTCCAGGCTGAAGCTGTCAAACTGATAACCAGCCGCACGCAATGCCTCTATCCCATCCACCACCATGCGACCGGGCACAGTCAGGTATTCTTTGTCCTGGCGCTTGTGCCAAGTGGCCACTCGTCGCTGCCGACCCAGCGTGAAAGGAATGTTCCATTGCTGCGCCAAACCCGCCAATACGTGCAAGTCAAAACCCACGACGTGCCAGCCGAGGATGACGTCGATCTCTAAGGCTTCCCAATCAGTCAAAAACCGCTGCAGCAGGGCTTTCCCGTCACCACAGAGAATGACTTCGACGTCTTTCAAGCGCGGATCATCCGGCACGTTTGACCACGCCACATAAACACGTCGGATACCCACACCCGACAAGGCGATACTGTACAGTTCAGGCAGTTGATCGGGCACAAAGGGCGACGTTTCAATGTCGAGCGAGACCCAACGCAAGCTGATATCAACTTCCGCCGGGCGAAGCCGCTTACCCTGTTCGTGGTGCTCCACCTCCACACCCGCCGTGATGAAACGTTCCATCAGGTAACGCTCGGCCGGCTGAATGTCGTCTTCCTCTAGGCGAATGCCCTGTCGCTCTGCCTTACGTATCCAGCGCCGTTGCACCGTCCAGCCCGGAGAGCGCACCGGATGCACCACTTCTCCCAGGGCCGTTTTGAAGGTTTCGTCGCCTACGCGACAACCCAGTGGCAACAGCGGGCGCAAAGTGGCTAGGTCGGTAGCCCGTGCGAAACAGACACTCTCGGCGCCACTCACTTCGACCGGTACCGCGGTCTGCCCGTTTGCCACCCAATAGCGCAGCAATACGCCATCCACACGGTCTTCATGCTCACGCATTAATACCAAGCCTTTTAAGCCTGAGTTCGTCATAATCTGAACTGGATCATGCAAATGAAACGCGACTCCTGTTATGCTGATTCGCAACGAAGAATAAGATGAATTCGGTAAGGTGTAACCATGTATCTACTGACTGGCAATAACGAAGTTGGCCCTGCTCTCACACGTCGACTGCAGCAACTCAGCCTCCTGCTGTTCGCCGAATTACCAGCGCCCTCAGCCAGTGTAACGCTGCAAGCTGGCGAAGCCGTTGACAGCGCAGTGCCTGCTGACCACTGGGCATTTTTGTCCGGTGGACAAGTGCGCGGCATTCAAGCTCAGCAAGGCGTGGTGGAGTACGAAGCAGGTGATTTACTTGGCCTGACGGGTGGCTACGCCTTGCCAGACTTCAGCTATGTGGCACAGCAACCCAGTACGCTGAACCTTTATCCAGTAGGCGATGTCCTGCGCCACCTGCACCTCAGCAAACAACGCGCGGCGCAATGGACAGCTTACCTCTTAACGCACATCAGTTTATTGCAACAAACCGTCACCGGTGACGCCAGCAACGCGCCCACCACTGGCAGCGGTTTCCTACAGTTCGCACCCGGAGAGGTCATGATTCGCGAAGGCGAACTGGCGGGTGAAGTTTACCATGTTGTGCAGGGGCATGCCGATGTCTATCGTGGTGACACCAAAGTGGGTGAAGTGTTGCCCGGCGAATTATTCGGTGCCATGGCTATGCTGTGCGGCACGCCACGCACCGCGACGGTAATTGCGCGCGACGATGTACTGGTTGCCGCCGTACCGCAGGATGATTTTCAGTCGTTGATCAGTCGCCACCCGGAAACCGCGGTGACACTGATGGAGAATATGGCACGCGCTATAAATGACTTGAATGATCGTCTGCGCCAACACGAGACCACAACGCTATAGAGGAGCATCTAAAAACCTCAGAGGCGAAAATCTGGCTAGACAAAAAGTAGTCGAGAAAGCGCAGTTTACTGGTAGTGAATATTCGCTGCGCTCACCCTTCGGGCCGACCTGTGGTCGTTCTGGCCAGCCAGTGAGCATTTTGAGGCCATTTTTAACGACGCCAGTCGAGAAAAGGAGGTTTTCAACCACTACGCACAACGGCTATCGGCAATCTCTTACACGCCCCCCCGACAATTGGCTCTGGTGACTCAACTGCCCTGGTTTATACTGCAAGGGTGCTCAGGAAGAGCACTTGGAACCCGGCAGGACGCTGTACACAGGATGTGCTTGAATTCTTCATCGGAACCACTGGACGGACAATCGCGCCATAGGATGGCAACATGCCAACAAACGACGAGAGCCTGGATTGGCTTTGTTGGGATGGCAGTTAGTCAACGGAAGACAGGCAGGAGCCACACGAGGACATAGGATGTCCTATTCCCGTCTTAGAAAAGCAGCAAGTTTGGGAAGTGCGCTGACAGCAATGTCCGCGCCTTCTTTTTTTGCGTGCTCGCTTTCATCACCGATCCAACACGTCCGAAACCCCATCGCCTTGCCGCCCAGAATATCCGCTTTGTAGTTGTCGCCCACCACCAATACCTGCTCTGGACGCAATGGCTCGGTAATTTGCGCCAAGGTGTGTTGGAAGAACGCCGCCGCTGGTTTAGCCGCACCCACCTCTTCAGAAATACTGACCGCACTGAACAGACCAGCCATTTGCTTGAGCTGCTGGCGTTTAACGTTGCTTAGCCCGTTGGTGATCAACGCCAGCCCAAAACGCTGCCGCCATTCTTGCAGAATTTCCGGCACACCATCAAACCAATCGACGTAATTACCCAAGCAGGTTTCATAATGCTGTGCAACGACAGATGGATCTGCATCCACGCGGTATTGTTCCAACCAATAACGTTGACGCGCGTAGCGCAGCTCCGCCGCATTGATTTCACCTGCCTCCAACCGTGGCCACAGTGGGCGATTGCCTTCGAGAAAGGTCGCAAAAGCACCGCCGACATCAGAAACATTCAAATAGGCGCAAAGATCCGCAAACGCATTGCGTTCGGTCAGATTGAAATCCACCAAGGTGTGGTCCATGTCGAGAAACAACCAGCGGATGTCAGTGAGCCAGTTCATAATGTGTCCTTTGTTAATCGTTTGGTCAGAAGGCTTACCACAAGTCATCCAGTGCGGTCAGCGCTTCCTGCAAGCGCTGTACACCAATGACTTTAACGCCTTCAATCGGTTTGCGCGGTTGATTTGATTTGGGCACCAAGATCGTACGAAACCCATGCTTGGCCGCCTCGGTCACGCGTTCTTGGCCGGAAGAGACTGGGCGCACTTCACCCGACAGGCCGATTTCGCCGAACACACAAAAGTCTTTGGGTAGAGCGCGGTCTTTCAGGCTCGACAGAATGGCCACCACACTGGCCAGGTCGGCACTGGTCTCGTTGACCTTCACGCCACCCACGACGTTCAAGTACACATCCTGGTCACCGGTAAAAATACCGCCATGGCGATGCACCACGGCCAACATCATCGCGAGTCGGTTCTGGTCCAAACCTAAGGTTACGCGCTTGGGATAACTGGCAATGGAGTCATCCACCAGCGCTTGCAGTTCCACCAAAAGTGGCCGCGTACCTTCCCACAATACGGTCACCACGCTGCCCGGCGTGGCCTCGGCTTGGCGGTTCAAAAAGATGGAGCTGGGGTTGGTAACCTCTTTCAGTCCGGTTTCCAGCATGGCGAACACGCCCAGTTCGTTCACCGCGCCGAAGCGGTTTTTGATTGAACGCAGGGTACGAAAGCGGCTGTCGTGCGCGGCGTCCAGCATCACCGAGCAGTCGATCATGTGCTCCAACACTTTCGGGCCGGCTAACGAACCGTCTTTGGTGACATGGCCGATCAGAAACAACGCGGTGTTCGAGCGTTTGGCGTATTGCGTCAGCATGGCGGCGCTTTCGCGCACCTGCGATACCGAACCGGGGGCGGATTCAATATCCGGGTGGTGCACGACTTGAATGGAGTCGACGACTAAGATGTCAGGCTTTCTGTCTTCTGCTTGCGCCAGAATCACCGCCACATCGGTTTCCGCCATGACATGCACATTATCGGTCGGCAATTGCAGGCGTTGTGCGCGCATGGCGATCTGTTGCAGGCTTTCTTCACCAGTCACGTACAGCACGGAAAAGCGCTGTGCCAAGGCACACAGCGTTTGCAGCAACAGGGTCGATTTACCCGCGCCGGGGTTACCGCCGATCAGTACAGCCGAACCGGGTACGATGCCGCCACCCAGTACGCGATCAAACTCACCAATACCCGTCATTAAGCGCGGCACTTCTGCCACACCCACTTCGCTCAACGTTTTAACTTCGCTTAAGGCACCGGCATAACCTTGGCGGCGCGCGCCGGGCGTGCTTTTGGCCTCGCGGAATTCCACCACGGTATTCCACGCCTTGCATTCACCGCACTGGCCTTGCCATTTGGTGTAGTTGGCACCGCATTCGGTGCAGACGAACTGAATGTCCTTTTTCTTTGCCATAAATCCGTTCAGCCCAGCTTCTTTTGCAAGACCACCAGCAGCTGATTCATCTCCTCATCCGTACCAATAGTGATGCGCAAATAGTCGCTGATGCGTGGTTTATTGAAATAGCGCACAATGATTTTGTGTTCACGCAGGGTGTGCGCCAACGTCGCCGCGTCCGCGCCCGAAGGCGGCTTGGCGAACACAAAATTTGCGCTGGACGGCAGCACCGAAAAACCCAGTTTTTCCAGCTCGGCGGTGGTGTGCGCTCGGGTCGCCATGATCTTCTGGCAGCATTCGGCAAAATAAGTTTCGTCTTCAATCGCCGCCACGGCGGCAGCTTCGGCAATGCGATCCATCGGGTATGAATTGAACGAGTTCTTCACCCGATCCAGCCCTTCAATCAGTTCTGGACTGCCGATGGCAAAGCCAACACGCAAACCGGCCAAAGAGCGCGATTTTGACAAGGTCTGGCACACCAACAGGTTAGGATATTGGTTCACCAAAGCCACCGCCGACTGCGCGCCAAAGTCCACATAGGCTTCATCCACCAGCACGACGGTGTTGGTGTTGGCTTGCAACAAGGCTTCGATATCCGCCAAAGGCACGGCGCGGCCGGTTGGGGCATTGGGGTTGGGGAAGATCACACCACCGTTGGGCTGCACGAAGTCTTGCAGGTTCAGGCTCAGGTCATCCTGCAACGCCACGCGCTCTGCGTGGATGCCGAACAACTGACAATATACCGGATAAAAGCTGTAGCTGATGTCAGGGAATAACAGTGGCTTGGGCTGCTGAAAAAAGGCCATAAAGGCCAACGCCAGCACTTCATCGGAACCGTTTCCGACAAACACCCGCGACGCTTCAACGCCGTGGTGTTTGGCAATGGCGGCTTTAAGGCGCTGCGAATTCGGGTCAGGGTAGAGCCGCAAGCGTTCAACCAACTGTTCGTCCTGCAACACTGCTTGTACGCGTGGCGATGGCGGGTAAGGGCTTTCATTGGTGTTCAGCTTAACCAGCCCATCTACCTGCGGCTGTTCACCGGGCACGTAGGGTTCAAGGTTACGGACGACTTCACTCCAAAACTGGGACATAGTGGTTCTCATTACCAAGCAATAACTGATTGGTACAGAGTGTACCCATTAACGCGGTGCAGTAACACGGAGGTGGCGTTCAAAGTGCAGAATTCGTCATGGAATTTTCTGAACGATTGGGTATGCTGACGCATTGCCCAAGATGTCGAAAGCACGGCTGTGGAGCCCCACAAATGGATACTGGTCAGCTGCTCATCAACGCCCTATTGTTTGTTTTTCTTCCCCTCTGGGGCATTGCTGGTTTCGTTGACTGGTGTTGCCACCGCGCCACGGGCATTGAAACCACCTCAGGCTTGAAAGAGTCCTTAATGCATTCTGTAATGGGCTTTCAGGTCGGCATTCCGATCTTGATGTGCTTGTCATTTCGCGTGAACGTCTTGGTGTTGTTGGTCTGCCTCACCGCGTGGGTATTACACGAAACCATAGCGCACTGGGATGTGCATTACGCTTCCACGCGCCGCAAAATCACCATTTGGGAGATGCACGCGCATAGCTACTTAGCGACCTTGCCGTTTTACATGCTGGCCATGATCTTCGTCATCAATTGGCCCATAGTGCTCGACTTGGTGCAGTTCAATTGGCAGGGCCAACTGCACTTGCAGCGCATGGAATACGCCCACGGCGGCGAACAGTACCTCACACACTATCTTCTGTTTATGACCATTGTCTGTGGGCTGCCGTACTTAGAAGAAAATTTGCGCTGTTTGCGCCAATCTTTACGCAAGGAAGCTCCAACAACATGACGGTTTACATCACCAGTACGGGGCATCACCTCCCCGGCCCCGCCATCAACAACGACGACATTGAAGACATTCTCGGGCGCGTGCACGGCAAGCCCAGTCGGCTGAAAAAGCGCATTTTACAGTCCAACGGCATTCAAACCCGACATTACGCCATGAACGCCGAGCACCAAACCACCATCAGCAACAGCGCCATGGCCGCCCGCGCCGCGCAGGACTGCTTAGACCAAAGCCCGCTCAACCCAAAGCGCATCCAACAACTCAGCGCCGCCACCAGCCAAGGCGACCTCGTATTACCCGGCTTTGGCAGCATGGTGCAGGGCGAACTGGGCCTGCGTGATATTGAACTGCACACCAGCCACGGCATTTGCGCCAGCGGCATGATGGCCTTAAAAGCCGCCTACACCGGCATTAAAGCCGGTGAACACCGGAATGGATTGGTGGTCGCCAGCGAATTGGCTTCGCGCCTGTTCAAGTCCACTCGCTATGAAGCCGCCGGCGACGAAGTGGACTTTAACGCCGAGTTTCTGCGACGGATGCTGTCGGACGGCGCAGGTGCCATGCTGCTGGAAGACCAACCACGTGGCACCTGCTTTCGCATTGATTGGATACGCGGCTATTCACACGCCGACGCCTACCCGGTATGCATGAGCGTCGGCTCCCCGACTGATCCCAACGACCATCGCACTTGGCAGGACTTCCCCACCTACGCCGAGGCGGAAGCCGCTGGAGCTTTATTGCTGCGTCAGGACGTTCGCTTGCTCGACAACATCGTAAAGCTGGGGGTAGATGGTTTTCTGCGCCTACTGGATGAAGGCCGCATTTCCGTAAATCAGGTCGACCATGTGCTCTGCCATTACTCGTCGGACTATTTTCGCAGCCGTATCTTCGACAGTTTGGTGCAAGCGGGAGCGATGATTCCTGAAGAGAAGTGGTACACAAACCTTTATACGCGCGGCAATACGGGCTGTGCGTCCATCTTCATAATGCTGGATGAATTCCGGCGCACGCAAGCTTACGAACCCGGCGCGGTTATCTTGTGCATGGTGCCTGAGAGTGGGCGTTTCAATACCATGTATATGCAGCTCACGGTGGTGGAAGCGCCATGAAAGTCCGTGCCGAGGTGAACGGTGGCTAGGCCTAATTTCGGGCACGCTGCAAGTACGTCCCTGTAAGCTCGGGTGCGCCCATCCGGGGCGCACACGGCCCTCAATTAGGCCTAGCCACCCTACACCCGACAGTGCACCATCACCCAATAGGAAAAGGGAA
This sequence comes from Salinispirillum sp. LH 10-3-1, assembly GCF_030643825.1. Lineage (GTDB taxonomy): Bacteria > Pseudomonadota > Gammaproteobacteria > Pseudomonadales > Natronospirillaceae > Salinispirillum. Next base: position 3,205,756 of record NZ_CP101717.1, read on the forward strand.
TAAAGAGAAATGAACCAAAAAGTTACCACCGAACTGGGCCAACACTGTTTGCAAGGGCTGCTGCGCATCTGGTTTGATTTTGAACGCCAGCTCGGCCGGGTGCCGGTGATTCAACGATTGGAGCGCGACCAATTCACCATTGAAGATTACCGTAATTTGCTGCTGCACCTGCGCCAACAAGTGATTGAAGGCGCGCGTTGGATCACCCGTGGCGCGTCCAGTTTCGACCGCGACTTTGCCGATGTGCGTTCAGAAGTCATTGGCCATGCGCGTGACGAACACCGCGACTACGAAATACTGGAATGCGACTATGTCGCTGCAGGCGGCCAACTCGCCGATATTCAAAACGGCGAACGCAATCTGGGTACCGAAGCACTGCACGCCTTTTTGATGCACCGCGCCAGTCAACCCAACCCCATCGACCTCATCGGCGCGATGTGGATCATCGAAGGGCTCGGCCAGAAAATGGCCGCCGACTGGGCTAAACGCATCAATGCCTGCACCAATGGCGATGGCAGCTACACCCAGTTTATGGGCTACCACGGCGCGAACGACGACGCCCATATGGACAAACTCTACGCGTTGTTGGATCGCGTCTGTGTGGACGCGCAGTCCGTCAAAAGCATTCACCGCACCGCGCGCGTCGTCGGGCGCTTGTACGCGCTGCAATTGGAGGAAATTGATCATGACTGAATCATCAGACCCAACGAACACAGCCCAGAGAGCCAAACGCAGTGCGTTCTTGCGCGCCATTGAGTTCGACAATTCACTGCCGATTCAAAACGACGCGGTGCAACTGTGGCTAAAGGACCTCGACAACCCGTTTCGTTGGTCGTTGCGCCCACTGTTGCAGTTTTTCTTCGCCGCACTGCTGCACCTGATTTGGTTCTTTAAACGCTTACCGTTGCCGCAGTTTCGCGCACACGGCTTACTGCAAAGCATGATCTGCTGGTTTTGCCGCCATTTTGTCAGCCGCGAAGCGAACTTGCTGATTCTGCGCCATTTCGCCACCGAGTCCAACGTGCTGAATTTTCTCGCCGACAACTCGCCAGAAGCAACTGACATCGCACGCGTCGAGCTCTACCCCACCACCATCGACGGCATGCGAGAAGCCAGCTTTGTGGAGCACGACCAAGAACTGTTTCGCCTGTTCGCGGAACTGGGCCATTGGACACCCGCCAAAGCCAAGAAACAGCAAGACATCAGCTGGCAGCATTGGCAACCCATCGACATGGCCGCCTTTCAGATTGCACCCAAGCGCACACAGGTTTTGGACTTCGAAACCTCGCACGCCTTGTTTATGTGCCTGTTTTGTTTATTGCTGACGCGTGAGGAATACCGCGACGCCATTAACGGCTTCAACCTCGACCAGTCCATTGCATTGCGCATCGGCCAATTGATTGGCGACCCGAGTCTCGCTGAAATGGCCTACAACAAACACCCACTCTATTTGGTTGGCCCGTGGAATCTGAGCCAGCGCTTTCTGATGCACGGTTTTTTTACCGAATACCTGTATGCGCGCTTGGAATCACTGCGCTCATCGAACGCACCAAAAACTCGTACTAAGAAAGCTTCAACCAAGAAACCAGCACCCGAGGAAACGATATGATTCACGCGCGCCGCGCCGATCCACACAACGACCAAGACGCCAACGCCATAGTCACACTGCTCAATGGCTATGCCATGGACCCCATGGGGGGCGGTGAGCCATTATCGGACTTCGCACAGTCTAATTTAATCAACGAGCTGCGTAAGCGCCCGACCGCGCATATCGTGCTCGGCTTTGTGGACGACCAACCAGCGGGCTTAGTAAATTGTTTTGAGGGCTTTTCTACGTTCGCCTGCAAACCGATTCTTAATATCCATGATGTCACGGTTGACCCCGCCTACCGTGGCAAAGGGTTATCGACCGTGATGCTGGATAAAGTTGAAGATATCGCCCGCGAACTGGGCTGCTGCAAGCTGACGCTGGAAGTTCTGGAAGGTAATACGGTGGCGCAAGCCGCCTATGAGCGCATGGGCTTTGCGGGTTATGAATTGGACCCGGCGATGGGTCGCGCAATGTTCTGGCAGAAGAAACTGGGGTGACGCACCACCCCTCTAGTCTTTCTTATGCCGCTCCAACACGGGATAAGCCACCGCCGTCAAATGCGAACAGATGCGTTGCAGGTCGCGCAGCACATCGATGAATATCTGGGTTGATTTGAGGTTTTCACGGTGATGGCCGCGCAGACGATCCAGATGTTCACGCCGCGCATTCAGAATACGCGTCCGATAGCGTCGTTTGATGCGCAGCAGGTCTTTACCCAGCTCGGCACTGTCGCTGGTAAACACCGCTTGCGATAAGCGAAAGGCATCCACCAGCTCTTCGTGCAAGGCCTCAATAACCCGCGTTTGTTCGGCATCGAACACCAGATTGTCGCGCAGCTTGTTGCGCGCCAGCTGCATCAAACTGGTGTCGATGATGTCGCCAATGTGCTCCAAATTGGTCATAAAAGTAATGATTTCATGACGCTCGTGGCGCAATTCCTTGCGGTTCTCCGACTCTTCAATGGACACCACGTAATGCAAGGCTTCACGGTGCAGGCGGTCGATATCGTCGTCAAGGTCACTGATCTGCCTAACCAGCTCACGGTCTTTAAAAGCGTCCATGGAATAATTAAGCATGCGGTAAACCAGATCGGCAATACGCAGGGCTTCATTGCGCGCATTGGCGATGGCGCGTGCCGGGTTGTTGATGTCGTCAAGCGCCAGATACATCGGCTGGTCGGTTTCATCGGAGATCTCCGTGCCACTTTGGCCTTGCTGGCTGTGCCATTCGAACAACGGCGTGAGCAAGGGTAGGCAGGCTAGTAGCACCAAGCCATTAAGCAAGTTCAGCGCAATGTGAGCAGTTACTATCCCCATAGCCCCACTGGGCAGCAGCTCCAACAGCCTGTCACCACCGATCAGCAGTGCCAGCATACCGAGCAACACGGCGATTAAACGGAACAGCAGATTGCCCAGCACCACTTCGCGTCCGTCGCCCTTCAACGACCAGCCGGCCACCAGAGCAGGCATGGCGCCTCCAAGGTTAGCACCCAACAACAGGAAGATGCCGGTCTCCAATGAAACGGTGCCGTCCATTGCAAACTGCGCCAAGATCAAGACCGCAGCCAGCGTAGAATGGATAACCCAGGTCAAGATGGCCATTAAGGTGATGGCTAAGAAGGCATCGGATTCGACGTATTGTGTGATTTGCTGGAACAGTTCGCTGCCGCGCAATTCATTCGTGATTTGGCCCAGCAGGCTCAGCGACAGGAGCAGGATACCCAAGCCAATCAGAATACGTCCGGCGTGCTTTCGACTGCGGTTCTGTTGATTGCGAAACAGGATAAAACCCAATAACACCAGCGGCAGGGCCAGGGCTTGGACATTCAGGTTCAACAGGAAAGCCGCGAGGCTGGCCCCCACTTCAGCACCCAACACTGTACCCAAGGCCATGGGTAGCGTCATCATCCCGGCGGAGCTGAATCCAGCGATCATGAGGATAACGGCCGTGGAGGATTGCAAAGAAAAGGCCGCCACGGCTCCCGTGGCGAAGGCACGCGGTCGATTGCTGGTGCTGCGGCGCAACAAACGTTCCAAGCGACTGCCCATCAGGCGGCTGAATCCCGTCTGTACCATGCGAATGCCCCACAGCAGAAGCGCTACCGCCCCTGCCAGCTGAATCATAACCGCCATTCTGTCTCCCTGTTAATTATAAGATTTATGGCCGCTGCGCGAGCCAATGCTGCGCCAGCTCCACCACGCCCAGACCCGAAGGGGCTTGTGTAATAACCGCAGGATGGTGCTGCATAGTGGTTAGGTGCGGCTTGATATTGGCAACCCCGACACTGATGGGGAAAAACTCAAACATCGACTCATCATTTGGCGCATCACCAATGAAACACACTTGTGCTTGCATCTCTGCGCTGCTCAGTTTGAACACGTCACGCAACATACGCTGGGCCATTGCGCACTTGTTGAAGTCGCCACGCCAGACGTTGATATGGATAGAACTGCGCTTTGCATTGAAGCCTTCTTGGCGCAATAAAGCGCAGACCTCATCAGCCTGCTCGATGGTCAACTGGCTATCCTGATTATAGTCGATGGCAACATCCACATGGCGGAACGACTGGTCTTTAGCCAGTACTAACGGATACGACACAGGTAATTGTTGGATAGACGCTAGAATAGCCTGCTGGTCGGCTTGATGCTCAGCGGCGGAACGCCAATACTGCCAGTGCAGATGGTGTGACGCATCGCGCCGGACATAAAAAGCGCCGCCTTCGCCAATCACTCCGGCCACCGGCCAGGTGCGCGCGATCTGATCGCACCACCCGGCACAACCTCCGGTAATTGGCACTATTTGCACACCGCTACGCGCTAAAGCCCAGAGCGCCGCATAGGTTTCCGGCAACAGTTGCCCGGCGGTGGTCAGGGTATCATCGACGTCGGTAAACAGAAAGCGCACCGCCGCCAGATTCACATCCTGAACGGACACTGGCCCCGCCTTCACGGTAAAAATAACAGTGGGTTATCGGTGATCAGCCCGTCCACCCCCATCTGCCACAAAGCTTCTCCCGCTTTTCTGTCGTTGACGGTATAGCAATACAAGTCCAAACCCGCCGCTTTAATGGCGCTCGCTTGCGCAGACTGCAAAAGCGCGTAATGCGAATGAATGCTCACTAAAGAAAGCTCGTTTGCCAGCTTTGCCCAGTCGTCTTCAATGGCCTCATACAGCATACCCAACTGCCAGTCGGGCTTGGCGGCACGCACCAGACGCAAGGCATCGGCATCGAAACTGGAGATGATCAGGCGATCGAAATCCGTCCAATGTTGCTCCAGAGCCGCAATGACCTTGGGCACTATGTCCGCGGCGGTGAAGCTGGGGTATACCTTTATTTCCAAGTTCAGGCCCAAGCGCAAACCCGCTATGTGCTGCAGTGCTTCACTCAATTGGGGCATGCGCTCGGCCTGATAGTCCGCACTGAAGTGACTGCCGACATCCAGATCTTTAACGTCGTCCCAGCGTTGCTCGGCCAGCTTACCCGTGCCCGGTGTAAGGCGGTCGAGGTAGTCGTCGTGGAACATCACGAGCGTACCGTCACCGACCAAGTTAGCGTCAATCTCCACCCAGCGAATATCTATCTCGTGTGTCAGGGTCATTGCCGCCAGGGTGTTCTCCGGGCGTAAAAGAGAACAACCACGGTGGGCTATCAGTTTGTCGGCGATCATTAATTATTGAATCCGTTGCTGAGTGTCTTTGTTGAACAGGTGAATATTGGCGCGATCAACGCGCAAAGGCACCTGTGTTCCGCGTTCATAGCGTATCTTACCGGATTGTTCGGCAACCATCAGGTCGGGATTGCCCGGTAAGCGACCATAGAGCAAGGTGTCGGCACCTAGCGGCTCCACCATCTCCACTTCCAGCGTGAAATCGGCGTCCTCAGGGGCACAGGCCTCTAAGTGCTCCGGGCGCAGACCCAGCACCAACTCTTGCCCTTGCAGATCGGACAGGTCCAACGCACTCTCGCCCGCGCTCCCCAAGTCCAGCACATGTCCGCCGACCAGATTCAAGCGGCGCCCTTCAACCTTTGCCGCCATAAAATTCATGCCGGGCGAACCCAGAAAGCTCGCCACAAACTGCGTTTCCGGGCGCTCGTACAATTCCAGCGGCGGGCCCATTTGCTCCACACGGCCGTTGTTCATAACCACTAACCGGTCGGCCAGGGTCATGGCCTCAACTTGGTCGTGCGTCACATAGATGGACGTGGTGCCAAACTCTTGCTGCAATCGCTTGATCTCGATGCGCATCTGCACGCGCAGCTTGGCGTCCAAGTTTGACAGCGGCTCATCAAACAAAAACACCTTGGGGTTACGCACGATGGCACGCCCCATGGCAACCCGCTGGCGCTGCCCACCCGACAGCTGCTTAGGCTTGTTGTCTAGCAAGTGGCTGATTTCCAGCGTCGCCGCCGCGCGCTCAACCTTTTGTTTGATCTCTTCCTTCGACACGCCCCGATTTTTCAGGCCGTACCCCATGTTTTGCGCCACCGTCATGTGCGGGTACAGCGCGTAGTTCTGAAAAACCATGGCAATGTCGCGCTCGGCGGGCTCAAGGTCGTTGACCCGCACATCACCGATGTACAGATCACCACCACTGATGCTCTCCAATCCTGCCACCATGCGCAGCGACGTGGATTTACCGCACCCGGACGGCCCCACCAACACCACCAGCTCGCCGTCGGGGATTTCGATGTTTAAACCGTGAATGGCATCAAAACCATTGCTGTAAGTCTTCTTGATGTTACGTAATGAAACTGTGGCCACGTTAATGTCCCCTTAATTATTTCTCTTGCTCGATGAGGCCTTTCACAAAGAATTTCTGCATCACAATCACCACAACGACCGGTGGCAACATGGCCAATATCGTCGTGGTCATAATGATGTTCCAAGGCACATTGCCTTCGCCGGCCGTCATCAAGCGTTTGATGACCATCACAATGGTGTAGTAGTTCTCGTCGGTGGTGATCAACAGCGGCCACAGGTACTGGTTCCAGCCGTAGATAAACAGAATGACGAACAACGCAGCGATGTTATTCACCGACAGCGGTAACAGGATGTCTTTAAAAAATTTAAACGGTCCGGCGCCGTCTATCCGGGCGGCTTCCACCAGCGAACTGGGTATCGACAAGAAGAACTGGCGAAACAGAAAGGTCGCGGTGGCGCTGGCGATCAACGGAATGGTCAAGCCAGCGTAGGAATTCAGCATGCCCAAACTCGCTACGACTTCGTACGTCGGCAGAATCCGTACTTCAACCGGCAACATGAGCGTCAAAAAGATCAACCAGAAACAGGTACGACGGAACGGAAAGCGGAAATACACGATGGCGTACGCCGACATCAGTGAAATCACGATTTTACCGACAGCAATGACCATGGCCATGATGAAACTGTTCCACATCATCCACGAGGCCGACACAGTCACGCCTAATACGCGCTGATCGTTTTGCCACACACGGCGGAAGTTTTCCAGGCCCTGCTCACCAAACCACAGAGGCATGACGCCGGAGACGAAGGAACTGGACGTATTAGTCGAGGCCACCAAGGCGATCCAAATCGGAAAGCCAATGATGCCGATACCCAGAATAAGAACTATGTGCCGCAACGCGGACAACCAAGGGCGATTCTCTATCATCAGTATTGCACCTTCCGCTCAACGTACCGAAATTGGATGACCGTTAGGGTAATCACCAAGATCATCAAGATGACTGACTGGGCGGCGGAACTGCCCAAGTCGAGGCCGACGAAGCCGTCTTCATAGACCTTGTACACCAGAGTGCGGGTCGCATTGTCCGGCCCGCCCAAGGTGGTGGCGTGAATGACACCAAAGGTTTCGAAGAAGGCATAGACCACATTAACCACCAGCAGGAAGAAGGCGGTGGGTGACAGCAGAGGAAACACGATCTGCCAAAAGCGCTTGAACGGGCTGGCACCATCAATCGCGGCGGCTTCGATCAAGGACTTGGGAATGGCCTGCATACCGGCCAAGAAGAAAATGAAGTTGTAACTCACCTGTTTCCACGCCGAGGCAATCACCACCACGGCCATGGCTTCACCACCGTTCACATAGTGGTTCCAGTGGTAACCCACAAACTTCATCCAATACGGCAGAATACCCATGGAGGGGTTAAACATCAGCCACCAAAGTACGGCAGCGACAACCGGTGCCACGGCATACGGCCAGATCAACAGGGTTTTATACGTGCCTGCGCCCTTGATCACCCGGTCGGCCATGGCCGCCAGCAACAACGCCACTGCCATACCCGAGAAAGCCACCATGGCACTGAAAGCAAAGGTGACGCGCATGGAGTTCCAATACTCGTCATCTTGAAACAGATAGATAAAATTCTCGAACCAGACGAATTCGCGCGAAAAGCCAAAGGCATCTTCAATTAAAAACGACTGATAAAGTGCCTGACCGGCGGGCCAAAGAAAAAATACGATGGTCACAGCCAATTGCGGTGCCAGCAGAAAATAGGGCAGCACCTTATTATTGAACACAACGGTATCGTGCATAGAAACGCTCACAAAACGAAAAAGGGCGTGACCTCAACTGCCTGTCAAGATCACGCCTTGCGATCACATCGCGTCAGTGGCGACACGAGGTCGCCCAGATAGTTGGTTACTCAATTAACGGTTGGCACGCTCGAAACGACGCAGCTGCTCGTTACCGCGCTGCACGGCACGATCCAGTGCTTGCTGAGCGGTTGCACTGCCGTTCCATACAGACTCCAACGACTCATCAATGATGCCGCGAATCTGTGGGAAGTTACCCAAACGCACACCCATAGAGTTATCGGTCGGCTCAACAGAGGTCATCTGCTTGATTGACGTGTCAGAACCGGGATTTTCTGCGTAGAAATTCTGGCGCTCAGACAGCTCGATAGCAGAATAGGTGATTGGCAGGTAGCCCGTCACTTGATGCCATGCCGCCTGCACTTCCGGTACGGCCAAATAGTCATAGAACGCCGCTACCGCACGGTAGGTGTCCTCATCATGGCCACGCAGAGTCCACAATGTAGCACCACCGATGATGGTGTTCTGTGGCGTTTCAATCACGTTATCCCAGTACGGCAACTGGCTGACGCCGAACTCAAACTGCGCATTGGCGTTGATACCGGCCAAACCAGCAGAAGACTCGGTGTACATACCGCATTCCTGGCTGTAGAACTTCGCTGAACCTTCGTTGGTACGACCTGAATAGCTGAAGATACCATCGCGCTGCCACTGACCCATGCGCTCAACGTGTGCAACCTGTACCGGGCCATTGAAAGTCAACTCGGTATCCAAACCACCGAAACCGTTCATGTTGGTAGCAAAGGGTACATCGTGACGGGCAGACAGGTTTTCGAGGTGAATCCACGACTGCCATGCCGTTGTGAAGCCGCAAGCATAGCCAGCGCTCAGCAGTGCCTGGCCGAATTCTTCCATTTCATTCCACGTGCGCGGGCCACGATCCGGCAACCCAGCTTTGGCAAAGGCTTCCTTGTTGTAGTACAGCACAGGCGTCGAACTGTTGAACGGCATCGACAGCATATTGCCGTTTTGGTCAGCGTAGTAACCCGTTACGCTGCTCAAGTAATTGTCCGGGTTAAAGTTGCGGCCGTGCTGTTCCATCAGCTGATACGCTGGATAGATGGCGCCTTCTGCGGCCATCATCGTGGCCGTACCCACTTCATACACCTGCACAATGGCGGGCTGTTGGCGTGAACGAAATGCTGCAATGGCACCCGTCATGGTGTCGTTGTAGTTACCACGGTAACTCGCGTTCACACGGAATTCTGATTGCGAAGCATTAAAGCCCGCCACAACTTCTTCGGTCCGCTCACCCAGCGCACCACCCATGGCGTGCCAAAATTGAATTTCAGTGGTAGCCATTGCAGGCGCTGCACTCAGCGTTGCAACAACGGCGGCAATCAACGTCTTTTTCATACTGTTATCCTCAGTGTTTTTATTGTTGTGACCGGCTCATATGAACACTCGTAAGAACACCATATGAACTTAAGGCCACCCAATCTACCGTATACATTTTCATTTTGTCACTACCTTGTGACGTTTTTATTGCAAAAACGAAAAGAACACTGTCATTTCCGCTGAACACCGATATTCATTTGAACATTGGTCGCTTGTCGTGGTTATGCATTCAATATTCGATAAACCGCACCGCGATGCAGTAAACTGTACTGCCCGAAATTGGAGTCCAAACATGCCCCTTCTACCCTTTGAAGAAATCAACCCGTCCGCCCCCGCTGACAGCGCGGTGATTTGGCTGCATGGATTAGGCGCCGACGGGCATGACTTCGCGCCCATCGTGCCGGAGCTGAAGTTACCCAGCAGCCTGGCAACTCGGTTTATTTTTCCGCACGCGCCCAGCCTGCCGGTCACCGTCAATGGCGGCATGGTGATGCCCGCGTGGTACGACATTCTGGATATTAATATTGATCGTAAGGTCGACGTAGCGCAGCTGACGGCATCCGCCGAGGCCGTGCAGGCCTTGATACAGCAGGAGGTGGATCGCGGCATCGACACGCGGCGCATCGTGTTGGCCGGATTCTCACAAGGTGGCGCAGTGGCCTACCACGCCGCACTGAGCTTCGACAAACCGTTGGCCGGGTTGCTGGCTATGTCCACGTACTTTGCTACGGCCGACACCCTGACCCCACACCCGAGCAATGCTGAATTGCCCGTGCTCATTCAACACGGCGACCACGACCCCATCGTTCCCGAACAACTGGGCCGCAACGCCCACAGCCGTTTAACAGCCATGGGCTACACGCCGGAATATCAGGTCTACCCCATGCCGCATTCCGTACACCCACAACAGGTTCAAGCCATCAGCCAATGGTTACAGGCGGTACTCAGTTGACCAACGGTGTTTTTCTGAACATCAGTACATCACGCCCGGACGTACCACTATGCGCAGACTGATTAGACGATTGTTCCGCTGGTGCTTGATCGTTGGCCTACTGTTCGTCGGCCTAAGCTTGCTGATGGTCGCACCGCTGCGCTGGGTAAACCCCGTCACCTCGATGGTGATCCTAGAGCGTTGGTGGACGGGTGGCGATGAGTTTGAACTGCGACAACACTGGCTCAGTTGGGACGAGATTCCGCGCCATGCCGCGTTGGCGGTCGTCACCTCGGAAGATCAGCTTTTTCCTCTGCATCGAGGCTTTGACGTGGAGTCGATTATAAAGGCCGTAGAAGAGCGCGAAAGGCGCGGCCAATTGCGCGGCGCCAGCACCATCAGCCAACAGGTAGCACGCAATCTGTATCTATGGACCGGCCGCAGTTGGGTGCGCAAAGGCTTGGAAGCGTGGTTTACCTTGCTGCTGGAATTGACCGTACCCAAGCACCGCATTCTGGAGATTTACCTGAACATAGCAGAGTGGGGGCCTAATGGCGTGTTCGGCTTGGAAGCCGCCGCGCAGTACCATTTTAATCGCTCGGCGGATCGCTTGATTCCTTACCAAAGCGCTTTGCTGGCCGCGACCTTGCCAAGCCCGGCTCGTTATACACCGGGGCGAGCTACACCTTATATGCGTGAAAGGGCCAATTGGATTATTAACCAGCAGAGGATGTTGGGTGGGACGGCTTGGTTGGCGCCGATAGAGCCGATGTAATCGGGGTATTCTTGAATGCCCTTGCGGTCTAAGGTAGGACCACACTCAATAGTGATAGCGACAGGAAATGATCGTAACCGCGTGATCATCCACCGCGTAAACTAAGCGGTTTGTATCATCTACACGGCGCGACCAAAAACCCGCTAAGTTTTCCTTCAACGGCTCTGGCTTACCAATACCTTCAAAAGGTGAACGTTTAACGTCGTTGATCAGCTTGTTGATGCGTTTGAGCGTTTTTTTGTCTTGGGTTTGCCAGTACAGATAATCGCCCCATGATTCGTCAGTCCATGACAGTAAACGACTACTCATCCATCAAGTCTCTTGGCGTGACTTTCCCAGCTTTAAATTGCTCAATGGAGCGATTCAAATGCTCGGCGTTGGCGGGTGAGCGCAGTAAGTGTACCGTCTCCATCAGACTGTTGTAGTAGTCCAGCGACATCACTACCGCGTCTTCTGAATCACGGCGGGTAATCACTGCTGTATCCGCGTCATTGACCACGGAATCCAACACCGCTTTTAAGCCATTTCTGGCTTCTGTAAACGACACAATTTTCATAGAGCCCCACCTGTACGCTTTATGGGACAAGTATAGACCCGCCGCCCTTGCATGTACAACAAGACGCACAGCTTTTCTGCGCGACTTTGATGCCGCCCGGCGCCGTTTCTGGGTCGTATACCGTAATCCGACCTTGATCTTTCCGAGCCGTCAAGGCGGGTCAACGCCGCTGACCACAATGTTGTGCGCCAAAATGCTTGATGTACTGGATCACTAGGGAACCTCTGAACTTATCACCTTACAATCCACTACCATCAGCAACAATGGTTTTAGAAATTACAATGTCACCCAATAATGCCAAAAGCGGCACTTTTCTTGACCAGATTGGCCATTTCATAGCCTTTTAGGCGCAGCAACCCCTACGCCAACCAACTTTTCTTCATCATCATTAAACTCACCAAGCCTGCCATAGGCAGCAGGCGACTGGTATTCCTCGTTGCCGCGCAGCAACTCGTCTGAAGGCTCAAGGCCATGGGCGTTGGCGGCTGTTATTTCACGACTATGGATCACACCCGTGGTCACATCTACTCCGATGTGCATCTTCATGCCAAAGTGCCTCTCATTGCATTTCAGGGTCTAGTGCCACCTCTTTGTTCTTGGTCGAGCTGGAGCGCTGATGATAATGGCGTCCATGAAAGTACCTTCCTGCAGCAGCATGCCTCAATCTTCAAGGTGTTTGTTGACGGTGTCGAAAATCACTTTGCTTAAATTATGCTTCTCTAAGAACCGACGAAGATTAAGGAAGGTGGTTTCATCAGGCAAACGACCCATCTCGGCGAGGAACTTTTCGCGGCGTGCGGGACGGCGTGTGCTTTGATACCCTGCGTCACTGAAACTAAGCTGATCCATTGCTCTTCTTGATGTAATGATGGCTGATAACTTAGCGGAAACCAGTGATTAATTCAGAGGTCCCCAATGCCCCATATATTTCTTATGCAACACAGACATCATCTGCTTTACCGTACTGTCAAAAGCTTCGGGTAGCTCATTGAACAACCCAAGCAAATACTCCATACGCCTGTGCTGAATTAGTCTTACTTTGAAGAAGTCAGTACCATAAGTCAGCCAGAGGGGATTAATCTTGGTTGCCGCCCATAGGCGCAATGCCATCAAAACACTGAACTGGGGCCCATCATTCTCGTGCTCGTAGGCACGCCAGGTCCTACTCTCCACGCCAAGCAGCTCAGCCATATCGTCCGTAGTGAGATCCAGAAGGTTGCGTAGTTCTCGCAGACGGCCTGCCACCATGGCGTAGTAGCCTTGTTGTGAGGGAGTCTCGAGCAACTCAATAGACGAACCGAAGCACAGTTCTTCTGGCTGTATGGATCTAGTTCTTTCAAGAGTGCCACTGATCAACAGTACCAAGCTGTGGAAGTCACTGTCCGAGCAAAGCCCTGCCAAGCTCTGCAGGACAACAGCTTCTTTCCGACGCGGAATATCCTTAAACAGATTCTGATAGCAACCGCCGACAAAAAGATACTGATAGGGCACACCTGTCGCCAGCATGAAGGTGGCCATTGTCTTCATACAGGGGTAGCTACCCTCTTCGTACCTTTGGTATTGCCGCAGACAGACAGACATTTTCTGTGCCATTGCCAACTGGCTTAGTTTCAACTGAATTCGACAACGCCTCAGATTCAACGCGAAGCACTCCCGCTCAGTCGCTTCCAGGCGTTCGAAGTCTAGAATTTGGGGGGTGAATGCAGAGACAATCTGCTCCCGAACAGGGGCAAGGACAATAGATTCCGTCATAGAGCATATTCCTTTAAATTACAAGAAAGCTTATCCACTGGCCGTCCATAGTCCCCTGTTTAATAGGCAACCAAACAACAATTAGGCACAGTACTACCTAGATCCTATACCTATACTAGAGCTCAAACGATCAAAAGCAACCAATTCCTAACTCACACCGCGACCAAAGTCACAAACAATATAATTCTGTTGATGTCAATACGTGCATGTGCGCGATTGAACGTGAAAAACTGCGACCAGTTCTGCTTAGTCCAATGCCGTTTAATCATTAGAATGGTTCCGTTGACTGGATTATCCAGTCAATTTTTGACAACTACAAACCGACAATTAATGAGGAATAATTATGAGTAAAATTCAGAAAAAAGTTAAACGACTGACAAAACGATTAGACCATACGGTTGCTGATTGGTAAATAAGGATCAACTACCTTTTTTGGTAACGGGCTGTTTGTACAGCCCGTAATACTTTAGATATAAATATTTTTTATAAAGGACTCCGAGTTAATGATAAAAAATCGCATAATGATGATACCTCAAGAGGACGTAAACGCAGAATTGATAGCAACATCAGTAATTTTGAGGGATTTGCTCCCAGATCCTTCCCTTGGACCAATGGAAAGAATTGAAAGGTTAGCAAGGGTCATTGAAGATTCAGTTCAGATCGGTCAATACCACCGCACAGCACGAATTAAACTAAAGGAAATAAATGACAGGCTAGACGATCTCGTACCACATGAATATATGACAGCTATTGAAAAAATTAAACATCTAGTTTCTTTGGCTGATCAGCTAGTTCCAGAGGAAACTGAAAGGCTTTGTCAAAAGTTACAGTATATTGGCGACAGACGACTTAGAGATAATGGCTCTGTCGCTTCTCCTGATTGGTCACCAGAGCTAATGAATCATGAAGTTGCTTTGGGAATAATGAGGACCAGTGGCAAAACTCCGAATCAAATGACGTTTGTCAAAGAAGACATCCATACTAAGGGAGATGGCTAAAATGGAGCTTAGCAAAAGTGAGCTTGAAAAGGCTTGTGGATCTTTAACAGGGCTAAAAAAGAGCATATTGGCTTGGGAGTTGGTCAATAACAAAAGACTGACTGCACCAGAGAAAGACATGTTTTCAGCGCACACGATAAAGAATTCAAAAATAGAAATAATCAAAGGTAATCTTCCAGGAAAGTACGAGGGCGAAATCCCCATATCTGGGCATTCCATATTAAACAACAGGGATTCAGGAAGCATAGAATTCTATAAAAAAATAGAAGAAGCAATTAATTTCTTAGGTGATAGATTCGGAACAACACACCACAACTTATAAAGCCATTTATCTGTTATAATTCCATTGGAAAGCACTGGCAATGCTAGAGCTATAACATCTTTAAGTGTACCAAACTTTCCTTTTTCATGCTTTGTATCCAAGAATGCATTGTTCCATCTAGCCCCAGACATAATAAATCATGATGGTGGTATCTACTATCTTGCGGAGAATCTGTTTCATGAAATGACTCACAACCAGGTAAACATTGACCTGCTAGAGTCAGACATACTTGCCGAAGATTACGATAGCGCCACCTATCCAGGGATCCAAATTGAATGGCGCCACACACCAAATGGCAATCAACAGACGTGGCAAATTGACAGGGCAATTCATGCCTTATGGGTGTATTCGTACTTGTCAGTCTTCAGGTCAGCCTGTAAATTGATAAAGCCAGAATTATTTCCCAGATCAATGATTGAAGATGCTAAAAGCAAGGCATATTTTCTTCGCAGAGAGCTATTAAAAAAAAGAAACTTCTTAACTACCGAAGGAATTGCCTACATTGAAAAAGCAATTGAATATACTTAACCTAAAGTATAGCGTCCAAATGCTATGGTTTCCTTGTATATTTGGCTTGATACTTTTACAAGGCATTGTCAGCTTTTTCATAGTCATGCACATAAGTTTAGAAACTGACGCTAGAAATTTTCTGCCTCTTGTATCGACCCTTGCCATAGCTCCAGGAATATACTTCAGCTTTTTCTCGGGAAAGCTGATAGATAAATTAGGAGAGCGGCATGTTGTGTTGTCATTTTTGTCAATTTACTTAATTGCGGCTTTTTATGTTACCCATCTTGGTTCCCGTAGCGAAATAACACTTATTGCTTTACTTGCGTTTGTTTTTATTCAGTCAATAGTCAGCAGCACTCTTGTCATCGCCATCACTTCGATGATCCCAAAACTATTCAGCAAGGGCAAGCTTCGTTTGACGTATGCTGCCTACTCCTTTATAAGCGGCAGCGCAATGACATTTTCGCCAGCCATAGCTGGCATTTTTTATGGCAGCATTGAGCTTAAGGAAACGTTCACCACTCTATTTTTATTCACTTTATTATTCTTGTTATTTACTATCCTGTATATGCCTAAAGCCAATAACGAGAGAAAAAAATATTCTACAAAATTACTGTACTATTTTAACGAACTAATGACCAGTGGCCTGTACCGGCTGTCATTTTACTATCTGGTCTTAAACACGTTAAATGGCGTTACCATTATATTAATCCCCCTGTATATTATTAAGCTAATGAATAATGATCATATTGCTCTTGCACTAGTTAGTAGCGCCATAGCTTTTTCGAGCCTGATCGGCATAGCTTTCTCGGCTAAATCGTTTCCTGTTAGCAACCACAAAGTCATAGCCTTAACAACAATAGCGGGCGCCATACTGGGAAGAATATTTTTGCCTTTGGCCAGTGAGGTAATAATTATATGTTTATTGGTTGCTTTTCGGAGCATCGCTCTGGAAGTGGGAAATATGGCCAATCAAATGGAGTGGATCGAGCATACAAATACCGATAATCGGGCAGGAATGCTGGGTTTAAGGCGGCTTTTTGGGCAAGGATTATTCCCCATAGCGTCTCTCGCCTTATCATTAACACTTGTTGTTGGGGGTTATGACCTTGAGCTGGGTACTATTAGCAAGATATTCATAGTATCAGGCGTGTTAGAGCTATGCGTTTCTATATACTTTTTAAAGGTGATCAAAGATTCAGGTACTTATGAAGCCAGCACAAGCGTTGATGAACGGGAGGCAGCCTGAAGGAGCAATAGGACTACTGCCGCTCGATGACCACGCGACCGGGCTTAACCACTTGACGGCGCACGCCGCGCAATGGGGCGATCATGAACAGGTCGCCATTGCTGCCGGTGAGCTGACGCGGTACGCCACTTGCTTTGGCTACGGCGGCATTGGCTTTCATGTGTTGCGCTTCGCCATGTACTGGAATGGCGAGATGCGGCTTCACCCATTCGTACATCACACTGAGTTCGTCTTGTGCGGGATGCCCGGACGCATGAATGGGGTGCTCGGCGGTTTCTGAAGCGATGACCTCAACACCCAGTATTTCCAGGCGTTTCACCAAGCGTTGAATGTCTTGTTCATTACCGGGAATGACTTTGCTGCTGAAGATCACCCGATCACCGATGTCGAGCGTCATATCCGGATGGTTGTTTAAGGCCAAGCGCGACAAGGCTGCGCGTGGTTCACCTTGGCTTCCCGTGGCGATGACCAGCGTTTTATCACGCGGTAAATAACCCATGTCGCGGCTGCGCACCAACACCGAGTCGTCGTCCCACAGCCCTACGCTGCGCGCCGCGCCCAGCATGTTATGCAGCGACCGGCCCAGTAAAACCACGGAGCGTTCGGTGGCGCGAGCAACGTGCAGCAACGTTAACAGACGCGCCAAGTTGCTGGCAAAACAGGCGACAATCACCCGCCCCGGCGCACTGGCCACGTAGTGCTGTATCCCTGCGTGAAGGTCACCTTCCGACGCCGACCAACCGGGCAGAGTGGCGTTGGTGGAGTCGCACACCATGGCGTCGATGCCTTCAGCGGCCAAGGCGCGGTAGGGCGCAGCATCGAAGGGTTCACCCAGCACTGGGTTGTGGTCAATTTTCCAATCGGCGGTGTGAAAGACGGTGCCGGCGGGGGTACGAATAAGGATGCCACTGGGCTCGGGAATGCTGTGCGTTAAGTTGAGCCATTCGATGTTGAACACGCCAACTTGATGACGCCCGCCTAGCTCAATAATGTGCACCGGCACGCGTCCGGCCAAGCCCACTTCGCTGAGTTTGCGACGCAGTATTTCGGCGGTAAAAGGAGTGGCGTACACCGGGCAACGCAGCCGATCCCACAAGTACGGCACGGCACCGATGTGGTCTTCGTGCGCGTGGGTGATGATCATGCCCGCGATCTGGTCATTGCGGTCGGCGATGAACTTAGGGTCGGCGGCTTCAATGCGGGTTTCTAGGCCAGACGCGGGGTCGAGGATCGACGGTCGCTCGAATGTGACGCCGCAGTCGACGATCAGCCATTGCCCATCATGGCCGTACAGATTGAAGTTCATGCCAATCTCGCCGCAGCCGCCGAGCGGTAGGAACCAAAGGTCTGAGCTGCGCGGTGTCATAATTCTCCAAATTTGCTAGCGCGTTGGTGGAGCATTTGGGCAGTTGGTTAGCCTAGAGGGTGGAGGGCGGCGTTTGCGCACAGGACGTGCGCAACCGAGCCTACAGGGACAAATTCGTATGGAACGAATTTGCACGACCACCGGGAGCCCGTAAGGTCAGACACACGGATGTGTCTGATACGTATTTACGGCGTCCGACCGAAACCCTCTAGGCTAACCAACTGCCCAAATGGACTACAGAATTACGCCTAGCGATGATACTGCGGGCCTAATTCAACCACCGCTTCAATGAAGGCTTTGGCGTGTTCCGGGTCAACCCCCGGTGTAATGCCGTGACCTAGATTAAACACATGGCCCGTGCCATTGCCATAGCTGGCCAAAATGCGGGCGACTTCGGCGCGAATCTGTTCCGGTTTGGCGTACAGCACTGCGGGGTCCATATTGCCTTGCAGGGCCACACGGTCGCCGACGCGCGCGCGTGCTTGCCCCAAGTCTGTCGTCCAATCGAGGCCTAACGCGTCAGCGCCGGTATCGGCCATGGCTTCAAGCCACTGGCCGCCGCCTTTGGTGAACAAAATGACCGGAACAGTGCGCCCGTCGTATTCACGGATAAGTCCGTTCACGATGCGCTGCATATAGGCCAAGCTGAACTCTAAATAGGCGTTGTGTGCCAGTGCACCGCCCCACGAATCAAAGATTTGTACGGCTTGCGCGCCAGCGCGGATCTGCGCGTTCAGGTAGTCGGTCACGGCGTCGGCCAGTTTCGCCAACAGGGCGTGCAAAGTCTCTGGCTCGTTGTACAGCATGGCCTTGGCGTTTTGGTAATCTTTACTGGAGCCGCCTTCGATCATGTAGGTAGCCAGTGTCCACGGGCTGCCGGAGAAGCCGATCAAGGGCACTTTGCCATTCAACTCTTGGCGAATGGTGCTGACGGCACGCATCACGTAATCCAGGTCAACGTCCGCTTTCAAGGTCGGCAGTGCATCCACCGTAGCGCGATCGCGCACCACGTGTTTGAACTTGGGGCCTTCGCCGGTTTCGAAATACAAACCTAAGCCCATCGCATCGGGGATGGTCAAAATATCACTGAACAGAATGGCTGCATCCAACGGGTAGCGACGCAACGGCTGCATGGTTACTTCGCACGCCAGTTCGTGGTTCTTGCACAGGCTCATAAAATCGCCCGCTTGCGCACGAGTAGCACGATACTCAGGCAGATAGCGCCCGGCTTGGCGCATCATCCAAATGGGTGTGCGGTCAACGGGTTGGCGCAAAAGGGCGCGCAGGAAACGGTCGTTTTGGAGTTCCGCCATAGGTGCTGTTCCTAAATGAAGCCTGAATTTGAATGCCGCGCAGTGTACCATGAGTGCACGCGTTGGTCTGTATGAGCACGACATGAACTACCTTGCCCACCTGTATTTTTCTGATCTCACGCCCGACAGCTGTGTGGGGCAGTTGCTGCCCGATTGCATGCCGCCGCGCGCTCTGCCTGAGCATATAAACCCCGAGCTGGCGTTGCACATACGACTGCATCAGTTTATCGACCGTTTTACTGACCAACACGACGAAGTGATCGCGCTGCGCCAGCGTTTCGAGCCACCCTACCGGCGCTTTGCCGGGGTGTTGATTGATGTATTTTTTGACCATGTGCTGGCGCGCGATTGGTCAGACTGGCATCACGAGCCCATCGAAGCATTTTCAACCCAAGTGTACACCGCGCTAGAGCAATACCAAGGCCCGGAAAATGAGCGTTTACAGGCGCTGCGCCTTGCCCTGATTACCCATCGCTGGCTGCCCGGCTACGCCTATCCGCTGGGCATGCAGCGCGCGCTCGAAGGACTAAACCGCCGCAGCCGATTCGATACACCACTGGCGCAAGCCCACACCCTATTGCCCGAGCTGTATCCAGAACTGGCCGAACGCTTTAGCCGCTTCTTTCCTGCCTTATGTGAAGCGGTGCACACCGAGCGTAGCAAGCTAAGCTGACACTGGCGCGCCGCACTTACCTTTTCTATAGTGTGGGAATCCAGACTGCCGAGATGGAACCCTGCGCATGAATGACGAGCACCCACCCAACAACAGCGATGACGGCGTTGCCCC
Source organism: Salinispirillum sp. LH 10-3-1 (assembly GCF_030643825.1). GTDB lineage: Bacteria > Pseudomonadota > Gammaproteobacteria > Pseudomonadales > Natronospirillaceae > Salinispirillum. Next base: position 3,225,816 of record NZ_CP101717.1, read on the forward strand.
AGGCAGCGCCAACTTTGTGGCTCGCATCTCGCACGAACTGCGCTCACCAATGAACGCCATCTTAGGGTTTTCTGAACTGCTGGGTGATTCTTCGTTAGACAACGAACAGCGCCACTGGGTTAACCTGATCCAGGACTCAGTCGACCATATGCTGCTGATCATCAATGACGTGCTCGATATCGCCAAGATCGAAGCTGGTCATATGTCATTGAATCCACAGCGCGTCATGATTGCACCCATATTGATTCGCTTGGTTGAACAATTTGTCCCGCAGGTACGTAACGACTCGGTGCAATTGGATGTGTACATTGACCCGCACACGCCCGCCGAGATTGAATTGGATTCCATACGGTTACGGCAAATCCTGACAAATTTCCTCAGCAACGCCGTTAAATTCACCGACAATGGCAAAATCAGCCTGAAAGTGCGAACCCAGAACGACCGACTACAGTTTGTCGTGCGTGATACCGGCATCGGCATTTCACCCGACAAACTGCCGCAGGTGTTCAGCGAATATGAGCAAGCGGGTAAAGACATCGCAACACACTATGGCGGTACGGGGCTCGGCCTGTCGATCAGCCGTCGCCTAGCAACCTTGATGGGCGGCAAGGTGTGGGCAGAAAGCCAACCCGGCCGGGGCAGTGCGTTCTTTCTCGAGTTGCCATTAGTGACCGAGACGGATGCATTGGTTTTTGGCCCAGCAGGCCAGCTTTCAGGCCATGTTATTGCGGTCAACCTGACCAACGCGTTGGCGGCATTACGGTGTCAGGAATTGCTGCACTGGGCCGGTGCAAAACTGATTCCACCTGAGCAAGATATTCATCCCGCCGAACTCGTGATTACCGACCATGACCCCGAACGCTGGCCGTCCAATGACACCCTGCCGGTGCCTGTGGTGTGGTTGGGTGGCCGTCCGCGTGATGGCTCAGCGGCGCATTTCCATCATCTAGCCTTGCCGGTTAATGGCCTCAACCTACTCAATATCTGCCAGAGTGCATTGAACCATACCGACGCGGACAATGAACTTAAGGCCACCACTTCCGCGACCACGGCTGCTGACCTCAAAGGCACGATACTGCTGGCCGACGACAACAACGTCAACCTGATAGTAACAGAGAAAATTCTGAGCACCTTTGGCGTGCAAGTCATTACCGCGAGCAATGGTGAGGCCGCGGTAGACGCCTATATACACTATCGCGATGAGATTGATTTGATATTGATGGATGTCGAAATGCCGGTGTTGGATGGGCTCAGCGCCACGGCCATCATTCGACGCTTAGCGGAAGGCCGTACTTTGCCGATCATTGCGCTAACGGGCAACGCGTTACAGAAAAATATCCAAGAATGCTATGACGGTGGCATGGATGACCATCTGACCAAGCCGGTCTCAAAAAGCACCTTGTATTACATGCTGAAACGCTGGCTATCCGGTGGGTGACTGAGCACCACATTGTTCAAAGCGTCTTTTAGATCTGCTTGCTTAAAGGGCTTGGTCAGGTACTGATCCATGCCAGCAGCAAGACAGCGTTGGCGATCACCAAAGAGGGCATTAGCGGTCACGGCAATGATGTGCTGATGTGGCCAACCCAGGTCACGCTCGTGTTGTCGGATGGTCTCAGTGGCCGAAAAGCCATCGAGGACTGGCATATGGCAGTCCATCAAAATAACGTGGTACGGCCCATTTTCCATAACCCGCTCAATGGCCGTAGCACCGTTATCGGCGACGTCGACATCAATAGACATACGGCCCAACATCTTACGCAATACCATCTGGTTCACTTCATTATCTTCTGCGACCAGGACCCGCAAGCCATCGTAACGCATAAGATGACCAACACGATTATCTACGCTAGGCGCCTTACCGGCCCCCAAACTGACCGTTAATACGAAGCGCGCCCCCCCTGCCGAGGTTGGTTCAAAACGGAGATCGCCCGACATCATACGGGCCAAGCGCCGACTCAATGCCAAGCCCAAACCAGTTCCGCCAAACTCACGCGTAGTGGATACGTCGGCCTGACTGAACTCGGCAAACAGCGAGGGGACAAAGTGTTCAGCCACCCCAACGCCCGTATCTTCTACCTCAATGCGCAAATTTATCTGCTGAGCCAAAGAAACATCCGCTCGGACGCGCAGAGTAATGTGGCCACTGGCAGTAAACTTCACGCTGTTACTGAGCAAATTCAGAATGACCTGCTGCAAGCGATGCCAATCACCGTGGGCATACGCCGGTATATTAGGCGCCAATTCCAGATGAAACTCCGTACTGGTATTTCGACGCTGGCGCAACATCGCCTGCACCAGTCCTTCCATGTCCTGCAGCGAACGCGCCAACTCAAAATCCTCCGATTCCAGCTGAAATTGTTCCGCTTCGATCTTCGACAAGTCGAGAATATCGCTGATGTGTTTCAGCAGATTATCGGCGGTTTGGCTCAGAGTATGGAGGTAACTGGTTTGTTTCTTGTCCAGCACGGTGTCTTGCAGCAGTTCAGTCAGGCCAATAATGCCATTCAGTGGGGTGCGCATCTCATGACTCATGTTGGCCAGAAAGCGACTTTTTGCATCATTGGCGCTCTCAGCCATTAAACGCAGACGATTGGAGCGCCGTACTTCGACGATGATGATCAGGGAGTACAGGACAATAATGATAAAGCCTGCCGCCAGCAAGCCAACGATCCATTGGTAGTTGTCTTGCAGCTTGGCCAAGGCCAAGCTGGAAGATTCCGACGCGCTGTACAGATAGTCTTGCGACAACTGAAATAACCGACTTTCAAACTGGCGGAAGTAGCCAAGCAACTCAATGCCATGCGCTTGATCCAAATTAGCCACAATGGGCAGCAGATCCTCCAGTTCACGCTTCATATCGGCAGTGGCATTTAACAGTTGCTCATGCGAGTCGGGCAAAATCGCCCGCGCCGAGACAGCACGCACCAGATCCAACCGATGCAGTAAAATGTCGAGCCGCAATTTAACTTGGCCTAGCTGATCGGTTTCAGGGGTGGCGATGAATGCGTTCAGGGCGAATAGAAAACGCTGATTTTCCAGCTCCAAGCGTGATACGTTCCACGACAATTCGTCTTGTCCTACAGCGGCAACGGTGTCTATCTCCTGCTCGACGCGCCACAAGCCTACGATGATCAAACAGATCAACAGTAGGCTCAGGCTGCCTAGGATGGAGAAGCGCACCCACCGCCATGTCATTGGCGAATATCCAAGGCTTTCAACTGCCACACAGCCCAGCCACGGTGGGCGCGATCGTTCAATTCAGGGCGTTCGGTAAACGGGAACAGCAGCCAAAATGGTCCATAATTGCGCACCGGCATCAGCTCGCCATTGCGAGCAAACCCCAAAAAGGCATCTGCCGCCACCAACTCCATCAGGGGAGCTTCAATGCGATAGTCGTTCAATGCCGTCAGCGCTAATACGCCCTGCTCGGGACTCACACCCATGTACTCCAGCAAGCTGGCCAAATATATTCCTTCAAACTCGTCCTCCGTATCCGTCCAGGGTGTCCCGGTATGCAGCGTTTCGGCTTTGATCGCACGTAGGTTTTCAACTGACATCCTGTCCTCTACCCCATCCACTGTCACCACTATACTGGCAGCGGTTGCAGGAAGGCCAACCATCATGGTCAACCACAGTAAGTATGCACAGGTTTTCAGCATCAGTTCCTCTTTTTTCTTGTTGATTGTATTCGATGCCGATCCTTGGCGCCGCATTCTTGCAATAAGCATGCAATCGCGTTGATTAGTTTAGTCCAAAGGCCACGCCAATGTCTCGGGATGCAACCAGTCTTTCGGCCATTGTTCAATCATTGTCCAATCTTGGGGGCCTATATCCGCGGTAATTTTGAACGGCGTGCCCTGCCATAGAAAACTGAGCTGATACGCATGCAGATAAAGGCGGGGCGCAGCTGCGCCACCGTAGCGAGTATCTCCCAGCAAGGGTGCACCCAGTGCCTTCATGGCAACACGAATTTGATGGGTCTTACCAGTAATTGGGCGCAACAAAATGGCGCGCTGGCCATTGCCGAGACCCGCCGACTTAAAATACGTGCGGGCGGGATTGGTGCGCCCCGCTGATAACTTCCAGCTACCTTGACGGGCCTTCACTTGGTCACCCATGACCAAGCCCTCTTTTTTACTCGGCTTGCGCGCCGTCACCGCCCAATAGTACTTCGCCACGGCACGGCTCGTGAACAACTGGCGAAATTGTTCAGCAGCAGCCGCAGAGCGCGCCAGCAGCAGCACGCCGGACGTCCCTTGGTCCAACCGATGCACCAAGTGCAACTGTTCACCGGCAGGCATTAGCCTGAGTACGCCCCGTTGCTCATCGGTGTCCTGTACCGGCACCCCAGATGGCTTGTAGACAGCCAGCCAATCGGGATGCTCGAACAGGGTGACAATGCTGGCAGTCACCGTCAAATCAAACCGGCCAGACGCTCGCGTAACAACACAAAGTCGGCGTGGAATTGGCGGATACCCTGTGCGAGTTTCTCCGTCGCCATGGCGTCTTCGTTCATCTGCCAGCGAAAGGCTGCTTCATCCAGCTTCACGCGCTCCAGCCTAGGCACTGCCACTGGGTTCAGTTTACGCGCCAGATGACCTTCATCTGCTGCCAGTTCGGCCAACAAGGCGGGGCTGATGGTCAAGCGATCACAGCCTGCCAACTGCTCGATCTCGCCCATGCTGCGGAAACTGGCTCCCATGACCACAGTGGGGTAGTTGAAGGTTTTGTAGTATTGGTAGATGCGGGTGACCGACAGCACACCGGGGTCTTCTCCCGGGGCAAAGTCACGCCCTTCCGCAGCCTTGTACCAATCCAGAATACGTCCCACGAACGGCGAAATCAGGAAGGCTCCGGCTTCTGCACAAGCGACGGCTTGGGCAAAGCTGAATAGCAAGGTGAGGTTACAACGAATCCCTTCTTTTTCCAGTTGCTCGGCGGCTTTAATGCCTTCCCACGTCGAAGCAATTTTAATCAAGATGCGATCACGCGACACACCCTGGTCTTCGTACAAGGCAATCAGGTGACGCGCTTTGGCGAGCGTGGCTTCGGTATTGAACGACAGGTGCGCGTCCACTTCGGTCGATACATAACCGGGTACCACCTTGGTCAGTTCACGCCCGAAGTTCACCGCCAGCTTATCCATGGCCAGAGTCAACTTCTGTTCCGCTGATGCGCCTGCTCGGCGACCATAAGCCAGGGCATCGTCCACCAGATGTTGATATTCGGCCTGTGCCGCAGCCTTAAGAATGAGCGACGGATTGGTCGTCGCATCCTGCGGCTGATAGACCGAGATTGCGGCAAAATCACCGGTATCGGCTACTACGGTGGTGAAGCTTTTGAGCTGCTCCAGCTTATTCATAGGTACTCCTTGCGACGCTAATTAACGGTGGAAAATTGTAGTAATTATCGATCTGGTTTGCTTTGAGAATACCAGAGCATCCCGTGCGTCCCGAAGGATTTTATTGCAAATGTTTTCAACGCCCCTCTGCCGCTATAATAGGTCGACTTAGATTCTAGGGCTCACATCGGCATGACACCGTTTTTATCGCACTGGCCTCGGCCACTGAAAGCCGTCGTATTCCGCCTCGCGGGCATTCACCAGGGGAATCAACTGCTTGCCAAGGCTGCCGCTCGGGCGAAAAATGGCGAACACTTTATTGGCAGCCTGTTGGCTGGACAACGAATTGAGGTAACCGTATCCGGGCGAGAACATCTAGAGAGCGTGCAGCACAGCGGCTACTTGGTCGCTGGGAATCATCCACATGGGTTGCTCGATGCGCTTGCTCTAGCGACCCTCGCTGAACAGCAAAATAAACACTTCGACATGCTGGCACGACATTTTCTGACTATTTTTGAAGACCTCAGACCGCACCTGTTGCCGTTAAAAATCAATCGGGATCGCAGTGCTCAGAACGGTCGCTTGCAGCTTGATAACGCCATCAACAGCTTACACCAGGGCAACGTGGTGGTAATTACACCGGCTGCGCATTTAAGCTTACCCGCTGAACACGGCGCTCCAGCATTCGATGCACCGTGGCGCTCTGGCGTGGTGCGCATTGCACGCGCCGCAGCGGTACCGATTGTGCCCGTAACGGTACAGATGAAGATCCCCACTTGGACCTATCGAGCCCATCGCATACACCCTATTGTGCGTTCCATCGTGCAGGTGTGGTCGGTATTACTACGGCGACGCGAGCAGATTCACCTAATGGTACACCCGCCTGTGCGGCCTGAGGATTTGGCCGAATGGGACGACCAACAGGCTACCGAGCGACTGCAGAATACGGTATCCGAGCCGCTACGGCGCTCAGGGTAAGCGCAACGCCAGATGATCGCGGCGGGCCCAGAAGCCTGCCAGCGTAAGCCCGCTGACCAGATGCCACACGCCCCAGAAAGCGGTAATGATCATCATGCCGCCTTGATTAGGAAAGAAGTTGAACAGGATGATCAAGCCCAGGCCTGAATTCTGAATACCGACCTCCAGCATCACTGCGCGTCGGTCTGCCGTGGGCAGCTTCAACAGTTGCCCAGCACTCCAACCGATGCTCAACGCCACAGCGTTGTGCAAAATGACAAAACCGGCAAACAGCGTGAAATATTGCAGGAAGAGTTCGCCGTTATTGCCCAAGGCAATACCGACAAACAACAGGAAGATCAACAGGCTGAGTTTTTTCAGCCAAGGTTCAATGCGCGCACTGATGGCCGGTAAGTAATTACCGACTAGCATGCCCAGCAAAAGGGGGATGCCAAGCACCATAACAATCAATTGCAGAATCTGCACACCATCGACTTGAATCGAGCTGAGCAATTCACGCGTACCGGGGTTAACGCTGCCCCAGAAGGTGAAGTTGAGCGGGGTAAAGATCAATGCCGCCACGCTGCTGGTCGCGGTCATGCTGACCGATACTGCAACATTGCCGCGAGACATCCACGTCATCACATTCGAGAAAGACCCACCGGGGCAGGACGCCACCAGAATCATACCGAGCGCGATGCCCGGGTCCATTGGCACCAGCACCGTCAACAAGCACGTCAGCGCGGGCAGCAACATGAACTGCGCCACCAGCCCCGACAACGGGGCCTTGGGCGCACGGAAGACACGCGTAAAGTCAGCGGGCTTCAAACCGAGCGACACACCAAACATCATGGTCGCCAGGATGACATTCAACAGCCGCTGACTGTTGGGATCAAATGCAATGCGCACTTCGTCGAGCATGCACTACCTCACTGCAACGTGAACGCCTTACTGTGGACGAGGAGCGCTATTAGGCTTACCTTTACGCGGCGCACGCTTGGCTTTGAAATCACCTTTTGGGGCACCACCTTTGTAGTCACCTTTTGGTGGGCCTTTGCGATCCGGGCGCGGACCACGGCTGGCGCCGCCTTCAGACTTACCTACGAAGCTGAGCTTCATCGGCTGCTGACGCACGCGGACCTTACCCAGGTGCGTTTGCATTTCTTTTGGTAAGCCTTCCGGCAAGTCGATCAAAGAGAACGTGTCGTGCATCTGGATCTTACCGATGAACTGGTTCTGAATGTTGGCTTCGTTGGTGATGGCACCGACGATATCGCCCACGTTCGCCCCATGATCGCGACCCACTTCAATGCGGTAACGGTCGAAAGACTGTGGCTTACCGCCACTGAAACCGGCACCGCCGCCTTCACGCTTGTCACGGAATGACTTCTCTTCACGCCCGGCGATAAAGCCGTTATCCAATGCTTGGAAAGTACTCGCAACATCCAGAGGACGCTCTTTTTGTGCCAAGAACAACAAGGCAGCACTCAGGGTACGCAGGTCGGTATCAATACCTTCTTGCATCTGCTCGGACAAGCCGATGAAATACGTCAGGTCTTCATTGGTGATGGCGCTGGCCAGAGACTCACGGAAAGACTCCACGCGCTGCGCGGCAATCTCTTCGCCGGTAGGCAATTCGCGCTTGTCCAGCGGACGACCTGCGGTGCGCTCGATGGCTTGCAGCAAACGACGTTCACGCGGTGCAACCAGCATAACCGCACGGCCGGTGCGGCCCGCACGGCCGGTACGACCTACACGGTGTACGTACGATTCGGTATCCAATGGGATGTCGTAGTTCAGTACCAGCTCAATACGCTGTACGTCCAAACCGCGCGCCGCAACGTCGGTCGCCACGATGATGTCGATCTGGCCTTCTTTCAACTGACGGATGGTCGCTTCACGGTGTTGCTGGCTCAAGTCACCGTTCAGGGGTGCACACTCGTAGCCGCGTGACGACAGCTTTTCTGATAATTCAATGGTCGCCGCCTTAGTACGGGCGAAGATGATCGCCGCATCAAAGTCTTCGACTTCCAGCAAACGGGTCAAGGCGTCCAGCTTCTGATGGGGCTTCACAATTACAAAAGACTGATTGATCTGCGCCAAGCTGGTTTCGGTGGCTTGAATCTTCACATGGACCGGATCAGTCATGTATTTCTTCGTGATACGGGCGATTTCTGGCGGCATGGTCGCCGAGAACATGGCCACCTGACGGCCTGCCGGGCAGGCTTCAATGATAGTGGTCACGTCGTCGATAAAGCCCATACGCAGCATTTCGTCGGCTTCGTCGAGCACCAGCGCTTGCAGGTTGCTTAGGTCAATACGGCCGCGTTCCATGTGGTCCATCAAACGACCAGGGGTAGCCACAACAACCTGCGGGCCACGCTCTAACTGGCGCAACTGGGTGGAATAGTTCTGGCCCCCGTAGATAGGCATGACGTGCAGGCCTTTCATCTGACGAGCATAGGAACCAAAGGCTTCGGATACCTGAATCGCCAGTTCACGCGTCGGGGCCAATACCAGTACCTGCGGCTTGGCCATTTTCAGGTCAATACGGGCCAACAATGGCAAGGCGAACGCACCGGTTTTACCGGTACCGGTTTGTGCCTGACCCAGAATGTCACGGCCTTCCAAAATAGGGGGAATGGCTTCGGCTTGGATCGGTGACGGAATCTCGTAGCCCAGATCGGCCACGGCGCGCACCAGCGACTCGGGCAAGCCCAATTCAGCAAAATTCAAAGGGGTTTTTACAGCGGATGTATCAGTCATGCGAGGTCTCTCATTAAATAGCCCCATGCGGGCAAGGTCAGGTCGACCCATGCGCACAATGGTTAAAGAGAGCACTCAGTCGACAACGATCCCGGGCTGGCAGTCATGCCAAAAGCGGGACGCGGATTCTACAGGAAAGGATAGCAGAAAGCGGCAATTATTTTGGATATGTTGACCGACGAACGAATTGCGAGGTGTTTTTAAACAAATACTGTTTTTAAAAAACAATGAATGAGCGGGGGTTTAGAGGCTAGAAAGGGCTTTCATGGAGAACCGAGGCTGATCACAGCCTCGGCTTGGGTGCTGTATCTGAGCTTACAGACGCAGGAAGTTTTTCACTTGCAGGCTGATGGTGTTGGTCGCATTGCTGTTTTCGCCAGCTAATACTGTGGAATAACCCAATTGGAATTCCATCGGCAGCGCCCACTGGGTGAAGAACACACTGACGCTCGGTCCGACTGCGACGCTCCAGCTTTCTTCGTTAGCTGCTGACACATTGCCATTCACTTCGGTTTCGCCAGTCATAGTATAGGTGACGGGCAAACCAAAGCTGGTGCGAATACCATTGGCCATGTTCATGGTGTAGTTGGCTTCGGCTTCGAAAATCATTTCGGTGCCGTATTGTACTTTGGCATCTTCAACTGAAAAAACTCCAACACCCTCAACCACCTGCACTCCAAAATCTTGAGTTGTCTCCAAAAAAACAGATGTTTGATTGTATAAATTAATATAGAAGTTTTCAGTGATTATTAGGTCAAACGACGTGCGTGCGCCCAAGCCCCAAGCTCCGCGGTCTGTTCTTTGCGGTCGGAAATCGTCACTCGCTAGAGCATTAGATCGCTCCGCATCGGCATCATAACTCGACGTCGGAATCTTGATACCCGGCGTGATGGCTAAACGCATGCTATCACTGCGCGACAGACCACTAGATCCCAGCAACTGAATTTTGGCACCGACAAACAAATCGTTCGCACCGCTTAAATCAATACTTTCTTCATCTGCGACACCACCGGACAATACGTAACCTGGCGCCCATTGCACACCGGCAGTCAACCAATCTGTAACACCATACTCCAGTGCCAACGACAATGTGTTAACGGTAACCTTGCCAAATTGTGGGTCTGCAGTACTACCATCGCTTTCGAAAACAGAATCGATCGTAGTAATAGACGGCGCAATAGTAGTACGCAGTACACCTTGCGGTAATACATTGGCGTCATCAGCAAAGACAGGAATGGCCAAACCAGCCAGCAGCGGAAGTGCGATAGCCTTTCTTAACATGCGTTTTCTCCAGATTTTTATATTTGTTGTATGCGGGGTAGATCCCCTATCTGGTACCATAGCGCACAATCGGTGACGCCCTCCAAGCTCTAGACGCTTCGCGTATCGATTGAGCAACAATTAGGCAGCAAAGCCACGCTGAGCCGCCTAATCATTGCCAATAACGCTTAAACAATGGCTTAGCCGTTTTAGGCTTTACGCTTTCACCTTGTACCCCGTTTTAAAAATCCATCCGATCACGGCGAGGCAGATCAGCATAAAGAGTGTGATCATGCCCAAGCTGACGCCCACCGCCACATCCGACACACCGTAGAAGCTCCAACGGAACCCGCTGATCAGGTACACCACGGGGTTAAACAGCGTAATGGTTTGCCACACCGGTGGCAGCATGCTGATGGAGTAAAAGCTACCGCCCAGAAAGGCCAGCGGGGTGACGATCATCAAGGGCACGATTTGCAGCTTCTCGAAACCATCGGCCCACACGCCAATGATGAAACCCATCAAACTGAAGGTCAGGCTGGTCAGCACCAAGAAGCCGAGCATGATGAACGGATGCTCGATGCTGTAGTCCACGAACAAGCGTGCCGTGAGCATGATGATAAAGCCGAGCACAATCGACTTGGTCGCCGCCGCACCGACGTAACCAATCACGATCTCCAGTGGCGACACCGGAGCCGACAAAATCTCATAAATGGTGCCGGAGAACTTCGGCATATAGATGCCAAAGGAGGCATTGGAAATACTTTCCGCCATCAGTGTCATCATGATCAAGCCGGGAATGATGAAGGCGCCGTAACTGACACCGTCGATCGCGGTCATCTGCGAGCCAATGGCGGCTCCGAATACGACAAAGTAGAGTGACGTCGAAATGACCGGCGAGGCAATGCTTTGAAACAGCGTGCGCAAGGTACGGCCAAGCTCATAACGATAGATCGCGAGTACACCTTGGGCGTTCATGCGGTGGCTCCTTCTGCGGAATCAGAAACAAGGCTGACGAAGATGTCTTCCAGTGAACTTTGCGTGGTGTGCAGATCGGTGACGTCGATGCTTTGGTTCTGTAAGGCGCGCAGCAAGGTCGGAATGCTGTGCGCGTCATTTTGCGCGTCGTAGGTGTACACCAAAGTATGGCCTTCGGCTTCCAACGTCAGCGCAAAGGGTGCCAGGGCGTCGGGCAAGGCGTTCATGGGCTGCGCAAGCTGCAGGGTTAACTGCTTCTTACCCAGCTTTTGCATCAAGGCGGCTTTGTCTTCCACCAGCATGATCTCACCTTTATTGATGACGCCAATGCGGTCGGCCATTTCCTCGGCTTCTTCGATGTAGTGCGTGGTCAAAATGATGGTGACGCCTTTTTCGCGCAGCTTGCGAATCATCAGCCACATGTCGCGCCGCAGCTCCACGTCCACACCCGCGGTTGGCTCGTCAAGAAAGAGGATTTCCGGTTCATGCGCTAAGGCCTTGGCGATCAACACGCGGCGCTTCATGCCGCCCGACAAAGCAATGATCTTGCTGTCTTTCTTGTCCCACAGCGACAGGTCACGCAGGATCTGCTCCAAATAGGCCCGGTCGGGCTTCTTGCCAAACAAGCCGCGACTGAATTGCACGGTGTCCCACACTTTCTCAAAGATGTTCACCGCCAATTCCTGCGGTACCAAGCCAATTTTCTCTCGGGCCGCTCGATAGTCGCGCACCACATCCATGCCGTCGGCCAGAACCCGACCGTCACCGGGGTTCACGATACCGCAAATAATGCTGATAAGGGTGGTTTTGCCCGCACCGTTCGGGCCAAGCAAAGCAAAGATTTCACCCCGTTTGATGTCCAAATTAATGTCTTTCAGCGCCTGAAAGCCGGATGGGTAGGTTTTACTCAAACCCTGCACAGCTATTATTGGAGAGGCGTCCGCCATGTTCTATCCCTACGGTGAGTGGAAAGCGCAAGCAGTGTTGCAAGGATAGGGTGACCCGTCAACAGAGTGAATGTGTTCCGCAGAACAAGACGTGATCAACTAAACTCAAGGATGGTCTACCCATTTCTAACACCATCGGAGGTTTTCTATGCAACCCAAAGTAAGCACCACCGACACGCTGACCGTCGGGCCAGAAAGCTACCAAATTTTTAGTTTGCCAAAGGCAGCGGCAGGCTGGGGCGATATTGATCGCCTACCCTATTCTCTCAAGGTGCTGTTAGAAAACCTGCTGCGCAATTTCGATGGCGAAACCGTCACCAATGACGACATTCAGGCCGTGGTGGATTGGCAAAAAACCGGCACATCCGAACGCGAGATTGCTTACCGCCCGGCGCGGGTGTTGATGCAAGACTTCACCGGCGTACCGGCGGTGGTGGATCTGGCGTCAATGCGGGCCGCAGTAGCCGAATTAGGCGAAGACCCAAACAAGGTAAACCCCTTGTCGCCGGTCGACTTAGTCATTGATCACTCCGTCATGGTGGACCAATACGCCAGTACGGGCGCCTTTAAAGCCAATGTTGATATAGAAATGCAGCGCAACGGCGAGCGCTATACGTTCTTGCGGTGGGGGCAGCAGGCCTTCGCGAATTTTCGTGTGGTACCACCAGGCACCGGCATTTGCCACCAAGTGAATTTGGAGTACCTCGGGCAAACGGTGTGGGCCAGTGAACACAACGGCGTGTTGACCGCTTACCCCGATACCCTAGTCGGCACCGATTCACACACCACCATGATCAATGGCTTGGGGATTCTGGGCTGGGGGGTCGGCGGTATTGAAGCCGAAGCAGCCATGTTGGGCCAGCCCGTCTCTATGCTGATTCCTGAAGTGGTGGGTTTTGAGCTGACCGGCAAATTAACCGAAGGCATTACGGCGACCGATCTGGTGCTGACCGTTACCCAGATGCTGCGTCAGCATGGCGTGGTGGGTAAATTCGTTGAGTTCTACGGTGATGGCTTGGCGGATCTACCGCTCGCCGACCGCGCCACCATTGCCAATATGGCACCGGAGTACGGAGCAACCTGTGGTTTCTTCCCGGTGGATGAGGTCACCCTCGAATACCTGCGGCTGACTGGCCGCGACGACGCGGTGGTGGAGCGCGTGGAGGCCTATTGCAAGGAGCAAGGATTGTGGCGCACGCCCGGTCACAAACCCATTTTCACCGCCACACTCAGCTTGGACATGAGCACGGTAGAACCCAGCCTTGCCGGACCCAAACGCCCGCAAGACCGCGTGGCGCTGCGTGATATGAAACGGGCGTTCTTAGACTACATGGATTTACAAGGGACACCACTGGACCCCGCCAAGGCCGACTTAATGAACGAGGGCGGCGGGCAGGCGGCGGTCGGCAACCATTTGACGGCCGGCGAAATCCCTGTGGCATTGGAAGGCGACTCTTTCACGCTAAAACACGGCGCTGTTGTGATTGCCGCCATTACATCCTGCACCAACACCTCTAACCCCAGCGTATTAATGGCCGCGGGCCTGCTGGCGAAGAAGGCCGTTGAGCGGGGTTTGGTGCGCCAACCCTGGGTGAAGAGTTCTTTGGCGCCCGGCTCAAAAGTGGTGACTGAGTATCTGGATGCGGCTGGCTTAACGCCCTATCTGGAAAAGCTCGGTTTTCATCTGGTGGGCTATGGCTGCACCACCTGCATCGGGAATTCCGGACCATTAAAAGACCCAATAGAAACCGCCATTCATGACGGTGACTTGGCCGTTGCGTCGGTCTTATCCGGTAATCGCAATTTTGAAGGGCGCGTGCACCCCTTGGTGAAAACCAACTGGTTGGCGTCACCGCCTTTGGTGGTGGCCTTTGCTTTGGCCGGAACGGTTCGGACGGACCTCAGTACCGACCCATTAGGTCAGGATGCGCAGGGCAACCCGGTATACCTGAAGGACATCTGGCCGTCACAACAGGAAATCGCCACGGCGGTGGAACAGGTGCGCACCACCATGTTTCGCCGGGAGTACGGCGCCGTGTTTGACGGTGACGCCGCATGGCAATCCATCGCGGTGCCAAAAGACAAAACCTACGGCTGGCCGGAGTCGAGTTACATTCAACAGTCGCCGTTCTTTCAGGGTATGGGGCGCACCCCGGAGCCGGTGCAAGACATCGTCGATGCGCGCATGTTGGCCTTACTCGGCGATTCCGTCACCACCGACCACATTTCACCGGCGGGGGCGATCAAGAAAGACAGCCCTGCCGGGCATTTCTTGCAGTCGCTCGGTGTCGTACCGCAAGATTTTAATTCCTACGGCTCACGGCGCGGCAGTCACGATGTCATGATGCGCGGCACCTTCGCCAATGTGCGCATTCGCAATGAAATGGTGCCCGGCGAGGAAGGAGGCGTCACGCGCCATATTCCCAGCGGGGATAAGCTGCCCATTTACGATGCCGCCATGCGTTATCAGGAAGCGGGTACGCCTTTGGTGGTGGTAGCGGGGCAGGAATACGGTACGGGTTCGTCACGCGACTGGGCCGCCAAGGGGACACGCTTGCTCGGCGTACGCGCCGTGCTGACTGAATCGTTTGAACGTATTCACCGTTCTAATCTGGTCGGCATGGGCATTTTGCCGCTGCAATTCCCGGATGGGGTGACACGCAAAACGCTTGGACTGACCGGGGCAGAAACCTTTACCATACGTGGCCTAAATGCACTGAAACCGCAACAGGATATCGCCGTCGTCATCACCTTCGAGGACGGTCGGGAAGAGACGCTGTCGGCGCGCTGCCGGATTGATACCGGCAATGAACTGGCGTACTTCCAGCACGGAGGTATCTTGCATTATGTGTTGCGTAACATGATTAAATAGAGAGTCCAATGAAGAACAGCCGACTGGTGTACTCCACCGAAACGGGACGCATCAAGCCTGACGATGACCTAACCACTCCAGCCCCCGCTGGGGATGGTGTGGTGCGCTTGATGCGCGAAACCAAAGGCCGCAAAGGCAAAGGGGTGACGTTGATCACCGGTGTGCCGTTAGCGGGTGAAGAATTGAAGCAGTTTGCCAAGACACTGAAGCAAAAAGCGAGCGTGGGCGGCAGCGTGAAAGACGGGGTGATCGAGATTCAAGGCGATCAACGCGACCTGCTGCTGCCGCTGCTACAAGCACAAGGTTGGACGGTGAAGAAGGCGGGTGGTTAGTCGTAGAGAAAACCGTTACCGTAGGAGCGCAGCCCTCTGCGCGAAAGTTCGGCCAGAGGGCTGGCCTCCTACCGGCCGCGCTGCAATATGTTCACATACCGCTTAATGGTTTCCGCAAAGCCCAACTGCAGCGCTTCCACCGTCAACGCATGACCGATCGACACCTCGGCGACATTACCGCGCGCGACAAAATTACCCAAATTGTCGAGGTCCAGATCGTGCCCGGCGTTCACCGTCATCCCTAACGACAACGCCAGGTCCGCGCACTGCATGTATTGTTCGAGCAGCGGTTCATAGTTGTTCAACGCAAAGGCCTCGGCATAGGCTTCGGTGTACAACTCGATGCGATCCGTTCCGGTATCGGCGGCGCGGCGCACCTGCTCTAAGTCCGGGTCCACAAACAAGCTGGTGCGAATACCAGCACTCTGACACTGGGCGATTAAGGGCTTTAGGCGCTCGCCGTGTTGGTGCAAATCCCAACCGTGGTCAGACGTAATCTGATTCGGGTCATCAGGCACCAGCGTAAATTGGTCGGGTTTCTCGGCCAGTACGTGTGCCACCAATGTATCGTCTGGGTAACCTTCCACATTCAACTCTTTGCCGTCAAAGCGGCGCACCACCGCTTTTAGATCAGCGATGTCTTGGTAGGTAGCGTGGCGCTGATCCGGACGTGGATGGATGGTGAGGCCAATGGCACCGCCACTGAGTGCCATCTCACCAAACTCGGTAATGGCGGGAAAATTACGTCCGCGGGCATTGCGAACCAAGGCAATTTTATTCAGGTTCACACTCAACTGGGTGGTCATTTCAATGGGCACTCTGCAATCGTAAATAATGCTGGCAGTATAAAGCAGCGCAGCCGGAAACCCCAGTGACTGCCGACATCGGGTAAATATTTCACCTAGGGTCTGGCGTCACTGACAATAAAGGATACACTCTGCGCTTCGCTCTTTTCGCGCATGACACAAGGCAAGACAAACCACTTTATGGCACTGGCTTCAATATTCGACCGACGACCACCTGATGACTCTTTGGAGACCATCGCGTACGACGTTGAGCGTCAGGGTTACGCGGTTATGCCAGATTTCATCACGGCCGTCGAAGTGGACGCCTTATTGCAGGTTTTCCACGGACTGCGCCAGCATGAAGATGCCTTACAGCCGGCAGGTATTGGTCGTGGTGATGACTACCAAACCAATAATTTTGTGCGCCAAGACTGGATCCATTGGATTGATGGCACGACGGCGCCCACGCAATTGTTCTTGGATCGCATGCGCGATTTGCAAGTCACCCTGAATCGACGACTCTTCATGGGGTTGTTTGATTATGAAGCGCATTTTGCCCTCTATCCGGAGGGTGCCTTTTACAAAAAACACATCGATGCCTTTCAAGGTCATAGCAACCGTCGACTGTCGACCGTGCTCTATTTAAACTATGACTGGCAGCCGACCGATGGAGGCGAGCTACGCTGCTACGACCCCGATGAGCCTAACCAGGTATTGTTCGACCTCCCGCCCGCTGCCGGTACATTGGTAGTATTTGAGAGTGAGCGATTCTGGCACGAAGTCCTTCCTGCCAAGCGACGACGCTTTTCTGTCGCCGGTTGGTTCCGTATTAACACCAGTACCAGTAGCCGCGTTGATCCGCCGCACTGGTATTAAGAGTGGCAATGACAATGGCAATAAAAGCACAACCGCTTCCGGTATTAACGGAAGAGCAACTGCACCAGTTCCACGCAAAAGGCTATTTAGTCTTAGAGAGCTTCGCCCCGGCTGCACTGTGTGAGGAACTGCAGCACATTACGCAGGAACACCTAGCGGCCGCCATTGAGCCGCTGGAATACGAAGCCGATGTCGGCTATCCCGGCGCACCGGATTCACTGGAGGCCCCTGGCGGCCGAACAGTGCGGCGCTTGCGTGGTGCATACCAGCGTCACCCAAGCTTACGCGGCTGGGCAAAGTATCGTCCTTTGGTGGCCGTGCTGCGGCAATTGCTGCAAGAGCCGCCTTGCCTCACACAAGCGCATCATAATTGTGTGATGACCAAGCATCCTGATTATGGTACCGCTACAGACTGGCATCGCGACATACGCTACTGGTCTTTTTTAAAGCCTGATTTGATTTCCGTTTGGTTGTCTTTAGGTGCAGAGAATGCGCAGAACGGCGGGCTAAAATTCATTCCCGGATCACACCGCATGGCCATATCGCCAGATCAACTGGACGATCTAGATTTTCTGCGCCCGGATGTGGAAGAAAACCAAGAGCTGTTCGCACAAGGTGTCGAACTGACGTTAGCTGCAGGTGATGTCGTACTGTTTCACAGCGGCCTGTTTCATGCTGCTGGCGCAAACCAGAGCGACCAAGTGAAAACTTCGGTGGTCTTTGCTTACCACGGCCATTCGAATCGGCCCATTCCCGGAACACGGTCGGCGCACAGCAGTACGGTTTTTCTCGCCAACTGACCGCAAGCAGCGTTCGGATTTTGAACATATTTAGGTTATAGTTGAGCAGAATGTGATCAACGGATGACGCCTAAACCGTGACCTCAATTCATTCCGAGCTATTTCCACGCAGGGTTTCTATCCTGTTTCATATCGTGGCTATTCTACCCTTGGGCGGCTTTATGCTGTACCACTGGTTCTGGGGTAGCCAACCGCTCAGCCTTTTCCTCTTGGTTGCTTTAAGCACAGTGGTGATGTCGCTGGTGCAAGAGGTCCGTTATCGCGACAGCTTGCCGTATCGGCAAATGTTTGTCCTGACCTGCTCGGCCGCCATCGTCTATGCCTGCTATCAAGTCGGTTTGCGCGGCCTGATTTACGCCTTCCCCATGGCTTCCGTGTTCTTTTTTACCTTTCGCCTGTCACACGGCATGATCACCGGCACACTGTTTTCCACCGCCTGCTTAGTGGCGGCAATGAATATCGAAGAGCCTGTCTTGGTGTTTCGCTTTGCCATTGGCATCACCATTTGCATGATCTTCGCTGCCATTTTTGCCTTCATTGTACAACGGCAGAAAGACGACCTAGCACGACAGGCGTCAACCGACGCTCTAACCGGCGCGCTAAACCGCAAGTTATTACCTGAAAAGCTGGAAAGCAACGTTCAATTGAGTCGACGCAACGGAACGCCCGTTAGCCTGCTCTTGATCGATCTTGATCACTTTAAGATGGTAAATGACCAATATGGCCACTTAGTGGGTGACCAAGTTCTGATTGACTTTGCAGCCTTGGTGACAGGTCGCATTCGCACTTACGACAATTTTTTCCGTTTCGGTGGGGAAGAGTTTCTGGTGTTACTGCCCCAAACCTCAACGAAGGACGCCGCCGTGCTAGCGGAGTCCATACGCTGCTTGATTCAGGACGCCTCCTTCAATAATCAAATTCGTCTAACCTGCAGTATTGGCGTGAGCCAATGGCAACCCGACGACTCCATAGAGAGTTGGCTTAAAGCCTGCGACAACGCCCTCTACGAAGCCAAAACACAAGGCCGCAACCGCGTTGCCTTACGCCCGATCTAGATCTGCTTAAATGAAGATCAAGGCCACTGACGCCACCGTTAAGCTGGCCAGTGTACCGTTGAACCACAGTCGAGCACGGTCGCTGCGCAAAAGCTTGACCACCTCTTGACCCAGGAGCGCCCAGAACGAGCACGCAGGGAAAGACACCACGAAATAAGCCACGATGACCGCCGCCGACGACCAGATATGCAGCGGTGGCGGGAGACTAAATGCCGCTAATGCAGTGAGCACCATGGTCCATGCTTTGGGGTTCACCCATTGAAACGCCGCCGCCTGCCAAAAGCTGAGTGGCTTGGCATCCTTGGCCAAGTCCTCATTACGCTGTAATTGTACCCGACCGGCCCGATATATCTTCCACGCCAGAAACAGCAGATAGGCTGAACCGACTATTTTTAGTAGGGTGTAGAGCATTGGCCACATCTCAAACACCACCCCCAACCCAAGCGCCACCACAATGGCCATAAAGGAGAACCCAAAGGCGATACCCAACAAATGAGGCACTGTCCGGCGAAAGCCGAAGTTCGCACCACTGGCTGTTAGCATAATGTTGTTAGGCCCCGGCGTGATGGTAGCGACAAAGGTAAAGAGCAATAACGACAATACGTAGGTGGCGTCCATTCAATCTCTCACTGTGCATTGGGGGCATATCGTATGGGTACAATATGATGTAATTAGTCGTCTTTAACGAATACAATTGATAATATCGTCCTTAACTAATAGTGCAATGAGATTTTTGTCCCTATGACAATCTGGAACCCGAGCGCGCTGAACCTCGCCAAACCCAAGTATCAAGCCCTCGCCGATGCCATCGCCGACGCGATAGCGGAAGGCGAACTCGGCCCCGGCAGCCGCTTGCCAGCCCAACGCTTGCTGGCTGATCGGCTCGGGGTAACTGTGGGTACCATTACACGCGCTTACGCCGAAGCTGAACGGCGCGGCTTGCTGGTAGCCACCGTTGGCTCCGGCACCTATGTGCGTGAAAAAGCGCAAAGCGAAGGCTTCCAGATTCAGGAGCGGTCATCGTCGATGCTCGACCTCGGCTTTACTTTGGCCGTAGAGAAGGGGCAAACGAGCCTATTAGGTGACCACTTACGCAACATTGCCGACACCCCAGAACTGCTCAATGCCTTGCTCGATTACGTGCCCGAGACGGGCTTGGCCCCGCATCGTGCAGCGGCCCAGACATGGCTCGCTGAAGAAGGCATTCATCGCCATACCGACGACATACTTTGGTGTCATGGTGGTCAGAACGCCTTGTTTACTTGCCTGCATGCGCTCTGTGAGAGCGGCGATACGGTACTCAGCGACGGCATCACCTACAGCGGCTTCATCCTCGCAGCACGCTATCTGCATTGTCGCCATGTCGGGTTGCCGATGGACAACGAAGGTTTGATACCCCATGAGCTGCGCATTGCCTGTGAGCGCTATCGACCACGCGTACTGTACTTGATGCCGCAATTGCATAACCCGACGGGCGTTCAGATGTCGGACACACGCAAGCGTGAGCTGTTGGCCATTTGCGCCCAATACGACGTGATGGTCATTGAGGATAATGTGCAAACCGCTTTGCTGTCGGACAAGCCCACGCCCATGGTCGCCATAGCACCAGACCAAGTGGTGGTCTTGAGCAGTTGCTCTAAGGCCATGGTGGGCGGCTTACGTACCGGCTTCTTAGTGCCGCCACCGGCGTGGCGTGACCGCTTTCGTATGGCCTTACGCGTCAGCAGCTGGATGGTAGCGCCCTTGTTGGCCGAATTGACCAGTCGCTGGATCAGAGATCCGCAACGCCCGGAGATCATGCGTGCCCAGCGCGCCGACGTGGTCGCACGCCAAGCGCTTGCCCAGCAAATTTTAGGGCACCATGGCTATCGCGCCCACCCTGAAGCACTGCACGGCTGGCTGCCGATGACCGGACAATGGCGAGCCGTCGAGTTTGCCCAGCTCATGGCCAGCGAAGGCGTCGCGGTTAAACCGGCCGAGGTATTTGCGGTCGGTCAATTTGCGGCACCCCAAGCGCTGCGCCTGTGCATTGGTGCGCCCCTAACGCACGCGCAACTCACCACTGCCCTACAAACCATTGCCACAGCCCTGCAAGCACCCTCGGCGGACGCGCACTGGCTCAATCAAGGGACTATTTAACATACCCATTTAACAGAACTGTGTAACGGCGCTATTTAAAGTGCCGCCTTTTTACTATGCTGACGCCTGTAGGCCGTTCCAAGATGCGCCACAGAACACTTTAAGCCCAAAAGACCAAGATGGATCTGAATCATGTCGAAAAAGCTTCTTTCTGTCGTCGTTGCCGCGCTCCTCAGTGCAGCGTTGACGGCGACCGCCGCCACAAACCCCCATTTGTCGATGGTGCCGACCGACGGCATCTTCCATTATCAAGCCCGCATCAGCGAATTGACCAGTACCGAGCTGTCGTCCTCCGGGCTGCGCTCCTACAGTGATTTGCTACCCGAGGACGACGGCAGCATGGATTACGCCGTCGCCGTTCGCCTCTTGCAGGATATCCTGCAAACCATGGCCGAAGGCCCCAGTGGCGGCACACAGTTGGGCTTGGATCAAGACGGCTGGGCAACGCTGTACCATGTTGGCTCAACCTTTATGTTGCGCTTGGACATCACCGACCCCGATCCCTTGAAGGCTTGGATGGACCAGCACGCAGCGCAGCAAAACATCGCACCGCAGCGACAGCCCAGCAGCATCGGCGAGCTGTATCGCGTCGCACAGGGTGACTCCTTCGACCAAAGCAGCACCTATTTGTGGCTGGGCGAGCGCCAAGCTACCTTAGCGGTGTCCAGTGATCGTGTGGCCGCAGACACGCTGCAACAACGCCTGCGCGGCGCGGCTGTTACGCCGTCACTGGCGTCGCAAGGCACCGCCGCAACCTTGGCGAGTAACTTACAGGTCAGCACCAGCCAGCTTGGTTGGCTGCATTTAGAAAACCTCACGCGTGCTTTGGTTAGCACCACGCCATCGTTACTGGCGCAGGAATTGGACCTGACCACACCGGATTACAGCCCCCAACAAGCCGCCGCCTGTGAAAGCGAATGGCTCGAACTGGCACAGCAGTCGCCGCGCATTGTGTTTGGGCAAACTCACACCGTCGACAGTTCAGGGATGGTCGACAGCACCAGTAGAATGCTGTGGGAAGTTAAGAATGCCAACGTCCAGCAACAGATTGGTCGCTTGCAGGGCACCCTGCCAGCCGATCAAGCAGACATCGATCGCACCCAATTCAGCGTGGGCTTAGGTTTGAACGTCGACGCCATTGCGCCAGTATTGATGATGTGGTGGCAGAGCGTGACACAGCGCCAATGGGCCTGCCCGACACTGGACGAAATGAAACAAGAACTCGCCAAGAGCAATCCGGCTACCATCGCCATTGCTGCCGCCGTCATGCAAGGTGCCCAGAGCGCCGTATTGGACGTCTTTGCCAGTGGTGATGCCGATGGCGATTTAGCCAGCTTGGATGCCTTGCTGGCCGTGCGCAGCCGCGATCCGTTTTTATTGTCCGCCATCTTGACCCAATCGGTGCCCTTTCTGCGCGGCGTTGTAGTGCCTGCCAACGGTGAGCCGGTGGCACTGCCACTGCCGTTTCCGGGCTTGAACTTGCAGGCTCGCATTACCGGTGATTACTTGGCGGTGTATCAGGGTGCGCAAGCGACAGCGCGTGCCGCCGTATTGAAAGACATACCGCACAGCCTCGCTTTCTTACGCGTTTCAGCAGACGCGCTGCAAGCGATGGACGCCTTGAATAGCGGCCTGACGGATATGCTGCCCCGCGATAGTTTGAACCGCGAAAGCTGCGACCAATTATATGCCGCGTCTGACCTGATGGCCGAGTTCGAAATGGCACGAGGCGCCGTGGAATTAGCGACCAGCCCGCAAGGTGTGTCGTTGCGCCAGCAGAACCGTGTTCGCCTGCGCAGTGGCCCTGGCGCGACGGGCCCGACAGCAGGACAGTATGACCTGGCCATTCTGTGGGACGACTGCAGTTGGCATAGCATAGGGACAGACACCCTGAATGCCGATGGCTCAGCGTTGTACCGTGAAATCGATGCTGTGCAAGGTCAGGTCTGTGCCTTGTCTGAAACCCGTTACCAGTGGCAACTGAACGACCGCACCCTGGTATGGGCGAACAGCGAAAGCCGCTATCGCGATGGCTGCAACGACAGTTTTTCTGTGTGGGAAGACGATGGCGCAGACATTCAATGTAAGGTCGTGCGCACCAGCGCCGACGGCAGTTTTGACTGCATTGCTAATTTCGATCTGCCCGAACGCTTCCGCTACACACCGCGTCGCGAAAACTGATCACGCTGCGGCAATCAGCTCGGAAAGAACAACGCCCGCGCATTGGCGGTGGTTACCGCCGCTACTTGCTCGGGCGTTTCGTCTTTCAGCGTTGCAACGTATTGCGCCACCAGTGGCAGATAATAGGGCGCATTCTCTTGGCCACGAAAAGGCACCGGCGTCAGGTAGGGCGCATCGGTCTCTAACAACACCCGTGACAAAGGCGTCGCGGCCAATACAGCCCGCACGTTGTCAGCCTTATTAAAGGTGATAATGCCATTGAAGCCCAGGTGAAAGCCTTCTTCGACACAAAAAGCCGCCAGTTCAGGACTGCTGGTAAAACTGTGTATCACCCCGCGTAACCCTCGCCCACTGAACTCGCGGAAAATCGCCATGGTATCGAGATCAGCGTCACGCGTGTGTACCACGATGGGCAAGTCGACTTGTAAGGCAATTTCCAATTGTGCTGCGAACGCCGCGCGCTGTTCCTGACGCGGTGAATTGTCGTAATGGTAATCGAGTCCAATTTCACCGATCGCTACCACCTTGGGGTGCTTAGCCCCAGCCAGAATGCGTTCACCCACACCGGCATCGTACTCCGCCGCCGAATGCGGATGCACGCCCTGCGTGCCGTACAATCCTTCGTGCTGGTCTATTAAATCCAATACGGTTTGTAGATTGCCCGGTTCAACCGCAATAGTAACCACCTGCTCTACACCTACCGCGCGTGCGCGCGCCAAGGTGTCTGCCGTATTGCCTTCTTTCAGAAAGTCGAGGTGGCAGTGCGTTTCGATTAGCGGTGTGGTGAAGACCGGGATTTCCTTGCGCTTACTGGACGACATGACAAAACCAAATAAAAACGTGTTGGTGCATTATACTGCAGGAGCGCACGAAAATCGTTATCGCGCTGGCCGCCAAGGTATTTCTAGTCTCTCGCCTCAGCTTAATTGGTATTATATTGGTTTTCTTTTTGTGTCTTTTTTGTTACCATCCACCTCTGTACAAATCACCCGAAAGGTGTGGAGCAATGAGAAAAATAACGCTAAAACTGCTCATATTTGCCCTAAGTACCACCGTACTACTGAGTACTGCTGCCGCCAACAACAATACCATTCTGGTACCACCTGATGTATTGCGCGATTACCGAATCCTAGTAGGAGATCGGGACCCGCTGACCATTACCGACTACTCCGGTCCCGGTTCACGACGTGATGTGGTGGAATTGATCCTAATGCAACAAGCCATCGCCGCTGCCGGCGTCCATTTCGATCTGACCTTTGTCGAAGAGGCCGACTACGCCGCGACGCTCAATGCGTTATCCAATGGCTCTGCATTGGCCTCCGGCACCAGTGCCTGGCTCAACGATCTTTCGCCTCGACACCAAGATATCTACATCACCACTGCACTCATTGGGCGCGGTGAGTTCGAAGCCGGTTTTTACGTTCATCCCGACAATCTGACTGCGCTCACCGCCAGCAATACTCAAGATGTGCAACAACTGACCGGCATCAGCAGCCGTCACTGGCAAGCTGACTGGAATACCCTATCCGGCCTGCAGCTTGATGCTTTGTTACATTCTGATACTTGGCCCGGCATGGTGGATGCTGTTATGAATGGCGGAGCTGACTTTCTTTTAGCACCATTTCAGACCAGTGAAGCGATGCAGCTCAGTGTGGACAGCGGTGTACTGGTGCCCATACCCGGCATTAAGCTCGGACTGGTCGGAAGTCGTCATATGGCCATTTCACGCCGCCACGCCGAGGGTCCGTTTTTTAACTCGGTGGTGCACCTTGGCCTGTTACGCCTGAAGAAAAGTGGCACTGTGCGCCAGGCTTATATCGATGCAGGCTTTTTGCATCCGGATGTTGAAGACTGGACGTTGATTACCGTTGAAGGCGGTGGCTCTGCTTGGAGCATGAATTGAGGACGATGTAAGAACCTGTCGATCTTCCAGCGCGAAGGCCGACCGCTAAGCCGGACTAAAAAAACAAAAAAGGCGAGCAGGGCGCGTTGCCGGCAGTTCGACGCGACTATTCGATTAACCATTGAAGAAGTATGGCCTCCCATGAAATCAAAATTCTCTTTACAGCTTACCGTGGTACAACGCATTGTTGCCGGGTTTGTCCTATTGAGCACAGGGTTAGTGTTCGTCGCCGTCAGCGCGCTGACGGCGGTGTCCGACATACAAAGCGGCGTTGACCGCCTCGTCGAGCGCGCAGGCCCGGCGTCCGACGGTGCCAACGCGTTAAGCCTGTCTTTCACCCGCGTTAACCAGCTGATACTGGCGCACTACAACTCTGACTCCACCGACGTCTTGACGCAGTTGGAAGACGAGTACCGCACCGAGCGTGCGCGCATTGAGCGGGCCATCGCCGAGCTGGTAGCCATCACCGCAGACATCAGCGGCGGTGCCTCCGCGTCGGCAGAACTGGTGACTCTGCAAGATTCGTTGCCAGAGCTGTTCGACAACATTGAATCCACCCAGCGCATTTACCGGGATTCCCTGCAAAGCTTCAGCGAACTCACCAACCGCCGCGCCAGCATGAATGAAAACGCCATCGCCATAAATCAAGTGCTGGAAACCATGCACCGCGAAGTGCAGACACCCAGCGCACAAATACTGATGTACCAAGCCCATGTGTCCTTACGACACGGCATTGATTTGGCCAATCAACTGGGCTCCGCACGCTCGGTGGCGGAGTTTGCGCAGATTCAAACCGCTTTTCGACGCTGGATGGATGGCTACGGCACACTCGGCTTTCGCCTTTTAGGCGCTCGGCGTCAAGATGCGGCGGTGGATGCCAACTTTGAAGCCTTTGGTGGCGCCGTGTCCGACTTTCTGGCCAATGTTTCCGGCGACGGCGGGTTGGTCACCACAGTGAACAACTACCTACAAATTCGGGCTTCGCTCGAGACGCGTCTGCAGCGTTCGCAAGAAGAGCTGGCCAATGCCGAACGCGTACTGGCCGATACTCGCCAGTTTGCCAACACCTATCGCCGCCAAGTGAACAGCGACTCGATCCAGGTGGTGGCGGACAGCCAGCTCATTATTGTCGGCGTCAGTGTATTGGCCTTACTGGCGGGCATACTGATCGCATGGCTGGTCACTCGAACGATTCGCAAACCACTGAAAGCCGTCGTTGGTGCGTTGCGGCGCATCGCACATGGCGATTTGAGCGAACGCTGGCCTTCACACTCGAACGACGAATTCGGGGAGTTAACACGTTCCGCAGAGCAGGTTGTAGAGTCGCTGCGCGATATGGTGACCGTCATCCAACAGCAATCTGACACCCTGAATCAGGTCGTCACACAAGCGCACCAAGTGGCGATGAACATGCAGGCAGACGTCAGCAAACAGCGCGAAGAAACGGACTGGGTGGCCACCGCCGTACACGAAATGGCGGCGACTATTGAAGAAGTTGCCCGTCACGCTGAACACGCGTCATCGGAAATGGAACAAGCCACCGGCTATGCCAGCAACAGTCGCGAAATTGTCAGTGCCAGCCAACAGTCGATCAGTACCCTGGTGGGGGTGATGACCGGTGCTGCAACGGCCATTCAACAGCTGGACACCGACGTCAACAGCATTCAAGACATCTTGCAGGTGATCGATGCCATTGCTGAACAGACGAACTTACTGGCCTTGAACGCCGCCATCGAAGCAGCGCGAGCGGGTGAGCAGGGCCGCGGCTTTGCCGTGGTTGCCGATGAAGTGCGCACGCTGGCCAGCAGGACTCAGCAGTCGACGGTAGAAATCAAAGAGAAGATTGAAGTGATGCTGCGTGCCTCGAATGGCGCCGTAGAAGCCATACGGTCTGGCCAAACGCACACCGACCATTCAGCAGAGCAGTCTGCTCAAGCACTGAATGTGATCACAGAATTTGCCGATGTCATCGACCGCATACGCGACCTCAATGTGCAGATCGCCACCGCTGCTGAACAGCAAGCGCAGGTCGCCAACGAAATCAATCAGAATGTGACACGCATTGCGGACATTGCCGAGAAAACCGAACAAGGTGCTACTGCCACGCGTGACGCCAACGGGCAATTGCATCAATCTGCCGACGCACTGCTGGAGTCGGTTAAGCGCTTCACCCTGTGAAGCGCACAGCTTAGTGCTATGGGAAGGCTATGGTGGTGACTGCTTCAAACAGCTTGGCACCATCCCAGAACTCAGGTTCATAAGGGGCTGTCTGGTCGCGTCCATCGTCATCCACCAGCACCGTAGTACCCTGACCTATCTCCGTCAGCAACACCTCGCCAGAAGTGTTTGTTATGGTTACAGGACCACCTTCCAATAAAATGTAGTCCGCTTGGCCTGGTATAAAATAGCCGCCCCAAACGATGGTGCCACGGATGCCAATAGATGCCGCAGGTGTTTCAATCACATAGGCGTCAGTGCCCGGTGTCACACCATCCGCTATCGCCAGAATCACACCGCTCAACACTCGAAAATAAGCTGTTTGCTCTGTGGTGTCGGTAGCGGGTTCATAACGACTGATTTCAAAGCGCGTATTTTCACCCAAAGTCAGCAAGCTGCCACCATTGAAGCGCATCCGCAGGCGCGAATCGGCACCCGTCTCGACAATACTGCCTTCGTGCAGTGCGGTGCCACGAGTCGCCGCCGCACTGTCGTCCAGTTGGGCGGTGCCCGTTAAACTGACTACCCGTGCTACCGGCCGCTCATTAGCCGACACCACTCCCACTAAGCCAGCCGACAACAACAGCGTACCAGCGCTTACAATTAACCAATTCTTCATTACGAGTCCTCTCATTTAATGCAGTTGTGGATCAAGTACAGTTGCAACTGCACTGGATGTCAAAGCAATTTCAGTCGTTAAACAGCCTACCGACTGGTCAGTCAGATATTTTGACACTGTTAGAGTTACGCGGCATTATCCTAGAGTAGATCAGAATCTTTGCAGGCTTCACGTTATGGATACATACGATCAGTTGACGCGCTACCTGCAGCAGCACGATGGTATACGCATCGCTCCTTACGCAGAACAAGAGAGTGGATTGGGCAATCACTTGGGACAAATGTTGCGTCGTTGCCGGTCTGACCGCGGCATATCCCAACTTGCCGAAGCCGAACGCCTGCGCGTCAGTCGTGCCCAGTACCTGCGCTACGAGTCAGGCAGCTCTATTCCACGCCTGCACACCATAGCTCTGTGGTCGCTACAAACCGGTGTCCCGCCCGAATCCCTCGTCGGGCAATTACCTTACGCCAGTAACGGGCTGGCCGTACCTGCGCAGTTCTTCCGGCTCTCGCCGTGGCTATGTGAGACATCCGATGAACTGTTCTTAAGCTGCATTCAGCACCTCTGCCATATCCTTCAACTGGAAACGCCAGAGCTAGATGTGAAAGCGATCTCACTGTCGTGCACCGCAAAGCGCCAAGCACTGGATGAAGTGCTGGAGCAAAAGATCTACGCCGCGATAGGCGCTAACTTGCGCCTGGTCCGCCAAATTCTCTCGTACAGCCAAGAGGAAATGGCCAATGGCTTGGGTATCTCCACCAGCCACTTTCTGGCCATCGAACGAGGGGAAATTGCTTATTCTTTTCTGCTTTTTCCGCGTTTCGCCTACAGCATGCAAGTGCCTCCAATCGCTCTGACGCTCAACACTCAATACTATAAAGCGCGCCTTGCTCTACAAACGCGCTATCGCCTTGTCAATGAGATATTACAGCACCTTCCTGACACTATCCGAGCCGACACCGTACGCTGGATTGCTGAAGGCGTTCGTCTACACCAGCAGCACAGATCGACGCGGTGAGCAGGCCTTCAGTCAGCGTACATAGCCCGCGCAGAAGTGCACCGATTGGCGCATCGCTTTCTCCGACATTCTTTAAACGCGACTACTAAAGATGGCTTTTGTATCGTTTCTACTATGGCCGCGTCCTAACCTAAAGGTTAACGTACGGGTGTGTGTTGCAGTGATCGCCTGCAACATGCACTAGCAGACAACGGTACTCCCAATTGTCTGCCTGTGTGATGAGTAATCTGTGTCTGCCAAGACACAAAGTGGCATCTTTTCTGGGGCTTATTGAGCCCCATTTTTTTGCCTTAAAATAGCCATCGAGCGATTGATGCTGCATCCGCCTCCGCGCCAGAGTTTTACGCACGTTCACATACCTCAGACCGCCCCACTAGCACTTAGCGTCAAATATCTGTGCGTCACCGTACTAATGCAGTAACTAGAGGCTGTAAAGGGAAAATTTGTATAAAACAGGAAGTGCTTATTCACATTTTGAACAAACATTACGCGGCCACAAAAAAACCTGACATTTTGTCGCCACTAGCCTATTGACTTTCATAAGTCACTGTTTTTATTGGCATTTATTGCATTGATTATTTTTTAACCAATCTAAGAAAGGGCCCGAGCGGTAAGGCCTGCGTACAGTTTCTGACATCTTACCCACACAGTTATCCACAGTATCTGGGGAAAAGCATGTGCAGGCTATATGGCAGCCCGATTGCAGTTCAATGGCGGAAAAATGACGGTGTTTTCTGCCAAAATTCAGCCAGCATGTTGCACTGTTTTTTGCTCCTTTGGATGCGCCAAAAGAGTGCTCTGGGTACAAAAAAAGCCCTCCGAAGAGGGCTTCATGTACTGGCCAATAAAGCAAACTAAGTTCGCTCTTTGGCGTAAGGCTTACCGATACTCTTCGGCGCAATAGCACGGCCAATAAAGCCAGCCAACAGGACCACCGTCAGTACATAAGGCAACATTTCGATAAACTGGACCGGTACGATCACCCCACCGATCTCAACGCCCTGCAAACGAATTGCGACGGCCTCTAAGAAGCCAAACAGGAAACAGGCGGCCAGCGCCTGTACTGGTCGCCATTTACCGAAGATCAGCGCTGCCAAAGCCATGTAGCCCTTACCGGCACTCATATCGGGAATGAACTGAGCGCTGTGTGCGATACTCAAGTAAGCACCACCAATGCCCGCGAGGGCGCCACAGATGGTCAAGGCAAGGTAGCGCATCTTGGTCACACCGATACCGGCGGTATCAATTGCCTGCGGGTTCTCTCCCACGGCACGTAAGCGCAGACCAAAACGTGTGCGGAACACCGTCCACCAGACCAAAGGCACTGCAAACCATGACATGTACACTAAGATGGTATGGCCAGAAATTACTTCACGGTAGATGGTACCCAAAATAGGCACATGATTCAGCAGATCGACCAACGGCAACTCAATTGGCCGGAAGCGTGCTAAGCCGGTTAACGATGGTGTCTGTCCGCCCATATCGAACCAATGCCGTGCCAAGGTCACGGTAAGACCAGCCGCAAGAATATTGATCGCCAGACCACTGACCACATGGTCACCACGGTGCGTGACCGTCGCGAAAGCATGCAACCAAGCGAACAACACACCGACGCCGATAGCGGCAAGCACACCCAGCCACGCCGAGCCAGTGAAGTACGCCGCTGCGGCGGCCGCAAAGGCGCCCAGCAACAACTTACCTTCCAGCGCAATATTCACGATACCGGCGCGCTCCGAAAACAAGCCCGCCAAGGCAGCAAAAATCAAAGGTGTCGATACACGTAAGGTGGCATCCACCATAACCAAAATGATATCAAACATGCGCAGCCACCTCCTTCTTCTTCAGGTGCCAGCGCTGGTAGAAGCGCGTCAATGGGCCCTTCAACATGTGCTCCAACGCACCACTGAACAACACCACCAACCCCTGCAACACCACAACGATGTTACGGTCGACTTCATAGGCAAACTTCAGTTCGGCTCCCCCTTGGTAAAGGAACCCAAAGAAGATAGCGGCCAACACAATACCGACCGGGTGGTTGCGCCCCATTAGGGCGACCGCAATACCGGTGAAACCGAATCCGGCCACATAACCGAGCTTTAGCTGATGTAGATCGCCCAACAAGGCATTTACAGCGAAGAAACCGGCCAACATACCCGACACCAACATCGCCAGAATCACGACCTTGCTGTCACTGATGCCAGCGTACCGCGCCGCACCATGGTTGAAACCCAGAGCGCGCACTTCGTATCCCCAGCGCGTACGCCAGAGAAACAACCAGGTGCCGTAAGCGCAAATCAGCGCCCAAACAAAGGTCAGATTCAGCGGACTCCGACGCCAGCCAAACCACTCCCACACCCGTGGCATCCAAGTATGCCGCGGAAACACGGCGCTTTCACTCGACATAGAACCCGGCGGGCGCAACCAGTCGACCAGCAAATACACCATCAAAGACGCGGCAATGAAGTTGAACATGATGGTGGTGATAACGATGTGCGAGCCACGCTTGGCCTGCAGATAAGCCGGGATGTATGCCCACGCCGCACCAAAGGCCCCACCCAACAGAATGGCCGCTGGAATAACCAACAACATCGGCAACCAAGGGCCTAAGCCCAAAGCCACTGCGGTGACACCCAGGCCGGCAAAGGTCGCCTGCCCCTCACCACCGATATTGAACAGCCCCGCATGGAAAGCGACGGCGACCGCTAAGCCGGTGAAGATATAGCCCGTCGCGTAAAACAGCGTATAGCCAATACCTTCGGTATTACCGAAGGAACCATTCACCATGGCGACAATCGCATCGATGGGATTCACTTCGATATACAGAAACAACAATGAACACACTGCAAAGGCCAAAACAATGTTGGCCAGTGGCATGACCACTGCGGTCATCCACCAAGGTAAACTAACTGGCGTCATGGACTTCGTCCTCCCCATGCGCATTAGCCATCATTAGGCCAAGCATACGTTCATTCGCCTCACTGGCGTCCACTTCGGCGACGATCTCGCCATCAAACATCACCAAAATACGATCGCTCAACGACAGTATCTCTTCTAACTCCACTGAAACTAATAAGATCGCCTTGCCTTGGTCTCGTAATGCAATGATCTGTTGGTGTATGAACTCAATGGCGCCGATGTCTACACCGCGCGTCGGCTGACCGATCAGCATGACGTCGGGATCACGCTCTACTTCACGCGCCAGCACCAGCTTTTGCTGGTTACCACCAGAGAAGTTCGCGGTTTTTAGATCGGGAATAGGCGGGCGTACGTCCCATTTTTTCATTTGTTTGGCGCAGTCTGCGACCACTTCTTTTTGCTTCAAGAAGATGCGGTGGTTGTACTGCGGGTCACGGTGATAACCCAGTATAAAGGCCTCACTGGCCATCATTGCCGTGACCAAACCTTGGCTATGGCGGTCCTCCGGTACATGCGCGACCTTCAGCTTTCTGATCTGCTCGGCGTCACGCGGTGCGTCCGCAGAAATCAGGGTATCACCATAGGTGAAACTGCCAGACGTCGGCGCTTTCATGCCCGACAACACTTCGAGTAATTGTGATTGCCCGTTACCAGACACCCCAGCAACACCGACAATCTCGCCTGCGCGCACGGCAAAGTTGAGGTTTTTCAAACGCGGCACACCATGTTTATCGGTAAAGCTCAGCTGCTCAGCGCGCAACAATTCCTGCTGCGGTTCAGCTTCTCCCTTGGTAACGCGCAACAGCACTTTGCGCCCGACCATTTGTTCCGCTAATTCTTCGCGTGTAGTGTTCTTTGTTACCAAGTGCGCCACCATTTCACCCTGACGCATCACCGAGACATTATTGGTGACGGCCAAAATTTCACGCAGCTTGTGGGTGATAATAATGATGGTCGTACCCTGATCACGCAGCGCAGCAAGCACCTTGAACAGATGATCGGTTTCCTGCGGCGTTAATACACCAGTCGGCTCATCCAGAATCAGTACCTTAGCACCACGATACAATGCCTTCAGTATTTCGACCCGCTGCTGAATGCCCACGGGCAGATCCTGAACCTGTGTATCAAGAGGCACCTGCAGATTGTAGTCCTGCTCCAGTCTCTTCAGGGCCGCGCGCGCTTCACGCATGCTGGGATTTAGTAACGGACTGGACTCAGCGCCTAGTATGACGTTTTCCAGGACCGTGAAATTATGGATGAGCATAAAGTGCTGATGCACCATGCCGATGCCCGCATCGATCGCTGCTTTTGAATCTTTGGCCACAAAAGGTTGGCCGTCGATGAACATTTCACCGGCATCGGCTTGGTAGAAGCCGTAGATGATGCTCATCAATGTTGACTTGCCGGCGCCATTTTCGCCGACAATGCCGTGAATCGTACCTTTCTCTACCTTTAGGTCGATGGCGCGGTTGGCATGCACGGTACCAAAACGCTTGTCGATACCCTTCAACTCCAAGGCATAGGGGGTTGTTATTTTTTGTGACATCTGAGTAACCTGCTGAAAGCTAAAAACGCAGGACGCGTTTTTCTGCTGGCCGTAAAAGTTAAAGGAGTCTTTGATCAATTCCGGCGCGAACTGCTCAAAGACCCCTTAACCCTCGCACAGGTCGCGTGCGAGGGCTGACTTTCAGTCGGCTTACATGGCTGCGTAGTTGCAGTCGCCGTTTTGCATGTAGTCGTACACTTCAATTTCACCGGAGATGATCTTGTTCCGGATATCATTGATTTGGGCTTCCAGCTCGGTGCTGATCAAATCACGGTTGAACTCGTCCAATGACCAATCAACGCCGTTCTCAGCGATACCGAACACTTGCACGCCACCTTCCCACTCACCCATCATGGCTTGTTCCCACGATACGTAGGCAGCAGTACCCACACGCTTCTCCATCGATGTCAGCATGGTGCCTGGCTGCAGGTAGTTTTGGTTGGAATCTACACCGATGGCGAAGATGCCACGGTCAGCAGCAGTTTGATACACGCCCAAACCAGTACCACCGGCCGCTGCATAAATTACATCAGCACCCTGTGAGATTTGCGAGTTAGCCAACTCACCACCGCGGACGGGGTCGTTGAACGCAGTTGGCGTAGAACCGGTCATGTTCTGCAATACACGGATATCGCTGTTGACGTACTTAGCACCCTGCTCATAACCGCAGGCGAACTTACGAATCAGCGGGATATCCATACCACCAACGAAACCAACGGTATTGGTTTCGGAAGCCAGCGCAGCCAATGCACCTACCAAGAAAGAGCCTTCGTGCTCTTTGAAGATCAATGACTGTACGTTGGGAGCATCCACAACGTCATCGATGATGGCAAACTGCGTGTTAGGGAAGTCAGCGGCTACGCTACTGACCGAGCTGCCGAAGTTAAAGCCAACAGTAACGATCGGGCTGTGACCGTCTTGAGCCAAGCGGCGGATGGCCTGCTCACGCTGAGATTCGTTATCAGGCGTAAACTCACGCACTGCGACGCCCTTGTCAGCAACAAATACTTCAACACCATTGCGGAAAACCGCTTCGTTAAACGATTTATCGAATTTGCCCGCAACATCATAAACAACCGCTGGGCGGAACTGTGTCTCGCCAGCTGCTGCAGTCGCAGCTGGTTCATCTTTTGAACAACCAGCCATTATGACCGCGGCGGCCACACCGGTCATTGCCAGTTTTGTAATTGCTTTCATTTCTATCCCCTTTGTGTCTTACGATCCTATGGTGTGCACACCCGAAGTGCGTGCTCACCTGTTTTTTGTTATCAACCTGATCAAGATAGCAGTTTTTAAGCCAGAGTGGCCTGCTAATCCAGAATAGAGTACTTAAGGATTCATTGCCCATAATAAACGAGCTGACCATTCGGTCAACAGATCTTTTGTGACAGTCCTTATAATGCTGAGCGCATGATATTCCTTGGCGGCGTAAAAAGGCAATTTTACCATGGCTTATACAGTGGTTTGTTCATATTCCCTCAGCAATGAGCGTCAACTGCGCCCTACAATGCAGCACATCACAATTACTTAGGCACCAAAGGCGCGCAACTCATTAACTTCGCCAGTTACCAGCGCTCCCCTAGGTAAGCTGTAGGCGCATAAAAAAGCCCGCTGCAAAGCGGGCTTTTTTACCGAGAGAAGCGGATTATCGCACTGCTTTTACAGCGGCGACCACGGCATCTGCGGTGATACCAAAGTGTTTGAACAGATCGCCAGCTGGTGCTGACTCACCAAAGGTTTCCATACCCACTACTTGGCCATCCAAACCAACATACTTCAGCCAGTAGTCTTTGATGCTTGCTTCTACCGCCACGCGTGCGCGCACAGCAGAAGGCAACACGGACTCGCGATAAGCCGCATCCTGACGATCAAACTGATAGGTTGAAGGCATGGACACCACGCGAACAGAGATGCCTTCACTGCTCAACCGTTCAGCCGCTTCCATCGCCAGACTCACTTCTGAGCCCGTTGCAATCACGATCGCATCGGGTGTTCCGGCGGTATCTTTCAATACATAGCCACCACGCTCAATCAAGCTCACTTGCTCATCGCTGCGCGTTTGATGTGGCAGGTTCTGACGCGAGAACACTAAAGCGGTTGGCCCTTCGGTACGTTCGATAGCCGCTTTCCACGATACCGCCGACTCAACGGCATCACAAGGGCGCCAGGTGTCGAGATTGGGCGTCGTGCGCATACTGGCCAGCTGCTCAACCGGCTGGTGCGTGGGACCATCTTCTCCCAAACCAATGGAGTCGTGCGTGTAAACGAAGATCGCACGCTGTTTCATCAACGCGGCCATACGCACGGCGTTGCGCGCATATTCCATAAACATCAGGAAGGTTGCGCCGAATGGAATAAACCCACGGTGCAACGCTACACCATTCATAATGGCGCTCATGCCGAACTCACGCACACCGTAGAAGACGTAGTTGCCGTTGGCATCCAAACCGGTAACGCCTTTGCAGTCGGGCCACTTGGTCAGGTTGCTACCTGCCAAATCAGCCGAGCCACCCAAGAACTCAGGCAAAATAGAGGCAAATGCGGTAATGGCATTTTGGCTGGCCTTACGGCTGGCAATGGTCTCGCCTTTCGCCTGAATGTCAGCGACGATGCGCTCAGCCTGTGCGGCAAAATCGGCTGGCAAGTCACCGGCCAAACGGCGTTTCAGTTCGGCTGCTTGCTCTGGGAAAGCAGTGGCGTAGGCGGCCATCTTATCTTCCCAAGCGGCTTCTGCTACACGACCCTTTCCGCGCGCATCCCAAGCCTCGTACACTGGCTGAGGAATTTCGAACGGACCGTGCTGCCAACCTAAGCGCTCACGTGTTAGCTTGATTTCGTCGTCACCCAAGGGTGCACCGTGGCAATCTTCTTTGCCTTCTTTGTTCGGCGAACCAAAACCGATGATGGTTTTGCAGCAAATCAGTGTTGGCTGGTCGGTGTTAGCACGCGCAGTTTCGATAGCCTGACGGATTTCGTCGCTGTCGTGACCATTTACGCGCGGAATCACTTGCCAACCGTACGACTCAAAGCGCTTCACCGTATCGTCGGTGAACCAACCTTCGACTTCGCCGTCGATGGAAATGCCGTTGTCGTCATAAAAGGCTATCAGCTTACCCAAACCCAAAGTACCGGCCAAAGAGCAGACTTCATGCGAAATACCTTCCATCATGCAGCCGTCACCCAAGAAGGTGTATGTGTAGTGATCAACCACGTCATGCCCAGGGCGGTTAAACTGTGCGCCCAGCACGCGCTCAGCCAGTGCCATACCGACGGCGTTAGCAATACCTTGACCCAGGGGGCCAGTGGTGGTTTCAACACCGGGCGCATAACCGTATTCAGGGTGTCCGGGTGTTTTAGAGTGTAACTGACGGAAATTCTTCAGTTCTTCAATCGGCAGGTCGTAGCCCGAGAGGTGCAACAGAGAGTAGAGCAACATGGAGCCGTGGCCGTTAGACAGCACAAAGCGGTCACGATCAGGCCATTCTGGATTCGTGGGGCTGTGCTTCAGATAGTCGCGCCACAGTACTTCGGCGATGTCTGCCATGCCCATGGGGGCGCCTGGGTGTCCACTTTTGGCCTGTTGAACGGCGTCCATACTGAGAGCGCGGATGGCATTAGCCAACTCACTGCGGTTGGGCATGAGGTCTAGTCTCCTGGGGCAAGTTGCGAGGTGTCTCTTTTTTGAGCGCGTATTGTCGCCGATGGCGGCTTCAAGTTAAAGCCTAGCAAGGGGATTAATGCGCTTTTCTTCAAGAAACAGGCGCCGAGCGACGCCTGCTTTACTCAATCATTAGCTTTAGATGGCAAGTGAACGACCAGGTGTCTGACCGTTTAAGCGAGCCTTAACGATATCCAGCAAAGTCTGGTTGCCCGACACCATGCTGCCATCCACTAGATGTTCACGATTGACGATCACCGATGGCGTGGCACGAACACCAAACTGATACAGCAGGGCCTCGGCTTGGTCCATGCGGCGCTCAACCAACTCCGACTCATAGGCGGTGCGGAAGGCTACGGGATCGATGTCGCAGCAGCTGCGCGCGAACGCCATCACGGCTTTTTGTGAACTCAAGTCAACGCCCGACTGATAGGCATCAAACAAGCGGGCATGAAACACCGGGTTAGCACCCAAGACTTCCGCTGCATGAAAAGCTCGCGCCGCAGGATAAACCGCATCGGAAAACACCACCGGCACATAGACCACACTCACGTCGTCCGCACCTGCGGCACTCCACTGGGCTAATTCCTGACGGTAAAAGTTATGGCAGGGATTGCATTGATAGCCAAAGAACACCAGCACTTCCGCTTGGTCATTGGGGTAAGACAGGTAGTCGGTCGGCGCGGCGGTTTGGCGTGCCGTTGTATCGCTACTGGTCGAAGCACAGCCAGCAACGACAAATAAGATGGGTAACATAACCAGCAATAAACGTTTCACAGTGATCACTCCTGTTGAAGGTGAAAGTTCAACTCCCGACCTGATCCCCAGGCCTGAGTCCTTGGTCTGCCAAATCAGCAGATGTATTCCTTGCGCAAATTTCGAGTAGATACTTGCACAACGCACGCTAACAGAGCACCCAAAGCCGCGCAAGTACAGCGATCACATTGCTGTGCATTAAGGTGCTTTTATCTATCCTGGCTCGAACTAACCGCCTAGAATGATCGCTTACATCACAGATTTTGAGGTAGCCCATGACATCCCTGCCACCCTTCCACTTGGCCTTTCCGGTGCACGATCTAGCCGCCGCTCGCGAGTTCTATGGCAATGTCCTTGAGTGCCCCGAAGGTCGCAGCTCAGAGCACTGGATTGACTACAACTTTTTTGGACATCAGATTGTGGCGCACTTATCACCCGATGCACCGCGGCCAGCGCAAAAGAACGCGGTGGATGGGCATGATGTGCCAGTACCGCATTTCGGCGCTGTGCTGTCGATGCAACGCTGGCAGGCCCTAGCGGACAAACTGACGGCCAAAGGGGTGCAATTCGCGATAGAACCCTACATTAGGTTCAAAGGAGAAGTTGGAGAACAAGGTACGATGTTTTTCTACGATCCCAGTGGCAATGCCATTGAGCTAAAAGGCTTTGATGATCTAAACGAGCTGTTTGCCAAGTAATAAGTAGTCAAGCGGTTACATAAACCAACAATCGATGGCATCTAGAGCCATATGGATCAAAAGCCCGACGCCCACTAGGCGGGTGCGCTGCCACAGCGCCAATAGGCCATACCCGGCGATTGCCGGGTAGCTGTGCAACGGGTGAAAGCCAATACTGCAGCGCGTGGGGTCATAGATCGGGTCAGCCAATAGGTGGTCGAGGTCAACCACCATAGTCGCCACCATGATCAACCACGCGCGTCGCCATTGGGTGCGAAAAAACAGTCCGGCAACAACGCCCGGCACGGCAAAATGCAGCGCGATGTGCAACACAGACATCAACGTCAGAGTCGGCATGCGGTATTACACGTCCTGCATCAAGCGCTCGATTTCGTCGGGGTCTTTCGGTACGCCTAAGCTGAAGTTTTCATGGCCGTCGATCGTCACCATGACATCGTCTTCGATGCGAATGCCTATGCCACGCCAACGCTCATCTACGCTCTCATTGTCCGGCGCAATATACAGACCAGGCTCTATGGTCAAACACATGCCCGCCTCAAACTCGCGCCAGGCACCATCATCGGTCTTGTAGCGCCCAACATCATGCACATCCATGCCCAACCAATGACTGGTGCGGTGCATAAAGAAGTCTTTATAAGCCTCACTGCTGATCAGCTCGGCAACCTCTCCCTGTAACAGCCCCAATTCGACTAGGCCTTCGGTCAGTACTTGCAATACTGTTTCATGAGGTTGATTAAAATGATTACCCGGCTTCACTTGCGCTAACGCGGCTTCGTGAGCACGCAGAACCAACTCATAGAGGGTCCGTTGCTCGGCACTGAACCGACCACTAACAGGAAAGGTTCGCGTAATGTCGGCGGCGTAGTAATCCAGCTCACACCCGGCATCAATCAGCACCAAGTCACCGCTCTGCAATGGTGCGTTGTTTTCGGTGTAGTGCAGCACACAAGCGTTCGCTCCACCACCGACAATGGCTGAATAAGCCGGTAAGCGCGCACCATGCCAAGCGAATTCGTGATTGATCTCTGCTTCCAGTTGGTATTCATGGGTAGCGCGATGGGCGACCCGCATGGCGCGCTTATGCGCTTCGGCCGCTACGACACCCGACCGACGCATCAGGGCGGCTTCGGCGTCCGATTTATACAGGCGCATTTCGTTGGTAATGGGGTTGAGATTCATCAAGGTTTCAGGCGCTTTTGCGCCACGGCGTGCTTGTGCACGCACGGCTTCAATCCACGCCATGACTTGTGCCTCGAAACCACTGTCGTGCCCCATCGGCAAATACACTTGGCGACAACCGTCCAGCAGGGCGGGTAAAAGTTCGTCTAACTCTTCGTTCGAGTGCGCTTCATCCACCCCTAGGTGCGCCTGCACGCCCTCGGGACCCATGCGGTAGCCGTTCCATATTTCCATCTCTCGGTCGCGCTCACGACAAAACAAAACGAACTCACCGTCCGGGCGACCCGGAACCAATACCGCCAAGGCATCCGGCTCATGAAAACCGGTGAAATAGAAAAAGGTACTGTCTTGGCGGAACGGGTACTCAACGTCACTGTTACGCAAGCGCTCGGTCGCCGACGGAATGATCGCCAGGCTGCCCGGTTCCAGTTGCGCCATTAAACGGTGGCGCCGTAGAGCAAACTCTTCCTGAGTGATGGGGATATAGCTCATGATTCCTCTTGTCCTCTTTGCGTTCAAGGGTGGCGCTTAGTGCAACGTGGGCTTCTGATCAGCAAGCGGGGCGCCTAAAACCAATTGAAAATGATGTGCCGCCAAGCGTACGTGTTCAGCCAGCGCGGCGTAATCTTCTTCCGCTTCGGCATCGTTCTCTGATTCTACGTCGAGCTGGGCAATCGCGATCAGATCTTCCAATAACTCTTCGTCTTCGCCGTCCGGCGCTTTCAATTGCCCGGTCACCCCTAGGGTGCTGACAAAACCGGCACACCAATCGGACAGTGCTTCAAGGCGATCAGCCAAGGCGGCATCCTCCGTTGGTAACACCAAGCGCAGGCGAAAAGCGTCGTTACTGAGGTCGCTCAGCGTTTGGTCGTACAGTTGATGTAATACCTCAGCATGGGCTTCGGTTAACTCGGCATCTATTTCCAGTTGCTCTTGGGCTGTGGTCAACCACGCTGCACGCTCCAATCGAAGGCCGCTGACCAAACGCGCCACCAGGCTGCCATGCAGGAAAGCGACCGACTCCGTGGGGTCCAGATCGGCCAGCACGTCGTCTACGGCATAATATTCTAAATCCACAGCTCGCTCCCATTAACTATTGGCTAAGTACTATCGGGTATTCACAATTTCACACTATGCTAGCATCGTTGACGCTGGTACGCTAAAGGGCGCGCAAAGATTAGTAATAGTGCTTGTCGAAAGTCTGCTTTACACCGCAGACTCCGCGCGCGCCACCATTGAACGATCAGAGGCAATTCATTACGGAGCATGGGCATGTCACAAGAACAAATGATGGCACTGGAGGCACGCGTTGATGAACTGCTGCGTGACCATCAACGCCTAAAGAGAGCCCAAGCCGCTTTTGACCAAGAACGTAAAGCTTGGGAAACTGAGCGCGCCGAACTGGAAAGCAAGAATCAGCAAGCACGCCAGCGCTTGGAGTTTGTGATTGCACGACTAAAGGAATTTGAGCAGGCCACATGAAAGCCAACAACACCGTAAAACTGAATATTCTGGACCGCGACTACAACGTCGCCTGCCCAGCCGACGCCGAATCAGACTTGCGTGATGCGGCCCAGCAACTACACAACAAAATGACCGAGATCAAACAATCCGGCAAGGTGTTTGGCGTGGAGCGCATCGCCGTCATGGCGGCCCTTAACCTAATTCATGAACTGCGGCAACAGCAACAAGCCAACGTGGCATCGAACGACGCAGTGACGCGCATCATCAATAAAATAGATGACGCACTGGATAGCGAACAAGACTGATCTGCATCATTTAGCAGTGAAAACAAAGCAAGAAATTACATTGTCAACGCTGTATTCAAGCGGGATATCAGTATACTAGGCGTTGTCCCTGGTCTATTTGCCAGTCGATACGTCCTCGAGCCGATATTATATATCCCGGAGATTTTGCGCTGACGATGTGTGCATGTCCGCTGGTCGGAAAGCCTAATTCGTCACCAGAGTCACCACCTTGAACTCTTCGGTTCAAGGCCACACTCGACAGCGGTAGTATCGGGGATCCTCATTTTATGACCTTGCCAACCGTTAACCCACATGCCCCAGTAGATAAGGCTTTAGTGAACGACGAACGCAGCGCATTGCGTCGCGTATTGCGTCAGCGCCGCCGCAGTCTGACCCCGACACAGCAACAATCGGCAGCCCGCCGCCTAGCAAACCACTTGCTGAACCTGCCACTGGTAAAGGCCTCACATAGCATCGCATTGTATCTGCCCAACGACGGCGAAATCAGCCTGCAACCCTTTATCGAACAGCTCTGGCGCCTCGGCAAAACACCCTATTTGCCGCAGCTGCATCCCTTGCGTGGCGGACGCTTGTGGTTCTTGCCGTACCGGCGTAAATCGCTGCTGCGCAACAACCGCTTTGGCATTCCCGAGCCACGCAGTCCACGTGTATTCCAGCCGCGGCAGATGGACTTGGTACTGCTGCCCTTGGTGGGTTTTGATGCGCACGGTAATCGCTTAGGCATGGGTGGCGGATTTTACGACCGCACCTTTGCACAGCGCGGCCAACGCCCCATACTGGTTGGCATTGCTCATGCTTGTCAGCAAGTGCCTCAGTTACCCGTACAACCCTGGGATGTGCCTTTACATGGCATTATCACTGACCACGGCTGGATAAACACACGCCTTCCCTAATGTATAGGCAAGACGTAAGACGACAGGCGCCTCGAGCGTCTGCAGTGCTTTAACACGAATTTCTACAAGGAGATTGAACTATGCCCACAGTAGCACTCGCCCTCGGCAGTGGCGGCGCCCGCGGAATGGCCCACATCGGCGTTATTCAATGGCTTGAGGAACACAACTTTGAAATCATCAGCATTGCCGGCTCGTCCATCGGTGCCCTAGTGGGTGGCATGCACGCGGCAGGCAAGTTGGACCAGTATCGTGATTGGGTCAGCGGCTTGGAGCGCTCAAATCTTCTGCGCATGCTGGATTTATCGTTTTCTCGTTCTGGCCTGTTTAAAGGCGAGAAGGTGATTAAACTGCTGCAGGAAATGACGGGGGAGCTGAATATCGAAGACTTGGCCATCCCATTTACCGCCGTCGCCACAGACCTCAATCGCGAGCGGGCCATCTGGCTCAATAGAGGGCCTTTGTTCGATGCCATTCGCAGCAGCATCGCCGTGCCCTCGGTGTTTACACCGCACAAACACATGGGGCGCTGGCTGGTCGACGGAGGCCTCGTGGATCCTGTCCCCGTGGGCCCTACGATGAACTCCATGGCCGACATCACCATAGCGGTCAACCTCAACCACGCCATTGATGAACTCGAACTCCAAGGTGAGACGACCAAGCTCAAACCGCGCAAGCGTCCTATCAAGAAAACACCGCTTGAAATCCCAGACGAAGACGAGCGACGCTGGCCTGCGTTCAGCAATATGCTGGACAGCATTCGCGGTCTGCACAAAGGCCAGCCCGAACAGCAAAACAGTATGAATATGGTGGATGTCCTCTTTCGCTCGTTCGACATCATGCAGTCACAGATTACCGACGCGCGGTTGGCGTCGTATCGCCCCGATGTGGTGATCAACCTGCATCGCTCGGCGGGCGGCTTTTTTGACTATGACCGTGCGAAGGAGCTGATCCAGCTGGGTTATGACCTAACCGAAGAAGCGGTGGGTAAACAGCTCACAAAACAGCAGCAACCTGCACCGCAGAACGCGGAATGAACCCTGCCACTGGACACCGTAATGTGGCACCGCCTACAATCTCCGCTCTTTGCTGACTGTCGGTACGATATTCACGACCATGTTTAGTGCCTTGCATCTGAACCCGTTTCGTCGCTTGCGCTGCCTACGCCTGATGGCGTTGGGCGGCTTAGTGGCTGCAGGCTTTTTGCTCGCTGCCAGCGTGCAGCACCATGTGCACTATTTTGCCGAAGTCGATACACCGCAGGCACACGCTCATACTGAGTCGACGACCGCGCTCTCGGCTGTACCGCCGCCGTGCGATCCGCCCGGCACGCCCAAAGCTGCACACGCTGTTCACTCTGCAGAAACACCCGCTGGCGACCACCCGCATGCGCACAGTGCTCCGC
Source organism: Salinispirillum sp. LH 10-3-1 (assembly GCF_030643825.1). Taxonomy (GTDB): domain Bacteria; phylum Pseudomonadota; class Gammaproteobacteria; order Pseudomonadales; family Natronospirillaceae; genus Salinispirillum. The sequence goes on from NZ_CP101717.1 coordinate 3,269,682, forward strand.
AAAGTTGCCCGTTGTGTTTAACGCTCAATGCGTGGGCGTTAGCACCTGCCTCGGCCACCGACATACCTCCCGCACAGCAAGGCGTGATTGGGCAAGCCAATGATCCCCAGCACCTATCGACCGGCACGCCGGTTTACCCCCACGCTATACAGCCCCGCGCACCTCCGACACCTCCAAGCTTAACCCTCGCTTAACGCACTGCTGACAGTGCTTTATTTTTCGCGCGCCCCGGCGCTGGGGTGCGCGCACGGTTTATTTTTGGAGTACACCATGAAATTTTTGCTCTCAACGTTTTCTGCCTTAACCGCTTTATGCTTATCATCGTTGGCCGCAGCCCACGTGACATTGCAAGTACGAGAAGCGCCCGCGGGCTCAACGTATCGAGCCGTCCTACAAGTACCGCACGGCTGTGCGGGCGAAGCCACCGAGGTGCTTCGGGTACGCATTCCAGACGGCATGCGCAACGTCAAACCCATGCCAAAAGCCGGCTGGGAATTGGTGATCATTGAAGAAGAGTTAGCCGAACCCTACACCAACCACGGCAACCTGATTACTTCACGCGTGGCCGAAGTGCAGTGGCGTGGCGGTAACCTGGCGGACGCTCATTACGACGAGTTCATTCTGCGCGGCAGTCTGCCCAACACACCGAACAGCACCCTGTTGTTTCCCACCGTACAAGAATGCGCCTCCGGGGCCGAGCGTTGGATAGAAAGTGAAACCGGCGGTCGCTACCCAGCACCTCGCCTGCAACTGCGCTAAACCAACCAAGCACCTAATGGCGGCCCTGCGCCGTTTTTAGGTGCGGAGTGCAACGATGAACATGCGATTTCTAGTTACCTTGGGTTGGCTCGCCCTGTTGGTCTGGTGGCCTTTGGGCGCACTGGGGCACGCTCAATTGGTGAGCCACAGCCCGTCAGACGGTGCCAGTGTGGACACGGCACCCGCCGACATCCGCCTTAACTTCAATGAGCCGGTGACGCCCATATTTATTCGCGTCTTTGACGCCACAGGCAGCACGATCAGCCTGCAAGACGCCCCGAAGATGGCGCAGCAACAGACTGTCGTCCAGTACCTGCCCGACAATCTAACGGATGGTCTGTACGTGGTCAGCTGGCGGGTGATTTCAGCCGACTCACACCCCGTCGGCGGGGCGTTTCAATTCACCGTTGGCAACACCGAGCGTGGAACCATAACCACTGACGCCCTATTGGCCGACAGCGCGCCGGTGCAGGCCGAACGACTGCACCAAGCCAACCGTACCCTGTTGCTGCTGAGTCTGCTGGCGTTGGCCGGCGGCTTATGGTTTCCATTGCATCACACCGGCCTAACGCGCCAACCGGAAGCGCAGCGCGCTGTCCAGCAGTGGCTACAATGGCTGACTTACGCCGTCATGCTGACGTCCGTACTGCAAGTGTTGTTATTGGGCTGGCGAATTGGCGGCAGCCAGCTCACCCTTGCCGAGTGGCTTACAGCCATGGACATTGCCCGCTCTACACCGCTCGGGCGGAGCAGCTTGATCGCTGGCGCATCCGCGCTGTTAATATTTGGCCTGAACGGCTATATCGGCCCGCCCACAACGATGGCCATGGCACACCGGCTGGCGCGTGTCGTGGCCCTGTTGATGGTGGGGTCGTTAGCAACAACAGGTCACACCCTGACTCACACGCAAGCCGGTTTGGCGGCCTTGTTGCTCAGTATGCATGTGGTGCTGGCCGCCTATTGGCTCGGCGCAATGCCCGTGTTATGGCGCTTATCGTTTCATGGTAACACCCGCACGCTGGCCTATTGGCTGGCGCAGTTTTCGCGTCATGCAATTTGGCTGGTTGGCGTACTGATATTGTTCGGTGTGTTGCTGGCCAGCCTGCATTTGGATGCGCCCCCACAACTGTTTGATTCGACTTACGGTCGAGTGCTGTTACTTAAGTTGGGGTTGATCAGCCTGGCTTTGACCCTGGCGCTGGTCAATCAGCGCTACATCACACGGCAGCTGCGTCGCAACCGGCATGACACGCGACTTTGGTTGCGCATAACGCTGGCTGTGGAAACCGTCGTATTGGTCGCTGTGATTGCCAGCACCGCTGTGTTGTCGAGCACCATGCCACCGAATGCAAGTAATGGCTCTCATGATCACAATCACGAGCACGGCTTAGGCGGCGAGCCCGTTCAGTTAATTGAGAACGCTGGCCCCTATCGCTTGATATTCGACATGGAGCACAGCCATCCAGGCTTAAACCAATGGGTAGCATCCTTTACCTACAATGGCGACGTGCACGCGCCACTGGCGGTGGAAGTGGCCATGAGTCTGCCTGAACTTGAGTTGGAGCCACGCTGGGAGGAGTTTACCAAGCTAGGGCAACTGTACGTGCTGGAAACGGATAGCCTCGCGTTACCGGGGAAATGGGCGCTACAAGTAGAAGCCTTAATCAGTGATTTTGACAAAATCACCTTTCATCTGACCGTGCCCATCACGCCGCGCTAACGCGACCGTGCATCCCGTGTATCGCTGTTCCTAGAGGAACATGCGATACACCGGGTTGTCGGTTTCATCCCAATGCTGGTAGTTCAACTCTTTGAGTTTTTGCTGGAACTCGGCGCTGTCGTCTTTCGGCACTTGAAAGGCGCAGAGCACGCGACCATAAGCAGCACCGTGGTTGCGGTAATGGAACAACGAAATACTCCAACGCTTACCCAGCTTTTTTAGGAAGTTCATCAACGCCCCAGGGCGCTCCGGGAACTCGAATCGGTACAGCACTTCGGTAGCCGAGTGATGCGACTTACCGCCCACCATATGCCGAATATGACTCTTGGCGATTTCATTGTCCGTCAGGTCCAATACCGGATAATCCGCGGCACGCAAGGCCTCCACCAGCTCATTTTTTTCCGCCAAGCCAGATACCTGCACACCGACAAAAATGTTCGCCGCGTTGTCATCGTCGTATCGGTAATTAAACTCGGTCACCGAACGACGCCCCAGTACCGCACAAAAGGCCAAGAAAGCCCCCGCTTTCTCGGGGATAGTCACCGCGAGCAGGGCTTCCCGTTGCTCACCGACTTCCGCCTGTTCGGCGACAAAACGCAGCCGGTCAAAATTCATGTTGGCGCCACTGGATATCGCCACATAGGTTTCATCGGCCGTGCCTTCGCGCTGCACATACTTCTTAACACCGGCCAAGGCCAACGCTCCCGAAGGCTCGGACACTGAACGGGTATCGTCGAACATGTCCTTCACCGCCGCACAGATTTCATCGGCTGTGACGGTAATGACTTCATCAACGCAGTGCTCACACACTTTCCACGTTTGCTCACCGATTTGGCCCACCGCCACCCCGTCGGCAAAAATGCCCACCTGCTCCAACACCACGCGGCTGCCCGCCCGCATGGCCGCCGCCAAACAGGCGGATTCTTCAAATTCAACGCCGACAATACGAATGTCGGGGTTCAGGTATTTTACGTAGGCTGCGATACCCGCGATCAAACCGCCGCCGCCCACCGGCACAAAAATAGCGTGAATAGGCTTACCGTACTGATGCAGAATTTCCCGCGCCACGGTGCCTTGGCCCGCAATGGTGTCAGGGTCGTCAAACGGATGAATGTAGGTTAAGCCCTGTTCATCCATCAACTGCCGTGAATGCGCCGCCGCGTCGTCAAAGGCGTCACCGTGCAACACCACTTTCACGTACTTGCCACCGTGGTTACGCACCGCGTTGACCTTAATCTCCGGCGTGGTTTTCGGCATCACGATGATGGCACGGGTCTTCAGCAAATGCGCCGAATACGCCACACCCTGCGCATGGTTGCCCGCCGACGCACAGATCACCCCGCGATCACGCTCTTCCTGGCTGAGGTTGGCCAGCCGGTTGTACGCGCCCCGAATTTTGAAAGAGAACACTGGCTGCAGGTCTTCGCGCTTAATCAAAATCTGATTGTTCAGGCGTTTAGACAGGTTGTGGGCGATATCCAGCGGCGTTTCACGCGCAGCTTCGTATACCTTAGCATTCAGTATTTTCTTTACGTAATCTTCGAGCATCATAGAGGCACTGCCTGTGCTGTGGGTGAGCGGACGCTCGATTGTAACAAAGCGCACTCCAATGTGTACTGGTAATAACGTCACTGTCTTTTGCTATGGGCTCTGCAAAATTCTTCCCGCACCGTCAGCATCTGTGACTCACTTCGCGGTGAGCGAAAAAACTCGATATTTTAAACCTAGGGTTAGTTGTCTTCGTCATAACCCTGCTTTAAATTTCCGCCCCGTTAACAGCAGGCAACGGATGTTCACCCAAGCCTGCTAAGGAACTCAACCACGTTGCACTTCGGTCGGGATTGACCAAGGAGAAGTACAGTGACCGCTGCCTTGTTTCGCCAACAAGCTATGGAGCATCAGCGCGACCGCCTGTGGGGCGAGGTGTTGCTGATCCAGCCGCTTTCTCTGCGGTTGCTGACGGGCATCGTTATCCTGATCGTTGCTGCCATCCTCACCTATTTGTTCTGGGGCACCTACGCCCGTAAAGAAACGGTGCAAGGCCATTTGGTGCCGTCAGCCGGCGTTATCCGCATTTATCCTGCACGGGCCGGCATTATTCGCCAAGTGCTGGTGCGTGAAGGTGACAGCGTTCAGGCCGGGCAACCCTTGTTCGTCATCAACGGTGACAGTTTGCTGGCCGATGGTCGACATCTAGAGCAAGTACTCCTCGACGAGTACCAGTACAAGCAAGGCTTGCTGCAGCAGGAACTTGAGCGTATTCCCGCTGCTTTTCAACGGCGACATCACACTGGGGCAGCGCACACTGGTGCAATGGCTTTTAGAGCCTTTGTACAGTTTGAAAGGAAGACTGTGATGCGAAGGACAACAACGAATTTGGCTTGGCCTGTATAGGAAAAGCCAAAATGGAGAACCGATGGCAGCCCTGACTTTCGAAGGGCGGAGCTGCCAACGGTGGCAGGCAAACGAAAATGGTTTTCGTAAGCTGTCAGGGATGAGTTTAACTGAAATCTGAACATTCTCAATGGAGATGAATGAAATGAAAGCTTTGAATGTACAGCAAGTTGAGCAAGTGAATGGTGGTGTTGTTTTTGCGGTTCCACTGGCAGTTGCTGGCGCTAAAGGAGCAGCAAAATTAGGCGCGTCGATCGCCGTCCGGCACGGCGCAAGCAAAGCAGCAAGAGCAGCGGCAGCATCTTCCTATGGTAAGGCTGGCATGAAACTTGGTGCCACTGGTGGTGCGGCAGTTGATGCAACTGTCGCGACATCAGTTTGGAATCGTGTTAATAAGTGATAACATTTTAAATTAAATTTGCCCCCTAATGGATTACACTAAATCCCTTAGGGGGTACTTAGAGGAGTTAAAATGAATCCATTTGGGTTAATTAATAGTTATATAAAGCATTTTAAGAATGGAACGCCCTTGGCATCCTCAATAATTGTAGGAGTTCTCTTTCTTACTTCTATATTCCACATGAATGTAACCTACATAATAGCAATCGTATGGACCTATGCATTCATAGCCCCGTTGTGTGACTTAATATTCAATAAAATTCTTAAGAAAAAATTTGAAGAGTATTGATGTAATATTCGCCACCCGCTAATAGAAATGCAACTTAAACTCCTTCGACTATAGGCCATTGCATTCGTAAACTAATTAATTCCTGAATTCAACCGGCGGCAAACGCTGGAACGTGCCAACCTAATATGGCAAGCTCTTTACCTGAACTCAGGTTAATATATAGTTTTAATAGGTACCTTATAATGCAATCTTTAAAAATCGAGTTACTTATTAGTGCAATGCTATACCCCCATGCAATACCAAGCACCTTATGCCTTCGCCAGAAAGAAATTAAAATAGCAACCACTTTAACTATATTATTATTTTTCCCTAGCGTTATATATTCGACTTATCTGGTTTTTAAGCACTATGAGGAATTTCGCACCAAAACCATGAAGAAATGATGGGTATGGATCACCCACCCGGACTTAATAGCGGATGAAGAGCTCTTTGAGTCAACCATCTTGGACGCCATGCTAAGCCCTTCGGGAGCATCTAAATGTACCCAGCATCTGTGACTCACTTCGCGGTGAGCGAAAGAACTCGATATTTTAAACCTAGGGTTAGTTGTCTTAGTCAAAATCCTGCTTTAAATTTCCACCCCGTTAACAGCAGGCAACGGATGTTCACCCAAGCCTGCTAAGGAACTCAACCACGTTGCACTTCGGTCGGGATTGACCAAGGAGAAGTACAGTGACCGCTGCCTTGTTTCGCCAACAAGCTATGGAGCATCAGCGCGACCGCCTGTGGGGCGAGGTGTTGCTGATCCAACCGCTTTCTCTGCGGTTGCTGACGGGCATCGTGATCCTGATCGTTGCTGCCATCCTCACCTATTTGTTCTGGGGCACCTACGCCCGTAAAGAAACGGTGCAAGGCCATTTGGTGCCGTCAGCCGGCGTTATCCGCATTTATCCTGCACGGGCCGGCATTATTCGCCAAGTGCTGGTGCGTGAAGGTGACAGCGTTCAGGCCGGGCAACCCTTGTTCGTCATCAACGGTGACAGTTTGCTGGCCGATGGTCGACATCTAGAGCAAGTACTCCTCGACGAATATCAGTACAAGCAAGGCTTGCTGCAGCAGGAACTTGAGCGTATTCCCGCTGCTTTTCAACGGCGACATGCCGACCTAGCGCGTGAAGCTGAGGCCATTAATGAGGATTTACGCTGGCTCAGCCAACAAAAAGATACGCTCCAGCAGCGCTTAGCCATCATCGACGAGCAACTTGCTAACATGCAGCAATTACAACAGCGACGCATGGCAAGTGACGTCGACGTGCAAGCCTTGCTGTCGAGCCGTTTGGCTGTTTTGGCTGAATTGCAAAGTTTGGAGCGCAGTGTGTCTAATCAGACACATCAACGTGACTTGCTGGGCAGCCGTACGGCCCAACTGAACGACGACCAAAGCGCCCAGCAACACCAATTGCAGTCAGAACTCAGTACGCTGGCACAACAAATTGCCGAACTCTATGGCCGCAAAGCCTATGTGATTACCGCCGAGCGCAGTGGCACCGTCACCACCGTACAGGCCACCGAAGGGCAAGACGCCGGGCAAGGCATTCCATTAGCGACGTTATTACCCGAAGACAGTACCTTGGTCGCCGAACTGTTGGTGCCGACTCGCGCTATTGGGTTCATTGAACCGGGCCAGCCCCTGAACATTCGCTATGCCGCGTTTCCTTACCAAAAATTTGGCTTATACCAGGGTGAAATTGTTCAGGTAAGCGACCATGTGTTGTTACCCAACGAATGGCGGCAAGCACCTTTCACAGTAGAAGAACCCATGTACCGCGTCACCGCCACTTTAGATCAACAAGGTGTTATGGCCTTTGGGCAAGAAACTCCACTGCGCCCGGGTATTTTATTGGATGCCGATATCACACTAGGGCAACGCACGCTGGTGCAATGGCTGTTGGAACCCCTGTACAGTTTGAAGGGACGATTGTGAACAGACGAACGAAAAAGTATTTGGCTTCGCCTGCATAGGAAGCAGGAAAGGCCCAAAAGGAACCCGATGGTGGCTGAACTTTGACGAGCACACCACCACCGGGGGACAGGCTACGAATGAATATTCGTATGTTGTCAGGGATGAGTTTAACTGAAATCTAAACATTCTCAATGGAGATGAATGAAATGAAAGCTTTGAATGTACAGCAAGTTGAGCAAGTGAATGGTGGCAACAGGATTCTCAAAGAAGTCGCAAAAGAAACCGGCAGAGCAATTGCAACCTCTGCAGTAGGAAAGGCTGTAGGCCGTTGGTACGAAAAGCAGAAAAGTGGCTCTAAACATCCTCGTCCAGGCACCAGCCGTGTTGACCAAAAAGAGCGTGAGGACTCATACCGGAATACGATGCGCGAGTTGCGCGGCTATTAATATAAGTAAAACTAAAAATAGCGGCCTTTTAGGCCGCTACTCTCAGCGTGGTTAAAATGTCGATAATCAACAGCAGAAACCGAATAAAGGGTTTTATTAGCGGTGGAGGGATTTCAGGGTTAGCAATAAAACATAGTCAGTCAGAGGGCATTAATCGGCTCGCTATTTTTTTTACGATATTTTTCTTAACTTTCATTCCTACTTGGGTAGTAGCGTCACTACTTGTGACTTTTAATTTTTTTATTACTGAAAGCCCATCTCTTGAAAATGATCCATTCAGCTATTTCGATTTATTTTTGATGGTTGTATTTTCTCCCATCATTGAATCTATTATCATAGTAATCGGAGTAAAGGCATTTACAATTATACCCTTAGAATTCAATAAAAAAATTCAAGCGACTTTCATAGCGCTGGGATTCGCTGCCCTTCACTATAGCTTCATACCTATAAGCGGGATAACGTCTTTCTATGCTTTCTATATAATGACACGAATATTCCAAGCACAGGAAGACTTTGATTGTTTTTCATTGATCGTTAAGATTCATGCTCTCAATAATATTTTTGCCGCAAGCCTTCTATATCTAACGTAGTCCGCTTCAGTAACAATCACTTTTAGGAATTATGACATACTAAGGAATCCGCTCATGACTGAAACCACTAAACAACCTAGCACGGAAACAGCTGAATCACATATTCTGCTTGAAACAGAGCAGCCTAAATCAGTGCCTACTCTGGGGAAATCTCTTGCTTGGCTCTTTGTATTCGCCGTGCTGTTTTACGGTGCAGCAGTCGTTTACGGCATGGTGTATGGGGGTTATTTAGGCTCCACCCAGCCGGACTTAATAGCGGATGAAGAGCTCTTTGAGTCAACCATCTTGGATGCCATGCTAAGCCCTTCGGGTATTGCTACTACTTCGCTGTTGCAAGCGTTGTTGATCATCCCGGTATTGCTGTGGGCCTCTCACTTTGCCCATCAGCCATGGCGTGAGACGCTGGCGTTTCGGGCAGTGCCACTGCGCATGCTAGGGTTCTGGGTATTAGTGTATTGCGGCTATTTCGTTGCGCAATCTCTATTGGAACTCGTGGCTCCGTCTGATCTTGGCGACATCATGACGCCTTTGGCAGGCAGTAAACATTTGGGGCTGGCGTTTGCATTGATTGTACTGGCTCCACTGATAGAAGAATTGATTTTTCGTGGCTACCTGTTCACCGCATGGCGTCATACTAAGCTGGGCTTATGGGGGACGGTTATTCTGACGTCGCTGATTTTCACCAGCATTCATGCCGCACAGTATTCTGGCTTGTTGTTACTTTATTTGTTTATCTTCTCCGTGATTTTGGGCCTTGCTCGCGAGAAAACCGGCTCTATCTGGGCGCCTATCGCGCTGCACGTTCTGAACAACAGCATTGCCGTTTTCACGTTAGTGTACTTGGGATTGCACTGAGATGACGGAGCACAGCCAGTCATCGCATGTCGGCATAGCCTCCCCTGCTAACTTGCTCCATTTCAGCGGCAGTCGGCGTTTACCCATGGTTCACCAAAGTGAAGCGGCGGAGTGCGGGCTGGCGTGTTTAGCGATGATTGCTGGGTTTTATGGCTACGACACCGATCTACTGCATTTGCGTAAGCGGTTTTCGGTCAGCCAGCACGGGGTCAACCTGAAGCAGTTGATGGACATGGCAGCCCGGCTTCAATTAGTTGGGCGGGCACTGCAGTTGGAAGTGGACGAAATACCACAACTGCAAACACCCTGTGTGTTGCATTGGGACATGAACCATTTCGTGGTGTTGAAATCCAGCAGCAGCAAAGGCGTATTGATTCATGACCCCGCACAAGGCGAGGTGTCGTTGAGCTGGGAGGAAGTCGCCAAGCATTTTACCGGTGTAGCGTTGGAATTGACGCCCACGGAAGCGTTCAAGCCGGCGAAAGAACGGCGGCGTTTGCGACTGAGTCAGTTTTGGACACGCATTCGCGGGCTAAAGCGCAGCCTGTTCCAGATCCTAGCGCTGGCGTTGGTGTTGCAGGTGTTTGCGGTGCTGTCGCCGTTTTACATGCAAACCGTGGTGGACGACGTATTGCTGCGCAACGATGCGCACTTGTTATTGGTGTTGGCCATTGGGTTTGCCTTGCTGATGGCCATACGGGTGGGTACGGAAGCGCTGCGTGAGTTTTGTATTCTGCATCTCTCCACGCGCTTGAATATTCAAATGGCGGCGAACCTGTTTCGCCATTTGATTCGCTTACCCATCGACTATTTTCAAAAACGGCACATGGGCGATGTGGTGTCGCGCTTTGGCTCACTGCAGGCCATTCGTGAGCTGTTAACTACGGGGCTGGTGTCTGCAGTGGTGGACGGCATCATGGCGGTCATCACTCTCGTCGTTATGATGGTGTACTCGGTGAAACTGGGCATGGTCGTAATCGGGTTTGTGGTTCTGTACGGTTTGGCTAGGCTGGCGCTGTATCGACCTCTGCGTCAACTCAGCGAAGAGAGCATCGTGGCGCATGCTAAACATGAGTCCAACTTCATGGAGTCAGTCCGCGCCATTCAAACGGTGAAGCTCTTTCAACGCGAGAATGATCGCCAGAACTTGTGGCAAAACAAGTACGCTTCCGCCATGAACACCGACATCCGCATCGCCAAATGGCAAATCGGCTATGGGGCCATCAATGGCATTCTGTTTGGCTTGGAAAACATCATCATTGTGTATCTTGCCGCGCAAGCGGTGATGGGCAGCCTCATATCCGTTGGTATGTTGTTCGCGTTCATGAGCTACAAACAGCAGTTTGTCGACAGCATGGACAGCTTGATTGCCACCCTCATCGATATCAAGATGATCGGCCTGCATCTCGACCGTCTGGCCGACATCGCCTTTACTGAGCCGGAACAAGTCGACGACCAGAGCATACCCGGCCAAGCTGTCATACCGCTGACCGGAGCATTACAAGCGGATAACCTTGCCTATCGCTACAGCGAAGCGGATGCTTGGGTCTTCAAGAGCCTGTCGTTTCAGGTTGCTCCGGGCGAGTCTGTCGCTATTGTCGGTCCCAGCGGATGTGGCAAAACCACGTTGCTCAAATGCTTAATGGGTTTGTTGCAACTGGAGGAGGGTCAGGTGCTGGCCGATGGCACACCACTCAACAAACTAAACCATTATCGCCAGTCTATTGCGGCCGTCATGCAAGACGACCAATTATTGAGTGGTTCAGTCGCCGACAACATCGCCTGTTTTGATCCACAGCCAGACCATGACCGCATCATCACCTGTGCTCACATGGCGGCGATTCACGAGGACATTCTCGCTATGCCCATGCAGTACAACACCTTGGTTGGCGACATGGGTACTTCATTGAGCGGTGGCCAGAAGCAACGGGTTTTACTGGCACGAGCGCTGTATCGTCAGCCGACGATACTGTTTCTCGATGAAGCCACCAGCCATTTGGACACAGAAAATGAGAGCCTGGTGAATCAGCACATTAAAGCGCTGAACATCACGCGAGTCATTGTGGCCCACCGGAAGGAGACGATCGCCAGTGCCGACCGTGTGATAGATTTGTCAGCCCTTTGAATAATTATCATGGCATCTAAGGCAGTCATACCCCCGCGCCTGTGATGCGTCTATAATGGGTGTTAAAACCCTTTAGGACAGACCCATGACGCAAGATGATATGAAGAAAGCCGTCGCCGCTGCGGCGTTGGAAGAAATTCGCGGCCAACTGCACAAAGATACCGTCATCGGTATTGGCACTGGTTCCACCGCCAACCATTTTATTGACCAACTGGCGGCGCTAAAGGGCAAATTCCGGGCGACCGTGGCCAGCTCTGAAGCCTCGGCCGAGCGTTTACGCGGCCATGGTATCGACGTACTGGACCTGAACGACGTAAAAGAATTGCCGTTCTACATCGACGGTGCCGACGAGGCGAATTTGCAGCTGGCGCTGGTGAAGGGCGGTGGTGCGGCGCTGACCCGCGAGAAAATTGTTGCGGCGTGTAGCAAAGAGTTCATTTGTATAGCCGATGAATCAAAAGCGGTTGAAACACTCGGGGCTTTTCCGATTCCGGTCGAGGTGATTCCGATGGCGCGCAACTACGTGATGCGCAAGCTGGAGAAACTCGGTGGCCGTGCGGTGTATCGTGAAGGCGTGGTCACGGACAACGGCAATATCATTGTGGATGTGCACGGTTTGAGCATCACAGACCCCAAAGCGATGGAAATCGACATGAATGCCATTGTTGGTGTGGTGACGAACGGCATCTTCGCGTGCCGCAGTGCCGATTTGTTGTTGCTGGCGTCGCCGACCGGCGTGCGTCGACTGTCAGTGATCAATACGCCGTCGCAGAAGGGCGAGTACTATTGAGGGATGGATTGTGGCAGGTGTGAACACCTGCCTACGACGATCGTGCGGGCTATGAATTAGCCCAGGTGTTATATGCAGCGCGGGTGTTTACACCCGCCAACCCGTTGGTACGGCCAGAGGACTGGTAGCTACTCAGCACGCTGCCAGTTCTGGGTACGGCCGATCAAAGCAAAACCAACAAATCCGCGTACTTCCAAAGTTTGATCGTCGTCTGCCACAGACAGCAATGCTTTGTACTCACGTCCGTTGGCTGGGTCAAGAATTGTACCGCCATTCCATTCTTGCTTTCTGTCGTCCCAAGTCAAACCTTCGATGATCTGCAGGCCTTCCAGTGGTGCATTACGCTTACTACCACGGCACTGATCGCAGAACCATTCTTCGCGTGGACGGTCAGACTTCAGAATTTCCAAAATATGACCACGCAACTCACCACCAACCACAGTCAGTTCAACGCGGCTGCGTACTTCGCCGGTTTCGTCGTCAATGGTGAACCAAACTCCTTCTGGGCTAGGGGCAGCCTTTGCCACGAGGGCCATCATCATTACAGTTGCAGCGATTAACCAACGCATAGTATTTCTCCTGATTATTGTTCTTGTGAACGCGTGATTTCAGTGTAGTAGATGACCACAGCAACGCTTAATGCACCAGCAGAATTTACCGTTCGCCGGGGATTGTTGACGGGTTTTACAGAAAAGAGAGACGCGGCGGGTAGATTACCCGCCGCCACACACAGACTGCACGCTAGATCCGGCCTTCTTCAACCGCAAAGCACGACGCAAAGCTGTCGCGTACGGGAATCAGCGCTGGCCGCTCTTTCTTACAGCGGTCATTCACGTACTTACAACGTGGATGGAAAGTACACCCAGATGGAGGGTCAATTGGGCTAGGAATCTCACCGGTCACCGGCTGCCGCTTCCGTCCGCTCATCTCATGGTCAGGAATGGCGTCGAGCAGCATCCGAGTGTACGGATGTGTCGGCTTAGCGAACAAGTCCTGACTGGGCGAGTTTTCGACCATGGAGCCCAGGTACAGGACACCGATCCGATTCGCCATGTGCTTCACCACCGACAAGTCGTGGCTGATGAACAAGTAGGTCAGTCCAAATTCATCCTGCAAATCACGCATTAGGTTCAGAATTTGTGCCTGCACCGATACGTCCAACGCAGATGTGGGTTCGTCACAAATCAAAAAATCGGGCTGTGCAGACAGCGCACGCGCAATGGCAATACGCTGACGCTGACCACCAGAAAACTCATGCGGAAACTTGTGACGATCACGCCCCGCCAACCCTACCGTATCCAAGAGCCCCTCAACGGTTTTCACCACTGAAGCCTTGCCCTTGTCTAAACCAAACGCATAAATAGGCTCAGCGATGATTTCTCCCACACGCCAGCGTGGATTCAAGCTCGCAAAGGGATCTTGGAAGATCATTTGAATGCGGCGGCGCAGTGTCTTGAACGCTTCGCCCTTAGACGTCGCCAAGTTCTGGCCGTCGAACATGATGCTGCCGCTGGACGGGCTGATCAGGTCCACAATCAATTTGGCGATGGTGGATTTACCCGAGCCCGACTCTCCCACCAAGGCAAAGGTTTCACCCTTATTGATCGAAAACGAGACGCTATCAACGGCGGTTAAAAAGCGCTGCGGTTCGCGCTCTAACACGCGGTTTAGCCACGGCTTAGAGACATCGAAATGGCAGGACAAATCGGTGACCTGTAGTAAGGCTTCCTGCGAATGGTTTTGCGTGCTCATGAGGACTCCTTAGCATCAAACAACCAGCACGATACCTGACCGTTACCGGCCGGAATCAGACTCGGGCGCTCTTCTTTGCATTTCGCAAATACCCGATCGCAACGAGGGTTATAAGCACACCCCGTGGGAATCGCGTCCAAACGCGGCATACTGCCAGGGATTTGTACCAGACGCTCCGTTTCATGCGTCAGCGATGGAATGGAACCCATCAGCCCTACCGTATAAGGGTGTTGAGGGTGCTTGACGACGTCACGCACCGGGCCAATTTCAGCCACTCGACCGGCGTACATAACCGCAACGCGGTCACAGGCTTCGGCAATCACGCCCATGTCGTGGGTTACCAGCATGACGGCAGCACCGTGGTCTTTACACATCCGCTTCAGTACATCGATGATCTGCGCTTGCACGGAAACATCCAATGCGGTGGTAGGCTCGTCGGCGATGATCAACTCTGGCTCACCGGCCAGCGCCAAGGCGATAACCACGCGTTGGCGCATACCGCCCGAAAACTGATGCGGGTAGTCGTCAACACGCTTATCAGCCGCCGGAATACCTACTTCGTCCAACAAGGCGATGGCGCGCTCACGCGCTTGCTTCTCGTTCATGGGCAAGTGCGTACGAATGGTTTCAATCAACTGATCAGCAATGGTCAGTATCGGGTTCAAAGACGTGAGCGGGTCCTGGAACACCATGCCGATACGCTTACCACGAATGCGGCGCATCTTTTCGTAAGGCAGGTTGTCAATACGCTCACCATCAAGATAGATTTCGCCAGAAGCAATGCGTCCGGGTGGCTCAAGCAACCCAATGATCGATGCGCCCGTCAGTGATTTACCAGCACCAGACTCACCCACCACGCCAAGAATTTCGCCGCGGGCGATGTCAAAGGACACATTGTCCAACGCCCGCAATACCGTTTTACGCTTAGGAAATTCGACTACCAGATCACGTACTGATAGCAATACATCTTTTTTATCACTACTCATGTTTAGCGCAACCTCGGGTTCAGGGCGTCGCGTAACCAGTCGCCCAACAAATTAACAGACAACGCTAAAATCAACAGCGTTACCCCGGGGAAGAAAGTAATCCACCACTCGCCGGAAAACAGGAACTCGTTACCAACGCGAATCAGCGTACCCAAACTAGGCTGGGTCGCAGGTACACCCACCCCCAAGAACGACAACGTGGACTCCAAAATAATGGCCAAGGCCAAGCCAATGGTACCAATGACCAACACCGGGCCCATGACGTTGGGTAGAATATGACGCAGCAAAATACGCGGCGCAGGTACACCGAAGATGCGCGCTGCCTGCACATATTCTTTATTCTTTTCCGCCAGCGTTGAGCTGCGGACCGTACGCGCGTATTGCACCCAGTCACTCAAGCCAATCGAGATGATCAGCACGTAAACCGCCGCCTGTTCTTGGTATTCACCGGGGATCAAACTCTTGGTTACCCCGAAAATCAGCAAGGCCACCAAAATAGCGGGGAAGCTCAATTGCACGTCAGCAACACGCATGATCAAGCTGTCTACCCAACCGCCTTTGTAACCGGCAATCAAGCCCAGGGTAATACCCAGCACCGCAGCGAACGCTACAGCAGCAAAGCCAACCAGCAACGAGATCCGCGATCCGTAGAGAATAGCAGAGAAGATATCCCGCCCTTGGCTATCCGTACCCATTATAAAGGTGTTACCCGTGAAGGCATTGGCTTCCATTGGTGGCGTAAAACCATCCATCAGGTTCAGTGATGAAGGGTCGAAAGGCGTATGGGGCGCCACTAAAGGGGCAAACATAGAGGCTAGAATGATCAGCACGGTAATAACTGCCGAAGCCACTACTACAGGGCGTCGAATGAAGTCATAGAACAAGTCACTGTCCACGATGCGCTTCCATAGCGGTGGTGCCACCACTAAAACGTCTTTTTGATCGCTCATAATCTGAAATACCTACTTAATTCAATCAGCGTCCAGCACTGCGTTTAACCACACGCAAACGCGGATCGACTACGAAATACAACATGTCGACGATGAAGTTAATGACGACAAAAATCAGTGCAATAACCAGCAAATAAGCCGACATAAAGGGGATATCGACAAAGCGAATTGCGTTGATGAACAACAATCCGACACCCGGCCACTGGAAAACCGTTTCCGTGATGATGGCGAAGGCGATGATCGAGCCTAACTGCAAGCCGGTGATGGTGATCACTGGTAGCATGGTGTTCTTCAAAGCATGATGAAAGTGGATAGAGCGCTGCTTCAAACCACGAGCGCGGGCAAACTTAATGTAATCGGTGCGCAAAACTTCCAACATTTCAGCCCGCACCAAGCGCATGATCAAGGTGAGCTGGAACAAGCCCAAAGTTATTGCCGGGAGAATCAACGACTGTAAACCAGACGCGGTCAAGAATCCGGTGGTCCAATTATCACTTATCCGCACAGTCTCACCGCGCCCAAACGACGGCAGCCAAGACAACTCTACGGCGAACACATAAATCAATAAAATACCGATCAGGAATGTCGGTAACGATACGCCTACCAAGGAAGCAGACATAATGAAATTACTCAACCAGCCATTACGACGTAAGGCGGTATAAACACCCAACCCGATACCTAAGGTCAGGGCGAACAAGCCGGAAACAAAGGCCAACTCCAGTGTGGCCGGTAAACGCTCCATAATGACGTCAGATACGGGGCGTGCCATCCGGTAAGAGATACCGAATTCACCCTGCACAGCATTGCCGACAAAGCGCATAAACTGAATCGGAATAGCGTCATTTAAACCGAGGCGCTCACGGAGCTCTTCACGGTCTTGCTGACTAGCCTCTTGGCCAACCATGTTGTTGATCGGATCACCGACAAACTGGAACAGGCTGAAAGAGATGAATGCCACGACCAGCATTACAACGACGGCCTGAATAATCCGGCGAATTAACATGGCGATCATAGGTCAGTAACCTTCTTCATAATCGTTTTCTCATAACAAGAAGACAGACCGCAGTCTGCCTTCTCAGAATACAACAAAGGAGCGGTTGAGTTCTGTCTGAGGGCCGGCGGGAATACATACCCGCTCTACGAAAAGCCCTCAGCACGAATTATTCAACAGCTCCTTAACGGTGCTATCAGTTATAGCTCAAATATTTCAGCATAGGCTGGTTTTGCGACTGCACATCGAAGTTGATGTTGGTGCGCATAGCCCAGTTCAGTACTTGGTGGTGAACCGGCAGGTAAACCACTTCGTCCTGCATAATTTCCCACGCGCGAGCAATGGCATCATTACGCGCGTTCAGGTCAGTTTGCGTCGGCAATGAACGTGACAGGCGATCAAACTCAGCGTTTGAGAAGCCCGTGAAGTTCCACGCACCGGTGTTTTCAGTCTTGGTTTCTACCAAGAAGTCAAACACGTAGTGTGAGTCCAACGTCGGCACAGACCAACCCAACAGGTAGAAGTCCAACACACCTTGCTGCAATTCAGCGAAGTGGATGCTGTTCGCACGTGCGTCCAGACGTACCGCGATACCAATTTGACCCAGCATACCGGTTACCGCTTGGCACAGTGCTTCGTCGTTGGTGTAACGGTCATTGGTGCACGTCAGAGTAACCTGGAAACCGTTCGGGTAACCCGCTTCCGCCAACAGCGCACGCGCTTGCTGTACGTTTGTAGCCGGCACAGTGTCCAACTCCGTGGTGTAACCGTTTACGAACGACGGAGCGATCATACCTGCAGGCGTAGACTGACCACGCATAACCACTTGTTGGATCGCTTGACGGTTGATCGCCATGTTCATCGCTTGGCGCACACGCTTGTCAGCGAATGGGTTAGCACCCTTCACGTTGGACGTACGCAGCTCATCACGACCCTGATCCATACCGAAGAAGATCGTACGGTTTTCTGGGCCGGTAGCAACACGGATGTTCGCCGCGTTGTTCAGACGCGTGATGTCCTGAACAGGCACATCTTGCAGGAAGTCAATTTCGCCAGACAACAAGGCAGCAGCGCGGGTGGCCGCTGACTGGATAGGCGTGTGCACGATGCGCGTAATGCCCATCGGGAACATATCACGACCCCAGTAATCTTCATTGCGAACCATTTCGGTGCGCACATCGGGATCACGACTGACCAGACGGAAAGGACCGGTACCGTTGACGTTACGAACGGCGTAGTTTTCTTCACCAGCAGAGTAATCCTGTGGCGTTGTAACGTTGTTGGCCTCGGCCCACGCCTTGTTCATGATGAACAAGTTAGTCAGGTTGTTCGGCAACAGTGGGTTTGGCCCATTGGTACGCATGTGAACGGTGTAATTATCAACCGCAGTCACTTCAGCAATCGAGCTGATCAATGTACGCATGTCGGAGTTAGCATGCTGAGCGCGCTGGAAGGAGAAAACCACATCTTCGGCAGTGAAAGGAGCACCGTTGTGGAAAGTAACGCCTTGACGCAGTTTGAATTCCCAAACGTTTGGATCAGAATCCAAAATACCCCATTCGGTCGCCAGACCTGGCTGCATGGCAGAATCCATGTCCAGATAAACCAGTGGGTTGTACAACTGGTGCGCAACGGCGTGCGTCATACCATGGTTCTGTGAATGCGGATCAAACGTCAATGAATCACCAGCACTGGCCCAGCGCAGGGTTTCAGCACTGGCCGCCGCTGATAGCATCAGCGTAACTGCCACGCCCGTAGATACGGATCGGATAAACCTTTTCATGTTGGTTTCCTCTGTTTTAATGGTCTTGCTCAAAGCGCGAGAAGTCTTCCCGACTCAGCAAGTGATTTGTCATTATTATCAGTGTCTGAGAGCTCCATACGATGCAGAGACACTCTCAACAACCGAGTCATGGCATCAGCAAACATCACACCAATGTTGCGCGGCCGGTCAAAATTCTAGGCCAGCTTGCGTACAGAAATGTTTACTAGCGACGTCACTACTCAGTTAACCACTGTTTTCTTGTTGTTTGTCTCAGCAAATTAACACTAGCTAGGCTAGACACGATGGGCGAGAATTTCAAACAGTTTTGTAGCTTAGGAAGGAATAACCCTGTTTTTGCGCACGAATAACGTACACCCTGATTGACAGTGGTGCACGTTAGGCATCAAATCGGGGCAGAAATCGGCGCTGATTTAGCGCCGAATGACCCGTGGGTCCAAGGCATCGCGGAAACCATCACCAATAAAGTTAAAAGCCAATACGGTGATGAGAATCATCAAGCCAGGAAAGGTTGGGTACCACCATGCTTCGCGGAAGATACGGACACTCTGTGCATTGGTCAGCATATTGCCCCAAGTTGCGGTGGGTGGCTGTACACCCAGCCCTAGGAAGCTCAATACCGACTCTGCCAAAATAAAGCCGCCCACCGCCAAGGTCGCTGCCACAATGATCGGCCCCATGGCGTTCGGGAGAATTTGGCGAAATATAATGCGGGCATTCGACATACCCAACGTTTTTGCCGCCAACACATACTCCCGTTGCTTCAGCGACAAGAACTCACCACGCACCAAACGCGCTGTCCCTGTCCAACTGAGCAAGGCAAACACCATGATCAGCTTATCGAGTGTTGGCTGAAAGACCGCCACGATGGTAATCAGCAGAAAGATGTTCGGAAATGAAATCACTACATCCACCAGCCGCATGATAAAGGCATCAATTTTACCGCCGTAATAGCCCGCCAGCGCACCCAAGGTTGCCCCGATGGTGACCGCGCCGAGCATCGCCGAAAAGCCCACAAACAAGGAAACACGCCCCGCATACAGAATGCGGCTGAACACATCGCGACCAAGGTGATCGGTGCCGAGCCAATACTCCGCGCTGGGCGGATGCAAGCGCATACGCAAGTTCTGGAAATTGGGGTCATGCTGTGCAATCCAGGGCGCAAAGATCGCACTAAGAATGACCACCGCTAGGATGATCAAGCCGAGCACGGCCAGCCGGTTCTGCAGAAACTTGGCCACCATTATTTGGAGCAGCGTTTCATGGCGCGCCATGGTGAGCTGTTCAGAAGGTGCAGCGGGTTGGGTTGTTGGTTGATCTGTCATTGTCTGATCCGTCATCATCTGCCCCTAGTATTCAATGCGTGGATCAACCACGGCGTAGAGTACATCGGCGATCAAGTTGCCAATAATAGTCACCACAGCACCAATCATCACCAACGCCATAATCACCGGATAGTCGCGCTGAAAGGTCGCGTCGATAAACATCATGCCCAAACCGGGCCAACTGAAGATCTTCTCAACCACCACTGAGCCACCGACCAGATTGGGCAAGAGCAAGCCGAAAATGGTAATCACTGGGATCAGGCCATTGCGCAGCCCGTGCTTATACACCACGGTGCGTTCGCGAAAGCCCTTGGCCCGCGCCGTGCGGATGTAGTCCTGATGCAACACCTCGAGCATGCTGGCACGGGTGTAACGCATCAGCGAGGCCATCGAGGCGGTGGCCAAAACAATCGAGGGGAGAATTAGGTGATGCAGTCGATCCAGCAGGCTGAAATCAGCGCCCAAGGTGCTCATGCCGCCCACCGGCGTCCATCCCAAGTGTACCGAAAACAACATGATCAGCATTAAGGCCAGCCAAAAATCGGGCGTCGCTATGCCGAGAAAGGACCCCGTAGTCACCGTGTAATCCATCGGCGAATAGGGCTTCTGCGCCGACAATATACCCACTGGGATAGCAACGGCCGCCGCCAGCAACAGCGAAACACCCATCAAGATCATGGTATTACCGAGGCGCTCCCAGATCATCTGACCCACTGGGCGTTTGCGGATATAGGACACACCAAAGTCACCCTTCAGTGTGCGGGCCAACCATCGCGCATACTGCACGTGCACCGGGTCATTCAACCCCAGGGCTTCAATTTGTCGTGCGCGCGCTTCGGCGCTCACGTTAGGATCCATATTCAAAACTGCAGGCTTACCCGGCGATAAATACATAATGCCGAACGACAACACGGATACGCCAAGCAGAATAGGCACCATCATCAAGAGGCGCCGAATCAGATAAACGGTCATAGTGGAATTACCTGAGGCTGGCGGGGGCAAGCCGCAGTCAATGACTGCAGCCAACCGCCCGCCGAGGGTTACAAGGGTATCAGTTAGTGCTTAACCACCAGCGCTCAACACCGTGCATGTTGGTGCGCGGGTGATGCACAAAGCCGTTCACACGCTCGTTCAGCGCAACAAACTGCTGTGGATACCACATGAAGGTGTACGGCTGATCTTCTGCGATCAACGCCCAAGCCTCGGCTAAAGCCGCAGCGCGCTCGTCTTGATCGACGATCACGATATTGGAGTCCGCAATGGCGTCCACCGCGGGGTTGCTGTAGCCCACATTGTTCAAGCCTTGCTCGATTTCGCGAGTGTGCCAGATGGCGGATGGATCGGGATCCAAACCTAAAGACCAAGCCAAAATGGTGGCATCAAAGTCAAAGTTCGGTGACAGGATGCGCTCTAAGAAAGCGCCCCACTCCATCTGGCGTGGATTAACTTCAATACCGATCTCACCCAGCATCTGCTGAACGATGATACCGAGGTCGCGACGCACGTTGTTGCCGTCGTTGGACAGAATTTCAAAGCTGAAACGCTGACCGTCTTTTTGCAAGAAACCGTCGCTGCCGCGCGTCCAACCAGCTTCTGCCATCAGCTCAAGAGCACGCTCAGGGTCATAATCAAAGCGTGGCACGTCATCGTTGTACGCCCAGCTCAGTGGTGACACCGGCGCATGGGCAACTTCTGCATGGCCTTCCATTACGGTATCAACGATTTCTTGGCGATCAATGGCATGGGTCAGAGCCTGACGGACACGCTTGTCTTGGAACAAGGGGTTGCGCAGATTATAGCCAAGGAAGTCATAACGAAGTGCCAACGTGGAATGCATATTGACGTGTGGTACGGCGGCTAAACCTGCCATTTCACCGGCAGGAACGCCTTCAAAATGGTGAATTTCGCCGCGCTCCATCAACAGCACCAACGCATTCAGGTCAGCCGCAAAGCGGAATGTCACACGATCTAAATACGGACGGCCTTCGAAATAGTCTTCGTTGGCTTCGAGCACGATATTTTGCCCTTGGTTCCAAGAGACAAACTTAAACGGACCCGCGCCAATTGGCTTCTCTACATTGAATGCGGTGTAGTCACCCAAGTCCGCTACGGCAATGTCGCCCAGGATATGCTGTGGCAAGATACCGTAAGTCATGCGCGTGGCAAAACGCGCATCGGGCTCGGTCAGGGTAAATTGCACGGTCTGGTTATCCAGTGCTACGACCGATTCCATGGTCAGAAAATCGCCTGAACGTGGACCGGTGTAATCAGGGTGTTTGAAAATACTGTAGGTAAAGGCCACGTCGTGGGCGGTCAGCGGTTCACCATCGTGGAAGCGCACATTGTCATGCAGCGTGTAGGTCCAGACCAAACCATCGTCAGAAACAGTCGGTTGATCGACGGCGACCTGTGGAATCATTTCCAACGCCACGTTCGTCGTCATTAAGCTAGCAAACACCAGCTCGACAATGTCAGAGGACGGTACATCTTGTAAATAGAGATCATTGATGATGACCGGTTCACCAGGCACACCAATAACCAAGTTACCGCCGTAAACCGGTTCATCAGAGGTGGGCGCTGCGGCTGCGCTCTCAGTAGTGGGTGCCGAATCGCCGCAGGCGACCAGCATAAAGGGGACAACAAGGGTTAACCCTATCCTTTGTATGGTTCTTTTCATTGTGATGCTCCTGTATTTTTTCTTATTTAAACTACGCTCTTAAGAACGCAGCCCTTCTTGCTCGGTCAGTCGTGCAGATGACAGGCTACTTGATGGCCGTCACCCTGTGTTTTCATCAGTGGCATTTCATCGCGGCAACGCGCCGTGGCATGAGGGCAGCGGGTGTGAAACACACAGCCGGTCGGCGGATTCGCCGGGCTGGGCAGTTCACCCTGCAACACCTGTCTCGGCGCGTTACGTTGACTGGGATGGGATCGTGGTATCGCCGATAGCAGTGCTTGGGTATAAGGGTGCAAAGGCGCTTTATACAACGAGTGCTTGTCAGCCAATTCGACCAAGTGCCCCAAATACATAACACCGATACGATCCGAGATGTGTTTAACCACGGCGAGGTCGTGGGCAATGAACAAATACGTCAGCCCAAACTCAGCCTGCAAATCCGCCATAATATTCAATACCTGCGACTGAATAGACACGTCGAGGGCGGACACCGGCTCATCACCAATGATCATCTGTGGATTCAAGGCCAATGAACGGGCAATGCCGATTCGTTGACGCTGGCCACCAGAAAATTCATGCGGGTAGCGATTGATCAGGCTGGCATCCAGACCCACACGTTGCATCAGCTCCGCCACTCGATCGGCGCGTTCGGCCCGATCGTAAAGGCCATGCACATCAAATGGTTCGGTTAGAATAGTACGGATGGTCTTGCGCGGATTCAGCGACGAGTAGGGGTCTTGAAACACCATTTGTACCTGACGCCGGAAGGTCTTCAGGTCGCGCTCTTTGGCCTGACTGACGTCCTGACCGGCAAAGATGATTTGCCCTTCGGTGGGCTCGTAAAGCCGAATGATGGTGCGCCCAGCGGTGGATTTACCACAGCCCGATTCGCCGACCAGACCGAAGGTTTCACCACGCTTCACCTTAAAAGTGATGCCATCGACGGCTTTGATCTGCCCCGTGGTACGCTGCAAAATACCGTTCTTGACGGGAAAGTGTTTCTTTAAGCCCTGCACTTCGAGCAGGTTATCGTTCGCCACGGCCGTTGGCACCGTGGTCTCTGCGCTTTCCTTCACGAGGGTCGTCATGCCATGACCTCCTTAGGTTGCGGTTGCACCTGGCCAGCAGGAATAAAGCAGCGCACCTTTTGCCCATCGGCCAGCTCCACCATCGGTGGTGCTTGGGTGCGACAGATGTCTTGCGCATGCGGGCAACGGGTACAAAAACGGCAACCGGTTGGCAGCGCCATCGGCGACGGCACGTTGCCTGGAATGGAGTTCAGCCGCGGACGATCTTCATCTAGCCGCGGAATGGACTGCATCAACCCCCAGGTGTAGGGGTGCTGCGGGTTATCAAAAAGCTGCAACACGGTCGCGTCTTCAACCACCTGCCCGGCGTACATCACCACCACACGGTCTGCCAGCTCAGCCACCACACCCAGATCGTGTGTGATCAGGATAACGGCAGCCTCGGTTTCCGTGGTCAACGCCTTCATCAGCTCAAGGATCTGTGCCTGCACCGTCACGTCCAGTGCTGTTGTCGGCTCATCAGCAATCAATACCCGTGGATTGCAGCTCAAAGCGATCGCGATCATCACTCGTTGGCGCATGCCGCCGGATAACTGATGCGGATATTCTTTCAACATGGCTTCGGCACGCGCAAAACCCACCTTTTGTAGCAAGGCAATGGCTTGCATGCGAGCTTCCTGGCGCGGGATTTTTTTGTGGTAGACCAGCACTTCGATGATCTGTTCACCGATGGTTAACACAGGGTTCAACGACGTCATGGGCTCTTGGAAGATCATCGCGATCTCCGCACCACGAATGCCGAACATACGGTCTTCGGGCAACGACACCAAATCCACGCCTGCCAATCGCACTTCACCTTCGGCGATACGGCATCCGGGTTTGGGCAATAGGCCCATAATGGAGAGGGAGGTCATGCTTTTGCCTGAGCCGGACTCGCCGACAATGGCTAGCGTTTCGCCTTTATCAACACTGAGGTTAACGTCGTCCACTATTCTAATGGCGCGCGACCCTACAGTGACTTCGGTACTGAGATGTTTTATTTCAAGTAATCTGGCCATGATAAGTCCGACTTATAGTATTTCTTGTGATCTTTTTCGGAGTAGGTGACACCCTTGTCGAGCGATACCTTAGCCAGAACTGGGCCAACTGGTAAAGCATTGTCGTAAAGTTTTCGCTACTTAAATCACAAATTTCGATTTACGGTGGCTTAGGCAAGGGAATGTAACGGCTGAACAGGGTGATTATTAACTGACGGTCACATTTGGCGGGCAGGGCGCCCCGGTTGGCGCGCCCCGAATTAAGGCATTTTGCGTGGCGAGTGCACGCTAAGCGCGCATCGCATTGCGCTCATACACCACGAAGCTGTAGGCATAGGGGTTAGGCCCCTCCGCAGCGAAGTCTTCACGACTTTTCTCACGAAAAGCATTCCACGCCACCATCGGAAAGTGCGCATCACCCTCAACGTCAGCGTGCACATGGGTGACATAGAGGCGATCAGCATCGGGTAAGGCCAGTTCGTAGATCTGCGCGCCACCCATCACAATCACCTCGTCCACCCCATTGATTAAGGCGACGGCTTCGGCCTGTTCATAGGCTTCCGCCAGCGTAGTCACGCCGACCACACCGTCCGGCAAACCATCAGGGCTGCGCGTTAATACGATATTGGTACGTCCCGGCAGCGGCTTCCCGATCGAGTCGAAGGTCTTTCGCCCCATTATCACTGGCTTGCCCAGCGTCACGGCTTTGAAATATTTTAAGTCGTTGGGCAAATACCATGGCAATTTATTGTCTCGCCCGATGACTCTATTTCGCGCCTGCGCCCAAATTAATGCTTTTCGCATCCTTCTTCCCTTGTACTTTGTGGTCAGGTTCAGGATTATACGCCGGTCACGAGTTTTATCTATTGGACGAGCTATGCAACCTCTTTTGAATGAGATCACCCAGGTCTATGAGCAAGCTGACGAACTCTACTCGCCAGCCGACATCCATACGGCCATTGATCGTATGGCCGAGCAGATCAATGCTGAAATGGCCGACGCCAACCCGGTGGTCTACTCGGTCATGAACGGCGCCTTGGTGCTGACCGGCCACCTGGTCACCCGGCTGAATTTTCCTATGGAAATCAGCTACTTACATGCCACGCGCTACCGCAACGAAACGCAAGGCAGTTCGCTGGACTGGCGTGCCTTTCCACAGCAGGACGTAAAAGACCGCAGCGTGTTGATTGTGGACGACATCTATGACGAAGGCGGCACTTTGGCTGCAATCGTCGACCATTGTGTTGCCGGTGGGGCGAAAGAAGTGCGGGTGGCCGTGCTCGTCAACAAAACACACAACCGCAAAGTACGCCCTAACATGAAAATCGACTACATCGGCATGGAGTGCGTGGACCGCTATGTGTTTGGTTTCGGCATGGACTACAAAGGGTACTGGCGCAATGCACCGGGCATCTACGCCGTTAAGGGGTTGTAGGGCGGGGGCTTTTATGTGTACGGGATACCCGCCGTGGCGGGTGTAAACACCCGCCCTACAGCCCCTTTAGAACACCACGCATCAAACCGTCATCTTTGGCGTGCTATGATTGAAGGAACTGAACTGTACGGGTATTAATCCCGAGGAAACCATGAGCGATATTGGCGCCGAGCACTTTTTTAACCGTGAACTCAGTCTGCTGGCCTTCCATCAGCGGGTACTCAGTCAGGCCAAGGTGGAGCATCTCCCTCTTCTGGAGCGCCTCCGGTTTCTGTGTATTTCGGCGTCCAATATCGATGAGTTCTTTGAGGTCCGCGTCGGCGGGCTCAAAGAGCGCCTTGAAGCGGGCATCCACACCACAGGGCCCGACAACCTCGGCCCCGCAGAGACGCTGGAGTTAATCAATCACCGCGCGCACGAGCTCGTCACCACCCAGTATCAGCTACTGAACGACCAACTGCTGCCACTGTTGCATACAGCAGGCGTGCATTTGTTGAAGCGATCCGCATGGAGCAAGGCACAAAAACAATGGTTGCACGCACAATTTGAAGACGAAGTGCTGCCATTGTTGTCGCCCATGGGGCTGGACCCAGCGCATCCGTTTCCGCGCATCCTGAACAAAAGCCTGAACTTCATTGTGCAGCTGGAAGGTAAAGACGCCTTCGGTCGTAACAGTGGTATGGCCATTGTACCCGTGCCGCGCGGCCTCCCCGATATGATCCGCTTACCCAACGAACTGATGCCCGATGGCGGCTCTGGCTTTGTATTTGTCTCGTCCATCATTCACGAATTCATTGATGACCTCTTTTACGGCATCACACCGGTCGGCTGTTATCAATTTCGCGTTACCCGCAACTCCGAGCTCTTTGTTGATGAAGAAGAATCGGGAGACTTACGCCGGGCCATCGAAGGCGAGCTGGTATACCGCCAGTACGGCGATGAAGTAAGGCTGGAAGTAGCAGAGAACTGCCCAGATGTGTTAGTCAATTTTCTGCTGAAGCAGTTTGAAATGACCGCCGCCGACCTCTATCGCGTCGACGGCCCGGTCAATTTGAACCGCCTGAATCACATCATTGAATTGGCTGAGCGCGCCGACTTGGAATTCCCTACTTTCAATTCAAACGCGCCGCGTGCGGTACAAAAGAAAGAAAGCCTGTTCGAGGTCATTCGTAAGCAAGACTTGTTGCTGCATCACCCGTTCGACTCGTTTCGCACAGTGGTGGAGTTTTTACGTCAAGCCGCCAAAGACCCGCAAGTACTGGCGATCAAACAAACGCTATACCGAACCGGCCCAAACTCCGTCATCGTCGATGCTTTGGTGACGGCAGCAAAAGCAGGCAAAGAAGTCACCGTGATCATCGAGCTGCGCGCCCGCTTCGATGAGGAAGCCAACGTAGCCCTCTCCGCCAAGTTACAAGATGTTGGCATTCATGTGGTGTACGGCGTGGTGGGCTATAAAACACACGCCAAAATGCTGCTGATTGCACGCCGTGAAAACGGCATACTGCGGAACTATGTTCACCTCGGTACCGGCAACTACCACACCCGCACGTCACGCATTTACACCGACTACGGTCTACTGACCGCAAACGAGGCCGTAGGCGATGACGTCTACCGCATCTTCCTGCAGCTCACCAGCCTTGGTAAGGTTGCCAAGATGGAGCATCTGCTCCATGCGCCCTTCACCCTGCATAAAGGCATGATGAAGCGCATCGAGCAGGAAATCATCCATGCCCGAGATGGCAAACCAGCGCGTATCGTGGCGAAAATGAATTCACTGTACGAAGAGCATTTGGTGCGCAAGCTCTACGAAGCCTCGCAAGCCGGTGTGGAGATTGATCTGATAGTGCGCGGTGTTTGCCAGCTGCGGCCCGGTGTGCCCGGTATTTCCGATCGCATTCGTGTCCGCTCGGTGGTCGGCCGTTTTCTGGAGCACACGCGGGTCTATGTCTTCCATAACAACGGCGACCCGGAAGTCTGGGCCGCCAGCGCCGACTGGATGGAGCGCAACATGTTCCACCGCGTCGAAACCGGCTTCCCCATCCTCTATAAGCGTCTGAAAGAAAAAGTGATGCGCGAACTGGACTACTACTTACAAGACAACTGCGAGGCGTGGGTGCTGGAAAGTGACGGGGAATATTACTTACAGGCCCCGCCTGAAGGAGAAGTGCGCTTTTCGGCACAAGAAAAACTGCTGGAAACCTTAACGCGCTCCTAGCTACATGTCGACCTTACCACGCAGCGCCTTAGTCTGACCGTGCTTGGTTTTTTTGTCTACCCGCCGCCGCTGAGACCCTTTCGTTGGGCGCGTCGGGCGGCGCGCTTTGACAGGGCGCACGGCTTCTAGAATTAAATCTTTTAAGCGCTTTAATGCGTCTTCTTTGTTCAGCTCTAGAGTACGGTATTGCTGCGCTTTTATGACCACCACACCCTCGTTAGTGATGCGCTGATCAGCCAGTTGCAGCAGGCATTCTTTGTACCACAGCGGCAAACTTGAACGACGGATGTCAAACCGCAGATGCACCGCCGAGGCAACCTTATTGACGTTTTGGCCACCGGCACCCTGAGCACGAATCTGGGTGATCTCGATTTCCCAATCGGCGAGGCTGACGTTATTCGATAGTTCAAGCATAATGTTTATGAGAAATCAGTCTGGGCCACAACTCAGGTCGTAGCCGATGGCTTTCAGGTACTGCGCCTCTGTACTGAGGTCTGCCTGCAGCAATGGCTGCTGAGCAAAACCATCAGGCTGCAAGGTCAGGGTGATCTTTTTCTTTTGTGCCTGCAATTGCACCGTTACGTCAGGCTGGTCAGCCCGTGCCCGATGCAGAATGACGGCGAGACGCAAGATGACCGATAAACGCTGAATGGCTTTATCGATCGTCTCTTTGTCTTTCTGCGCCTTATAGGTTTTGGCCGGAAATTTCTTGCGCTGACTCAAGACCAAGAACGCCAGAATCTGCTGTTCCTGCTGCGAGAATCCGGCCATATCGCTGTATTCACAGATATAGGCGCTGTGCTTATGAAAGTTGGCATGCGCAATGTCGAGCCCGACCTCCAGCAAGAAAGCACTCCAACGCAGGTAACGGGCTGCTTCTTCCGGGTTTAAAACCCACTCTTCACTGACTTGCTGCATCAGATCGACAGCGGTTTTGGCAACACGCTCGGCCTGTTCAATGTCGACATGAAAGCGTTGCGCCAACTGGCGTACGCTGTGCTCTCGAATGTCTTTGTCACCGTACCGCCCGACCAAATCGTACAACAACCCTTCGCGCAAGGCCCCTTGTGAAGCCTCCATTGAGGTTAACTTCAGGCTTTCAAACAACGCCCGTAATACAATCACGCCGCCCAAGAAAACGGGCTCACGGTCGGCCGACAAGCCGGGCAGCTCCAACCCTTCAGCGCTGCCATGCGCTTCATACGCCGCACAAATGTGCTCTAAGCCCGTCAAGGTTATGCCCGTGGTGCTCCAACCATTGGCCTGACACACTTTCAAGGCGGTTTTTATGGTGCCGCTGGCCCCGACTTCATGCTCCCAAGTGTATCGTCGCAAGGTGCGTAATATGGGATCAATCTCCTGCAAGCACGACAAGACAGCTTCGCGTATCGCCTTACCCGTCACCCGGTGCTCGGGGAAAAAGCGTCGCGTAATGGCCACGCATCCCATACCCAGGCTGTCTTTAAAATCAATGGTGAACTGCCGACCGATAATAATCTCGGTACTGCCCCCGCCGATGTCCACCACCAAACGCGTGCCTTCCTGTCCAGCCAAGCTGTGTGCTACACCGTCATAAATCAAACGCGCTTCTTCGGCACCGGAAATAATATCTATCGGGTGCCCCAAGGCTTCTTCCGCCGCCACCAAGAACGCCTCAGTGTCACTGGCCGAGCGCAAGGTCTTGGTGCCGACACAGCGGACTGAACCGGACGGCAAATGACTCAAGCGTTCGCCGAAACGACGCAGACAGGCCAAGGCCCGCGCCTTCGCTTCATCGTCCAGACTACCGTCATCCCCCAAGCCAAAGCCTAGGCGAACAGACTCCTTTAACCGATCCAAGATACGCAGTTCACCGTCTTCTTGGCGGGCCACTACCATATGAAAGGAGTTGGAGCCGAGGTCGATGGCCGCAAATTCGTTGGGGACTTTGCGAAACAAGTCGCTGATGGTAAACATGGCGTACCCTGATGCTGAAGTTGACTGCTGTGCTCCTGTCAGAATAACAGACCACCATGACAGATACACGAATCACCGACCCGCAACGGCAATAGCATCACCCTTTGTTCTGCAATGGTCTACACTCGGCAGATGCTCGTAATGATCCATTAACACAGTCAGCAGGGATAACGTATGCGCATATTGATTACTGGCGGCAGTGGCTTTCTCGGGCAAGCACTGGCCAAAGACCTACAGCAGCACGGGCACGACGTCGTCATCCTGAGTCGGCAGCCGGAACAACAAGCGCGACGGGCTACCGATACAGCAGCCCTCTGGGTTGGATCGCTGGACGACATCAAGGAGCCCGTCGAAGCCGTGGTCAATCTGACCGGTGCCAACCTGTTTGCCTTACCCTGGACCGAAGGGCGCAAGGCGACGTTGTGGCAAAGCCGGGTAACGCTGACCGAGCAGCTCGTGGCGTGGATGCTAAAACAACCCGTACCACCCCATACACTGTTGTCGGGTTCCGCCATTGGTTTCTACGGTGACGCGGGCGATCAACCGCTCACCGAAGACAGCCCCGTCGGCAGTGATTGGGCCGCCAGCATGGTCGCCGCTTGGGAACGCGCCACTGAGCCCGCGGCGCAAGCCGGCATTCGTACCTTGAATTTGCGCACGGGCTTGGTACTGGGCAATGGCGGCTTGCTCAAGCCGTTGTTGCCGCTGTTCAAGGCGGGGTTAGGCGGTTCTCTCGGCAACGGGCAGTTTTGGTACAGCTGGATTCATCTCGACGACTGGGTAGCGGCGGTGGTGGCCTTGCTGGGCACCCCGGAGGCCAAGGGGCCCTATAACCTGACGGCACCCCATCCAGTGCGCTACCGCGAATTTGCCGATACGCTCGGGGCGACCCTGCATCGGCCAGTGTGGCTGACACCACCCGCATGGGTTCTGAAACCCTTGTTGGGACAACGGGCGGCCCTGATGCTGAGCAGTACACGGGCCTTACCGCACAACCTTACGACGTCGGGTTTTCAGTGGCAGTACGATAATCTGCAAGAGGCTTTAGAGAATCTTTGAGCATGGCGGTTAATGGCGGGTGTAACCACCCGCCTTAGGGTTCTGCGCGAATTAATCATTCGGCCAGAGGACTGGTCTCCTACGGGAGGTTAAACACTCGCCACCCCCGGACCCCTTGTGGCATCATCAACACCATCTTTCCGTACGGTTGAACGAACATCATGTTGGGTTATCGCGCAGTAATAGCAGTTTGTGGTTGGGCTCTGGTCGCCTTTTTGGCCGGTTGCTCAAAACCACCGCTGGCGTGTGGCGATCCGGCGAACGATGAAGACTGCGCGGCCGCCATGCAGCAGCGCTTGGCTGACGCACGAGTGCCCGGTGTCAGCGTGGCCGTTATTCAAAATTTTCGCTTGGTCGAACAATGGAGTCTTGGCGTGTTGGCCGAGGACGACAGTCGACCGGTGACCCTGACCACGCCCTTCCAAGCTGGCGATCTGAGCATGCCCGTGACGGCCCTAGGCGCCTTGGTGTGGCTGGAGCAGTCCGGGGGGCATCTGGATCAAACCATTAATGACACCCTACGCCATTGGCGTATTCCCGATGAAAGCGGCTGGGGCGGCGACCAAGTGACTGTACGCCACCTGCTTAGCCACAGCAGTGGCCTCAGTCCCAGTGGTTTTCGTGGCTACCCTGTTGGCTCTTCGTTGCCAACTTGGCTAGAAATGCTGAACGGCACCGGGGCGGCCAATTCCGATCGCGTGCGGTTAACCAGCGCGCCAGGGGAAAACTGCAACTACACCGCAGCAGGCTACGAAGTACTGTCGTATTGGCTTGAACAGCAAGCACAAATGTCTTTCGCTGGTTGGCAAAACAGTGCGGTGTTTACGCCTTTGAACATTCCCGCCCGTTATCAACTGATTGGCCTGCCACCACCCGCCGCCGGGCATGATTGGCGCGGCGCTACGCTTGACGGTGGTTACCGGCGCTACGCCGAACAAGCGGCACTTGGCCTATGGGCCACGCCAACGGATCTGTCTCGGGTATTACTCGAGGTCATGGCCTCAGCACGTGGCCAAGGGCGCATCATTACCGACCCCAGCATCAGCAGCGCCATGTTGACCACCCAGGGTTGTGCCTGGGGCCTCGGCTGGGTCATCGACCGCAAGGGCACCGAAACGGAATTTTCTAAACGCGGCGGTACCGCCGGTTATCGTACCTACATGGTAGGGCAGGTGCGTAGTGGTAATGGTTTGGTGATAATGACCAACGGCGATCGGGGGGATCGCATCATTGATGCCATCGCAGCGGCGGTGCGCGCCAATTACAACTGGTGAGGTTAGCTGTTTACTTCCAGCAAAAAGGTGACGGGGCCATCATTCACCAGACTGACCGTCATGTGGGCGCCAAACTGACCGGTCGCAACGGGCTGATACTGTGTTGCGGCGTAGTCCACCAGCCAATTAAATAGCCGCTCGGCGTCGTCGGGTGCGGCGGCGGTAGAAAAGCCCGGTCGATTGCCTTGGCGGGTATCGGCGGCCAGGGTGAACTGCGAAACCAACAAAAGCCCACCCGCCACATCGCGCACACTGCGGTTCATCCGGCCTTGGTCGTCGCCAAACACCCGATAATTCAACAAGCGCTCGATCATCCGGCGTGCAGTAGCTTCGGTGTCGTTCGGCTCAATACCCACCAACACCAGCAAACCGTGCTCGATGGCACCGACCGTTGCATTGTCCACGACGACGGACGCCGATGACACGCGCTGCAGCAAAGCTTTCATAGAGACAGGGCTTTCATCCGGTGCTAAAGGTCTTCCAACACCCGAAACACGCGCTGTTCGTTGTTGCGCAATTCGATGATGTGCTCATGCGCGTGCATCAATTCAAACATATCTTCTTTCGGCAGACGCAAGTACTGACCGCGAATGGCGCGACTGGTCCACTGATGCGTGACCGCCACGATGACGCCGTTCTGGCGCTGCGCGGTTTCCATCCACTGTGCCACACGGCTGCATAGCACGGGGTAACTTTCACCGTTCGGGTAGTCGAAGAACCAACGGTTCAGCTCACGCTCACGCCATTGTTCAGGATGCTGTTCGGCGATTTCGGCGTCGGTCAGACCCTGCCAGTCACCAAAATCCATTTCTTGCAATAACGGAGTGGTTTGCACCCGTTCGTGCGCGATACCCAGCTCTTCGGCGATGATCGCCGCCGTACGACGCGAACGCCCAGCTGGACTGGTCACCAGCGTGATGCTCTTTTCGCCTTCCAGCAGTGTTTTTAAGGTTTTACCCATGGCCCGCGACTGCGCGATGCCCTTTTCCGTCAGGGATGAATCACCGCGACCCTGACGACGATTTTCTGTATTCCAGATGGTTTCGCCGTGGCGAACAAGATAAATCATACCGATACCTCTAATGGCCCAATCGCGCGCTCATCGGCGGCGATTCACCCTGCTGATACACTGTCGAAACGCCGACAAAAATATGTCCCGACGCTCGGGCAAGCTACAATCGACCCGTCTTTTACCATAACGCCGAACGCCGCGCCAGCGCCTTAGATCGCCTCAGAGACCGGCGAACAGCGTTCTGAGGCGAGCCAATAAGGCTTTCTGACTCGCACCACCGCAGCGTTGCTGGACCTCCACCCAGGGCACACCGTGCCACAATAAATACAATGCCGCGTTGCGCTCGTCGGTCGGCCAATCGCGCAGATCACCAAGCTGCTCAGCCTGCCACAATACACGCAGAAGCGCAGGTCGGGCAGCTCCGATTGGCTGTTGACTGGCGCACCAATGAGCCACCCGCGCCTGTTCGGCAGCGGAGAGTCTAGGCAACGGCAATACCCGTAACAAGGACCACAGCAATTCATCGCTGAACGCCACCGCATATTCGCGTTGCTCCGGTAGCCAGCGTGCCAAAGTCTGTTCGGCCATATCCGCCCACTCGGCAACCGCGGGTTGCAGGGGGTACACCGACAAGGCAGAGCGCGCACCGCTGGCGGCGTCTTCCTGCAAGCCAATGCGCACTAAGCGCCAGTGTGTTGGTGCGCTGTGCCCTTCTTTATGCCGCTCTTTATTGTGCCACTCTTTATTGTGCCAAAAACACAGAAGCTCCTCAGTCAGGCCATAGCTGGTGGCAACGTAATCGAGTCCAGCCGTCTGCGCGTGGCTCACCACACGCTCCACCAGCCGCTGCCCCCAACCTTGTCGGACCTTGTCTGGATGCACCACCAAACGCCAAATGCGCACGCCATGCCATAGCCCAGCCGCTTGGTGTCCCAATTGGCCAAGCACACATTGCTTGGCCTGCTGTCCGGCCGGACGCCGCTCGCCGCGCCATACCGCTTCGGCTAGGGGTTCCGGCAAGGGCGGTTCATCCAAAGTCAGACACAAACCCACCAATTGATCGCCTTGCCACAGCGCCAGTTGCTGCACACAGGGATCGTCTAAGGCTTGGCGAACATCATCCGGACGGGTTTGATAATGGGCCGCTGTCAGCAATGCCGCCCATTGCGCACGCAACCGAGCGTCGTCCAGCAACTGTTGCACCGGTAGGGGTGCAATGTGGGCAGCGGGCGCGTGCGTCGTAGCATCTGCCGTAGGCCACTGCTGCGTTAACATTAGGGCGGCATTCAGTTGCTGAGCGACCGGGTCATTGGCTTGCCAGCGCATCGGATACTGCAAACTTTGCTCTACCGTGCCGCCGCGCTGACGCCGCAGCCACGGCAGAAAACGCAAGCGAAAGCCTTGTCCGCTGCCTTCATAACCGTCCGTCGTGGTCGCAAATACGCGCCAGCGCGCCTGCTTCGCCAACAAGCGCAGGCGCGGCAAACCCAACATGGCCGCTTCATCCACCAACAGCACAGCATTGGCGGGTATCGAAGGCGGCAAGGTATCCCATGTACAAAGGTTGATGCGGGCGCGCCGCGCATCAGCCTCCGTAAAGTCGGTGATCCATTGATCCAGATAGCTCTGTAGCAGTGCCTCATGCACCGCCAACGGCGCCACCAATACCACCTCGTGTGTCAAGGCACTGTGCAAGGCAGCGCGCGCCAAGGCCATACTCTTACCGTGACCGCGCCCGGCGGTTAGCAACAGATGATGATGCTTCGACAGCGGCAATTGGCAGATAGCCTCAACTACCGCTTGTTGCGCTGCCAGCGCTTGTGGGTCAACCACCCGCGCGGCACTCGGCAATTGCGGCAGCCACTCAGGCGGCACGGCAGCGGAGTTAGGCGAACTGTCGGGCGTACACCAGTGCGCGCCATGGGCACGCATCTGGTCAAGCCAAAAGGGAAAAAGCTGCGAAGACGGGGTGTCTGGATGGTCTGTCCATGCATAGCGTTCAGCCCAGTCCGACTCCGGTGCCAGTAAGATGACCAGCACCCCACCCGCCCTCAGCGTACCGCTGACGGCACTGAGATGATTTGTATGCCAACCAGCACGCCAGTCCAACACCACGGCGTCAAAACTCTGGCCCAACACACGATGCACCTGACGCGCAGATATGCTGGTGAACCCCGGCAGCTGCAGTCCCAAAGCCAGCCCTTGGCGACCGGCCAGAAACTGACACTGCTGCTCTGTCCACGCCTCGGGGCCACAGAGCAACAGCGTGTGGCGTGGCGGCAACTCCCCAGCGGATACAGCGCTCATCATAGAGGTCGGTTAAGCGCTGCGATCCGGCACACCCAGCAGGTGCGCCATTTCATCGGTGGCGCGCAGCAGGGCATCGGCTATGGCCGGGTCGTGCGCAGAATGCCCACCTTCGCGAATGATTTCCAAACGCGCTTCGGGCCAATGCTGTTTCAGCGTCCACGCGTTGTCCATCGGGCATATCATGTCGTAACGGCCATGCACCAAGATGGCGGGCAAATGTTGAATGCTGGATAAGTCTTCCAGCAGTTGATTGGGCCGCATAAAGCAGTCGTGCACAAAATAGTGCGCGGAAATACGCGCCATCGACAATGCCGTGTGTGGGTTGATCAAACCGGCAACGGTTTTCGGGCTGGGCTTTAAGGTCGCAATCAAACCTTCCCACGCCGCCCATGCCTTGGCCAGACGCAGAGCTTCCAACTCGTCGGTGCCGGTCAGCTTGGTGTGATAAGCCTGCAAAAGAGGGCGGGCATTATCCACGGCGGCGCTGAACTTTTGCCAATGTTCCGGAAATATACGCCCTGCCGAGCCACCGTAAAGCCAATCCATTTCTTCTTGGCGACCCAAGAAAATACCGCGCAAGATAAAACCCAACACCACGTTTGGGTATTGCTCACCGTAGAGCAACGCCAGGGTCGACCCCCAAGAGCCGCCAAACAGCACCCACTGATCTATCCCAAGGTGCTGACGTATTAACTCCAGATCCGCCACTAAATGCTGCGGCGTGTTATGGTCTAAGCTGCCATGAGGGGTTGAACGACCGCAGCCGCGCTGATCGGTCTGAATGATGCGATACTGGCGTGGGTCAAAAAAGCCTCGGTCACGGTCACCACTGCCTGAGCCGGGCCCGCCATGCAGCACCAATACCGGTATGCCGTCCGGGTTACCGCTTTCAGCGACCCAGACCTGGTGACCGTCGCCGACCGGCAAATGATGGCTACGATAGGGCTGAATATCGGGGTGGTAATAACGCATGATGCATCTCTACTCAGGGAGTCACCCTACTATAGCTGCTTTGCTTGAACGCCACAAAGCCGCAACAGGTTCATTTTTTTTGAAGAGCGCGTTCAGATACTTCCACTTTTATGCTGATGACGATCCATCATAATAGTGTCATGCAATTCATAGGTCGGGTTTTAACGGTTCCGGCCACAGAGGAGAAACAGACATGGGTTTACTGGTCGAAGGTCAATGGCACGACGAATGGTACGACACCAGCAAAAGCGGCGGCAAATTCGTGCGCGAAGACGCGCAGTTTCGCTCTTGGATTACTGCCGATGGCAGTGCCGGGCCGAGCGGTGAAGACGGCTTTAAGGCCGAGTCTGGCCGGTATCACCTGTACGTTTCCATGGCATGCCCCTGGGCGCACCGCACACTGATTTTTCGCCAACTGAAAGGCTTGGAAAAGCACATCTCCGTCTCCGCCGTGCACCCCGATATGCTGAGCAACGGCTGGGAATTCTCTGGGCCAGAGCTGGACTCTCCTACGCCGGTAGGCGACGACCTGTTCGGCTATGACTTCCTGCATCAGGTGTACACCCGCACGCAGTCAGACTACAGCGGCCGCGTGACTGTGCCGGTACTGTGGGACAAACAACGCAATACCATCGTCAGCAACGAATCGGCGGAGATCATCCGCATGCTGAACAGCGCGTTCAATGAGCTGACCGGCAACACCTTGGACTTCTACCCCGAAGCCTTGCGCGCCGAGATCGACGCCATCAACGAACGGGTTTACCACAACGTCAACAACGGCGTGTACAAGTCAGGTTTTGCGACCACGCAAGCCGCTTATGAAGAAGCCTTCACGGCGTTGTTCGACAGCCTAGAATGGCTCGACGGTTTGTTGGGTGAACGACGTTATTTAGCCGGCGCACAGATCACCGAAGCCGACTGGCGTTTGTTTACTACCCTAGTACGGTTCGACGCCGTGTACGTGGGCCACTTCAAATGCAACCTGCACCGCATTGCGGACTACCCGAACCTGAGTGAGTACTTACGTGAGCTGTATCAACAGCCGGGCGTGGCCGCAACAACGGATCTGACGCACATTAAGCGGCACTATTACTACAGTCACGACACTATCAACCCCACACGTGTGGTGCCTAAAGGCCCGGCGCTGGGATTGGATCGACCGCATCGGCGCGGGGCGCTGTAAGGTAACCTTTTCCATAAGGCTGACGCCGACGTTGCTGTCGTAGTAGGCCGATTCATCGGCAGTCTGCCAGTATCGGATCATAGGTCAAAATTGCTTAATGTTTGCACAGCACCCGCCGATAACCTGATGGCATAGACTACAAGGAGAACACCCATGGAGATCAATAGCCCATTAGGATTGCTGAACAGCGCCGATTTGCGCGATGTTACTCAGCAGGCCAATACGCAACTCAGTGGTATTGCTGTTAGAAAGGATCACCCCGTAGCACAGGCTGCAAGCACGGGTAGCAACCCGGCGCCATCAGTCGTGTATCATGGCAATGACCCGAGCCTTCCACCTGTAGGAATGGACCTCGGCAGCTATGACAATATGCGAATCTATAAAGAAATCAGTTCGCTGGGGCGGTCTGAAACTTCAGCCGAAAAAAGCGCACGCAACACTGAAGCAATGTCAACATATGGCCAAGCTACATATAAAATTGCCGAGGTCAAACGCCAATTCGATATGGCCTTGCACTCCGTACAGCGTGAGCAACCTAGCCTGATTGCGAAGAAGTGGGATTTTACGCTTGAAAAGGATGGTTCGATTAAAGTGCTTGATCTGCGTAACCAACTCACACAGACAGAAAAAGGCTTGTTGACCCAAGCGTTAAATGAACCCGGCATGAAAGAGGCCATGGCTGAATTTGCAGACACACTTATTCGTGCAATGGAATTAGAGCGCGGTCCTGTGGGCATAAAAGGTTCACTAGGACAGTATGACCTGAATCTAGAAAACTTTGGCGACATAATTCATATGCGCCAGATATTGGACGACCCTATCACTGGGCGTTTTCGTCTTGCCTATGAGCAGATGACCGATAAGAGCAACTTTGAAATGCTTTACTACTCCGTCTCTCTACACACTATCAGTAATCAGTTGCAGACTCGGGCTGAATCCATTCATACACCCAAAATGCTTCAAATACGTTAGCAATAAGCAGGGGCCAGATTATTTTTCTTATAGGTCTGGCCCCTACATAAGCTTCTAACCAAGCGATAGAAGCGTTTGTTTGCAAACATGACCCAAAGTCACATATGGAACTTGATCCCCGCCCACACCCACGTGATCCTCTGGAAAGGCCGCCGGGACGTCTATCCACCACCGCCCAACATAATAACTAGTTCGCCACGTTTGTGTTTTACCATTAACAAGTATTCCATGAGTAACTTCTGAAGCCCCAACTGGGTCACAGTCTGGCAGTACAATCAATCCTTCCGCCACACCATTTGAATCAGTCCTGACTGTCTGGGTTCTGAAGCCGAAAGAAGAAGGCGATTCAGTTTTGAATTCAATATCCACTCCAGCCAAAGGTACCCCGCTTGAATCCTTAATCCTAGCCTTCCAGCGCAGCTCATTGTGCACCTGAGTGACCAAATATGGAGAAGTAAATCCAAAGTTGATTCTCGCTAAGTTCTCGGTCGTCCAAGCATCGACTTGATCTATAGAGTCAATCGTTGAACCTAGGTGCAGATAATACCAATGACCAGACCATGCAACACTTGGGTTCTGTCTCACACGGGCATAGAAACGCTGACTCGGCGAAAGCCCGGAAATGCGATATGCAGAATTGGCACTCAAGCCTTGCCAGCTAGATCCATCGAAGTACTCCAGCAGCCACTGTCCGGTATTCAACGCATCTTCTAGCTCTAAGCTTATATTTTGGCCGCGTAACGACTCAAAGTAGTAATAATCCACATCATTAGGATTATCTATGTTGCCTGGCACGCTATTACGTCCGTCAGGTAACCCGGTTGCATCTAGGAATGTATCGTTAGGCTCGTAGGGGTCAACATTGGTGTTTACTGCTGCGCCGAACACCACGGTACCCCCATCTCCGCTGTGTGCCGGCATCCACATGTAATAGTGCCCTGGTTCAGTGAACGCCAGCACTGAATCTTGAGTGCCACTGCTTTGGGAAATACCATGGCTACTGAAATTGCCAAATCCATCATCCTCCAAGACTTCCAGCGACATCTGGCGATTGGCATTCTGCTGCAAAATGAAAAACTCCGTACGACTTCGGTCATTTATCGCAAAGTAAACACAATAATTTTGACCCGCCACTGGGGTAAGATTATAAGCAGTGTTTATATTCAACTCAGTACAAACAGGCGTGTAGCTTGAGCTTACTGCTTGATTACGAGCGCTCAGAATTGAAGACTCAGCATCATCCGTATTTGGAGTCATACTTGAAGTGTCCGGGGTCGAAAATTCTCTTGGCGGCCTACTGCTTTCCACTTGCTCGATAGTCACCGTTCCACTGGTAATAATAAGCTCATCCATCGTTAGATTACGTTTCTTCTCGGCCACTCTGTTAAAAGTGACCGAAGATAATGGCGTTACATTTCCTCCATCGATTAAATCCACCATCCCGTTTTCTTTTTTGCTTTCTGGGTTACACCCAGCAATCATCAGTGCACATAAAATTGGTAATGCAATGTGTTTTCGCATTTTCCTTTCCCTCAATTTCAATTGAATTAGGTTTCCTTAAGCAAATGAATTGCTTTGCAGGTACATTTCAAACCCATGCAAGGCAAAAATAGCAGGGATATCATATAGCATAAAATTTTTATTTATGGTTCACCGGGTATAACACGTCTACTTTTTAATGAACAAGCATTGAACACGGCAAACGAATATTTCTTCAATATCTGTCAAGTCAGAGAGGATAACTCGATGGGGGCCTTGCTGAACAGCTTTACTTATCAATAAGCATTCTCAATAGGTTGAAATGAAGGGCGCTGAAAGCAGCGCCTTTCATTTATCATTCCTCAAGGAAGGAGTGCATAAAGCGGATCAGATTTTCATAGCCAGTGTCCCAATCGCTTGCTATGGCAGAAAGATAAAACGCCTCAGGGTTGTGCGGGCTTAATTGGGCAAATGCTTCCCGATCAAAATCACCGATGGCACGCTGCATAGTGTGTGCTCCCAGTGACACAGCAGACTGATAAAAGGATGCCATCGCTACTTCGTTAACTGTGATACGCGAAGGGTTAACTTGATCCGTGGTTATACCAATATCCCTAAGCACCCCATCATGTGTGGTATTTAATTTAAACCGCAGATCAGAAGATGAATACAGACTTTGATTTACCTCAATTTGGTTGATAAAAGCGTCTACATCGCTTTGCCGTAAAGCCTGATCGGTATTGAAGGAATTAATCATGGCATCCAGGCTTTCCATAATCGGCGCTAAACCTTCCCACGCTGCTTGAGAGATATCACCCTGAGTCTCCATGGTAAAGGTTAACGAGCGAGACATGCCTGTGCGTGGATCCTCATGACCTGAGTAACCTGTAGCTTCGTTAATGAATTCGTCTATAGATAGTTTGATATTGATGGTACCGCCATCGACCGTTTGTAGGCTGAAGCTGATCTCTGGCATGTGGTAATAACGGCTTAGTGTTGTACTGTCTCTATATACAATACCCTCATCGGAGAATACTTCCATCCCATGAACATCACCCATTTCCACACGTGAGCGCAAAGTCAGGCTCTCTACATCGCCATCGTACGCACCCAGCAGGGCCAGACTCTGGCTAAGATTAATGTCGCGTTTGGCACCGAGTTCCAGAAGGCTTTCCAAGCTGCCCGATGAGTTGACGGGCTGGTCGTTCACCTTGGCTTCAACCATGGTTCGACGCAAATCGAGGTCCGGGTTAGCCGCAATGGATGGGATGTCTTGCCTGACCATCACACCCGGCTGCGGTTTAAAGTTGAGCACGGTAGGCTTAGGTTCGGGTGGCGGCTCCGGCGGGGCGATGGTTACAACAACACCGCTGCGTTTACTGTTGGCCGACCCACGCAATTTTTCAACGGCAGCCGAGTGTTCAGCACCTTCCAATACTCGGCCTGAATGTTGAGCATCCTGCGCTCTAAGTCTTTCTGTCCCTTCTTTGGCTATGCCGGCAAAGGCACCGTAGTAGTGGTCCATCATCCTTATCTACCTCCATTAAGCACTTTCACTGCTTCAATAGAGGTTGTCGGCGCTTATTGGTTAAGCTTTAACGAGGCCGCTTTAAGGTAATCTTGTCCATCAGGCTGACGCCGATGTTGCGGTCGTAATACGCCGCTTCATTGACGAAGGCGAGGTAGTGCGTGCGCGCCCCTTCGAACAATACGTCCTTGCCATCGAAGGTGACAAACAGCGGGTCGCCGGGGTTGATCGGTTGGTAGTCCTGATCCTGTACGTTCGGGTGCACCATGCCCCAACGGCGGCCGTCGCTGCTTTCGGGCAATTTAACGATGTCGACGAATTGGTAGGCTTCAAACTGCTCGGGCAGCTCGGGAATGTCATCGCGGTTCACGCAGTCGATGTAGTCGAGCGCGTGCAAGGTAGCGCGGCGCGTCAGGTCGTACACATCGGCGCGCAGCAGGCCTTGCGGCGTGGCACCCACTTCAATCAATAAGCCGTTTTGCCGCCCAAGGCTGGCCAGAAAGTAGTCGTCGAGGCGGTTTTTAGGCTCGTAAAACAACACGGCTTCCGGCATGTGTTGTTTGATGTAGAACGCCATGCCAATCAGCAGGGGAGAGTCTTCCGAAATAACCAGCGTTAACCCCATGTTGGCGGTGGTGGTGTGGAGGTCGATGACGAAATCCACCCGCGGGTCTTCTTTCGGGCCTAACAAATGGTTAATCGCCTTGGCGCGGCTTTGCTCGTAGTTGGTCAAGGCGTGGTCGTTCAAGTCTTCCAAGGCAAACTGGCGGTTCAGGTCCTGATCCAAATAGCGCTTCATCACCCGATTGGCTTGCGGATTGGCAAACAGCAATTCGGTGGCAAAGGAGCCCCGCATCACTTCTTCCGGGCGTGACTGCCAATACTGCACCAAATGAACACCGGTGATTTCATTGCCGTGCGTACCGCCAACAATGGCGACCTGCTGGATGGACATGATGAGCCTCTTGTTTGGGTTGTGGGCGTGCGGCGGGTGTAAACACACCGCACTACGGTGCAGAGAGCTGCGCTCCTACGATAAACAGCCTGCCTTATTTCAGCAAGCCTATCTCGCGCAGACGCTCTTCCAAGTATTCATTGGCGGTAATGGGCGGGTAGCGCTTTGGGTTCTCTGGCGTTACGCATTCCGGTAGGGCATCCAGCGAAACATCCGGATTAGGGTGCAAAAAGAAGGGGATAGAATACCGGCTTTGGCGCGCCGCTTCGCCTTCTGGATTGACTACACGGTGCGTGGTGCTGGGCAATACGTGATTGGTTAAGCGTTGCAGCATATCGCCAATGTTCACAATGATGGTGCCCGGAATGATGGAGATGGGCACCCATTCGCCACGTTGACTGAGCACTTCCAGGCCGCTCTGACGGGAGCCGACCAACAAGGTAATCAGGTTGATGTCTTCGTGCGCCGCCGCTCGGACGCTGCGGGTGCCTTCGTCGATGACGGGCGGATAATGCAGCGGCCGTAAGATGCTGTTGCCGCTGTCGACCTTGTCGTCAAAGTAGTTTTCGTCTTGACCGAGGTACAAGGCCAACGCCCGCAATACGTCGCGACCCAAGTTATCCAAGGCATCGTACAGCTTTAATAGAACGGCCTTAAATTCCGGCAGTTCTTCCGGCCAGGCATTCGGCAACAATTGCGGAAAGCGCGGAGTACCGTCCACTTCACGTCCGACGTGCCAGAATTCTTTCAGATCAACATGGGCCGCGCCCTTGGCGACTTCCACACCGAGCGGTGTGTAGCCGCGCGCACCACCGTACGAGCTTTTATAGCGCAGTTTGGTCGCTTCCGGCAGGGCAAAAAAACGCTCCGACACGGCTAAGGCTTCAGTAATTAACTCGGGCGCAATGCCGTGCCCGGTAATACCCGCAAACCCCCACTCCGCGTAGGCATCGCCCAGTTCTTGCACGAAATCGTGGCGATCGGTGTGAAAGCGATTAATGTCGAGCGTCGGTATCTGCGTCATAGGGTTTTTCCAATAGCGGTCACTGAGTTAATGGAGACGTCTTGGTGCACTGGAGGCGCATGTTAACGCCGCCCGTACAAGCGCAGTTTTTAAACGACCTCAGTCGGCCAGCGGCGCACAACTCCACGGGTAATGGTGCCCAGCACCTGATGATCTTTCGACCACAGCAGCAAGTCGGCATCTACCCCGGATTTTAACCGACCTTTGTGCCACAAGCCCAGCGCATTCGCGGGGTTGAGTGTGGCGGTTTGCAACATACTGGAAAAGTTCAGGCCTACGTCTGAGCAGCCTCGGCGAATAGCGTCAGCCATGCTGTCCAAGCGCCCCATGTCGACGCGCACGAAACGACCTTGCGCATCAAACTCGGGCAAGCTGGCATAGGCATCACTGGAAATAGTGAGCTGACTGATGGACACCCCAGCCGCCAGTGCGCGGGCGACTGCGTCAGGGCTGTCGATATCGCCGTCGGCCAACAGGCTTTCGTTGTTACTGGCGGTGAAGTCGATCATGCCGCCGCCTTTAGCGAACACAAAACCCTGCTTTAATAAGGCTTCATGGCG
Source organism: Salinispirillum sp. LH 10-3-1 (assembly GCF_030643825.1). GTDB lineage: Bacteria > Pseudomonadota > Gammaproteobacteria > Pseudomonadales > Natronospirillaceae > Salinispirillum. The sequence goes on from NZ_CP101717.1 coordinate 3,314,417, forward strand.
GTTGATGTGTGTGGGGTAGAAATGGCTCAGTTTTACCGGGTAGCGTTCGGCCGCTTCGTGCAGGGTGCGTAAGCCAGAATCGTGGTCGCCAACGTGAATACTCAGTACGCCTTTCTTGCCAGACAACATGGCGCCAACGCGCACTTCGGCGGCCAGCCGTGCCAATTCTTCCACCGAGGGGTGGCTGCCTCGGTGGTCCGCAATGGCCAATTCGCCCACGCCGATGACGTCGGGAATATAGGCAATATCGGTCTGTACACTGCCGGTCAGAGTTTTGATCGGTAAGTGGTAGCTGCCAGAATAGATGTAGGCGCTAACCCCTTGGCTTTGCAGATAGCGAGCATGCCCCAGCATATCGGCGTGGGTGCGATGAATGGCATCGGTGCCCAGCGCGCCGGTGACGGTGGTGACACCGCTGGTCCAGGCGTCTTCGGCCGGCATAAAGGGCATACGTGTACTGTAACCGCCTTCGCCACCACCACCGGTGATGTGGGTTAAGGAATCAACCAAACCAGGGGTTACAGGTAAGCCGCTGGCGTCCAATTCAACCAAATCAGGAATGCCGGACACGGCAATACCTTGGCCCATGGATACGACCCGCCCGGCCAGCACCAATATGTCCAAACGCCCCATGCGTTCGGGGGCATAGACATCGGCATTGCGTAGAAGCAGATTACCGGACTCCGTGGATGTACTCACACTCATGCTATCTCCTGTCATACGCAGGTCGCGTATACTATTATGCGTACTGGCGGTGCTGTTCTTAAAAGAGAAGTGTGCTTAACCGCCAGTGACTTTTTTTATCAGTGACACAACATACCAGTTTGAAAAATTTTTTCGTGCGCAAAACTCACGAAATTCTTCAAATTTGCGACAGACACCTGCACATTTCTGGCTCGGTGGTTGCATTAGCACTGGTTTGAAACAAAGATAAGCGCCAAGATGCGCTAAACAAGCACAAAAAAATTCTAAAACAGGGGTTGTCTACCTGAGCTGGCGGTAAGCCGATGCTCACCGACCTCGTAGGGATGGCGCAAAAGGAATAGATCGCGTTACGCACGCTCCAACAGTGAATCTCTGTACACCGAGACGGTCATTGGAGTTCACGCGCCCACCTGTTTTGAAGAATTCTGGCCTATAAACAGTGGAGTATCCATGTCAACACAACAGCCCCCATTGGTGGTGAAAGACGTTCACAAGTCTTTCGGCGACCAAGAGGTACTGAAAGGTATCTCATTAACAGCCCACAAGGGCGATGTGATTTCGTTAATCGGCTCATCCGGTTCTGGTAAAAGTACTTTTCTGCGCTGCATCAATTTGCTGGAAATCCCTACTTCCGGTGAAATTCAGGTACACGGCGACCCCATCGAATTCAAAGTACAGCGCGGCGGTGAGCGCGTACCGGCTAATATGAAGCAGGTACAGATGATGCGCGCGCGTTTAGCTATGGTGTTTCAAAACTTTAACCTGTGGTCACACATGACGGTACTCGACAATGTGATCGAAGCGCCGCGTCGTGTACTGGGTCTGAAGAAAGACGAAGCTGTTGCTCGCGGTGAAGCCCTGCTGGAAAAAGTTGGCCTGTCGCACCGTAAAGATGCCTACCCAGTACAAATGTCAGGCGGTCAGCAGCAGCGTGCTGCCATCGCGCGTGCGTTGGCTATGGACCCAGAAGTGCTGTTATTCGACGAGCCGACGTCCGCACTGGACCCTGAGCTGGTCGGTGAGGTACTGCAAGTTATGCGCGATTTGGCCGAAGAAGGCCGCACCATGATCGTGGTCACGCACGAAATGTCGTTCGCGCGTGACGTTTCCAATAAGGTGCTGTTCCTGCATCAAGGCCAGATTGAAGAGCAAGGCGACCCGAAAGTGGTTTTCGCCAACCCTGAATCTGAGCGTCTGAAACAATTCCTGAAGCCTAAATACTAAGCGAACCTGGAGGCATAGCATGAATAAAATGATCTTGCCCTTGGCCGCTTTATGCGGCGCGCTTGCCTTGTTGACCGGCTGTGGTGATCGCGGCGAAAAGGTACGTATTGCTGTTGATGTGCCCTACGAACCCTTTCAGTACACCACGCCCGACGGCGAACTGACCGGCTTTGAAATCGAATTGGGTAATGCGGTGTGCGCTGAGATGCGTTTGAACTGCGAATGGGTCATTCAGTCCTGGGATGGCATCATTCCTGGCCTGTTATCGCGCAAGTACGACGTCATCTTTTCTTCCATGAGTATCAACGCTGAACGTGCCCGCCAGGTGCTGTTTTCCGAGCCTTACTACACCACGCCCAGTGGTTGGTTTGTGCGCGAAAACTACAACCTGAACCTGAGCAACATGTCAGGCGTTCGTATCGGCGTCCAGCGCGGCACCATTCAGGATACCTATGTAACCGAAATGCACAGCAATACGGCCCAAATCCGCCGCTATGCAAACGCTGACGACTTGGCATTGGATCTCGCTGGCGATCGTATTGATGCGGTGTTTTTAGATGTGCCTGTCGGCGTGCAAACCATCCTGAACCGTCCGGGCTTTCGCCAGTTCGGTGATAATGTGACGGAGCCAACATCCATCTTTGGTCAGGGTGTTGGTGCGGCTTTTCGCCAAAACGACACGGAACTCGCCAACACCTTCAATGAAGGCTTACGCCGAGTAAAAGCCAACGGTACTTACAAGCGCATTATGGATCGTTATTTCGACTTCGACATTATGCTTTAAATCGAACGACAACCTCACACTATCCCGTGAGGTTTTTGTGAATGGTTGGGCCGCGCACCGCTAGCGCGGCGACAAAAGGTGTCTTTATGACTAGACAAGAAATGATCGAATGCCAAGCCTTTATGGAAAGCATTGGGCTTGGCATGCAGGGTTACGGCTGTAACATCATGACCGGGGCAGTGATGACCATTCAGTTGGCATTCCTGTCCTTGGCCCTCGCCTTGATCCTGGGCCTGATGACGGCCTCCGCTAAATTGTCGCGCAGCAAGACTGCGCGCGGCATCGCAATGACCTACACCACTGTCATTCGTGGTGTTCCTGACCTCGTATTGATGCTGTTGATCTTCTACGGCGGCCAAATTGGCCTGAACAACTTGTTGTATGTGATTGGCTCTCGTATCGGCCAGCCCAACTTGTTCGTGGAAATTCACCAGTTCACGGCGGGCGTGGTGACCATCGGCTTCATCTTTGGGGCTTACATGGGCGAAAGTTTCCGCGGCGCTTTTCTGGCCGTACCAAAAGGGCAGATTGAAGCGGGCCAAGCCTATGGCATGAATCGCAGCCAGGTATTCACCCGCATCTTGCTACCGCAAATGGTACGCCACGCACTGCCGAGTCTGGGTAACAACTGGATGGTATTGTTGAAAACGACCGCACTGGTGTCCATCATCGGCTTGCAAGACATGGTACTGATCGCCTCGCGAGCTTCGCGCCAATTGAATGAGCCCTTTGCCTTCTTCTTACCCGTCGCCATCATTTACTTGCTGCTCACAGCGGTATCGGAAATTGGCATCAAGGCCTTGAACAAGCGTTTCAGTCGGGGAGTAATATCATCATGATTGAGATTCTAGATTATTTTCTGGCTGACAACTTTGTCCTGAACACTCAGACCATCCTACACTATTGGGATGGCTTGGTCATGACGGTACAACTGGTGTTTCTGGCCTTGCTGATCGGCTTGATTCTGGCCGTGCCCTTGGCAATTGGACGTACCAGCAAGAGATGGTGGATATCCACGCCGATCTGGTGCTACACCTACGTCTTCCGCGGTACGCCGCTGCTGATTCAGCTGTACATCATCTACTACGGTGTGACCTTCATTGATGGCATCCAAGACTCGCCGTTCTGGTTTATCTTCCGTGAAGCCTATGTCCCCTTGTTGATTGCTTTTGTATTGAATACGGCGGCCTACACCACCGAAATTCTGCGCGGCGCGATCAAACAAACGCCACACGGCGAGATTGAAGCGGCACAAGCTTACGGCTTTACGCCATGGCAGGTGATGTCACGCATCAAGTTGCCGAGCGCACTGCGTCGTGCCTTGCCCGCGTACAGCAATGAAGTGATTTTTATGCTGCACGCTAGCTCGATTGCCAGCGTAGTGACCATCATCGACCTAACCGGTGCCGCACGCGATATCTTCTCGCGTTACTACACACCGTTCACCGCCTTCTTGTTTGTGGCGGCAATCTATTTGGTACTGACGTTTGCACTGGTGTACGCATTTAAACGCTTAGAGCGCCGTTACCTAGCGCATTTGTAGCGACCTCAAGCACAAAAAAGCCGCGCCCCCATATACGGTGGCGCGGCTTTTTTATTTAAACGCGTGCACCAGCATCGGCGGGCCGTGACGCCGGCAAGCGCTATGCTAGGCCCACGCCATTCACTGATGGCTAAATCGAGAAAGTTGCATTACATACTCCTGCTACCGGGCATTATTTTAATTGTTGTTGGTCACCACACACGGATACCTGTAACCGCTTACATCATCAGTGACGATAAAGGCCTTTGCTCAGACATAAGTGCCTACGGATAAAGGCACTTATTGTGTGTTTTATGATCTATATTACCCATTATTGATCGATACTTGCACAGTTTTTTAACGCTTTAAAGTATTTTGGTACTTGACCCCTACCTACAAACGGCCTAACCTAGCTGTAATCGGTTACATAGATAACTCCAAAAACCCTATGGATCGATTTATTTTTCTCAATCAATGTAAACGGTTACAGCATGGCGACCATCAAAGAAGTCTCACGTTTAGCCCAGGTGTCCGTCGCGACAGTATCGCGCGTGGCAAATGGCAATAAATGGGTAGCTGAAGAGACGCAAGCGCGTGTACGCGCCGCCATGGCTGAACTGGGTTACACCCCCAACACCAACGCCCGAGCCTTAGCGACCAACAAAAGCGACATCATCGGCATGGTGGTGGGTGATTTGGGCGGCCCATTCTTTGGCGACCTGATGCATCAGGTCGAGCAAGAGGTGCGTCGACTGGGCAAGCACCTCATCGTCACCAGTGGTCACGGCAATTGGGACGACGAAAATGACGCCGTTGAGTTCCTCCTGCAGCGCCAAGTCGACGCGCTTATCCTCCACGTCGATTCATTGAGTGATGAGGAGCTGTATGCACTGACCCAACGAACCGAAACACCGATCGTGTTGGTCAACCGCTTCGTCCCCGAGTTGGCCGCACAGTGCGTACACGTCAACAACGAGTTAGGCGGTCGGTTGATCACCCAACACCTGATCAGCCAAGGCCATCGCGACATCGCCTGCATTACGGGGCCGCTCTACAAGGCCGACAGTCGGGCGCGCTTGCAAGGTTATCGGCAAGCCCTTGAGGCGGCGGACATTGAATTTCGTCAGGAGTTGGTCGTTGAAGGTGACTACACCGAGCCCGGTGGTAGTTTGGCGATGGAGCGTTTGTTCCGGCGCGAACTCAGCATCAGTGCCGTGGTGTGCGGAAATGATTTGATGGCCTATGGCGCCATCCGTTTGGCAAAGAGCCACCAGTTATCAGTACCCAGAGACCTGTCGGTCGCTGGGTACGACAATATCGTGATGTCGGCTTATGTAGAGCCGGGCTTGACCACCATGCATGTCCCCATCGGCAAGATGGGCCTGCAAGCGGGACAGCTCGCCGTTGCGTTGGCCGCGAAGCGAACCCTTGATGTACAGCATGAGTTTGATCCTCAGCTGGTCATTAGGGAATCCGTCGTACCCTGCACACAGACATTCGGTGTTGTGGCGGATGAAGCAACCAAAAGAAAGGCGTAAGACCTTACTTAATACCTAGAAAAAACTGAAACACACACTTTATAACAACAAGAACATCCTGGAGGCATTCCATGAAACTTAAGACCACTGCCGGGCTCGCCCTGGCTTCTTTCGGATTGACAGTAGGCGCCATGGCTGCTGACATCCGAATCGATGGTTTTCCTGACTACGACAGCCAGCTAAACCGCATTCTGCCTGCCTTTGAAGCCTCAACAGGCCACAAGGTTTCGCAGCTGATGAACAACCACGGTGACCACCACAACAAGATCGCCACCAACTTGGCTACTGGCCAAGGCGCGGGTGACGTGGTGTTGATCGACGTGGGTTTTGTCGGTTCTTTCGTTGACCAAGGCGGCTTCGTCGATCTGACCGATCGATTCGCACCGCACGCCAGCAACTACGCCGAGTACGCTGTTCTGCAAGGCCGTGGTGGTGACGGTCGCCAATACGCTGTACCGGTCGACTTGGGCCCCGGCGTGATATACTACCGTCGCGACTACATGGAAGACATGGGTTACAACCTCGACGAAGTGATGGCGTCTTGGGACTCTTATATCGCTTACGGTAAAGAGCTCAAAGAAAAGCACGGCGTCCTGCTGATCGGTAACGCAGCAGCCATTGCTGCGGCCTATATCAACTTTAATGTTGAGCCAGGTAACGGCCTGTACTTTGATGCCGACGGCAACTCCATGGTCACCAGCCCACGCTTTGTGCGCGCCTTTGAACTGGCGAAACAGGTACGGGACGCTGGCTTAGACGGCAACATCAGTGAGTGGACGGAAGACTGGTACGAAGGCTTCAAGAACGGCACCTTCGCCACCCAGATGTCTGGTGCATGGTTGCTTGGTCACCTGCAAAACTGGATGGCTCCCGATACTGCCGGTATGTGGGGTGTGAGTCATCTACCTGGTGGTATCTATGGTTCGTGGGGCGGTTCATTCCTGGGTATTCCGCGTCAATCCAGCAATCCTGATGCAGCCTGGGCCTTGATCGAACACATGATCAGCGCCGACAACCAGCTGGCCGGTTTCCAAAATATTGCGGCTTTCCCAGCACACACCGGCACCTACTCAGACAGCAGCTTCGACGAACCGATTGACTTCCTGCGTGGTCAGCAAGCCCGTCAGATGTTCGCCGAAATCGCTGAAAATGTGACACCTGTAGCCCCGCACCGTGGTGACTTGATCGCCCAGTCGTTGGTTATTCAAACTGCACTTGAGCAAGTCTTGAATGATGGCGTACCTGTGATGACCGCTCTGCGTACTGCAGAAGCGCAAATTCGTCGCCGCGTACGTTAATCCGCAGCAAGCAGGCTGAAACATCAGCCTGCTTGCTTTGCCCTCACTTCTCAGTACATCAGGACTTGGTCATGAGTAGAAACCTTGACGTCTCACCAGAGGTTTCCGACGTTGTGCGCGCCGCAGATACTGCCAAGGCCGACAACATCAAGCGTCTCTGGAACAAGAGCACTCCCTATTGGTTCGTTTCACCCTATTTGATTATTTTCGGGGTGTTCGGTGTATTTCCCATCTTTTTTATGGTTTTTCTGTCTTTTCACCACTGGAATCCAGTGGCTGGCCTTGGCTCTATGCGCTGGGTAGGACTGGAAAATTACGAACTTGCATTGACTGACCCCATGCTGTGGCAGGCCATGTGGAATACCCTGGTTATGGCGTTGCTGTCCGGCATTCCGCAGCATCTGGTAGCCCTGCCCATGGCGTATTTATTGGTGTCACTGGGTGCCCATGCTCGGCACTGGCTGACGACGGCGTATTTTCTGCCGTACATCACCTCTACCATCGCCGTTTCCATGATTTTTTACATCATGTATTCGCCGCAAAGCGGGTTGATCAATCACATGCTGCGCGCGTTGGCCGACGGCACGCTGACCTCCTGGGCCTTCGGCTGGATCAACAATTTCATGCCCATTGCCTGGCTGCAAGAAAACAGCCTGATCCGCTACTCGGTGTCGTTTGTGGTGTTCTGGAAGTATGTGGGCTTCAACATCGTCATCTATACCGCTGGCTTAGCCACCATTCCGAACGATCTGTATGAAGCGGCCAAAATTGACGGCGCGTCGAGCTTCCAGCGTTTCCGCTACATCGCGCTGCCCTTAATGCGACCGTTTATCTTCTTCGCCGTCACGCTGACCATCATCGGCAATATGAATTTGTTTGAAGAACCCTTTGTGTTAACCCGTGGCCTGCAAACCGCTGCAACCAATGGCATGAGCATCTCAAACTACCTGTATCGAGTGGCTTGGGAATGGTTGGATATGGGCTCCGCCGCCGCTATTTCTTGGATTCTCTTTTTGGTCATCGGCACCTTTACCGGCCTCTATTTCTGGTTATTTGGGCGCAAAGGCCTGGAGGGTAACTAAATGATACGCATTCTGGAAAACGAACATTATCAGCGTGGTGTGTACCTCGCGGGCAAGCTGATCCTCTGGTTTATCTTGCTGTTGGGTGTGGTCATCACGGTGTTTCCGTTCATCTGGTCGGCCATGTTGTCGACCCATGACCGCTCGACCATGTTCAGCAGCACCCTGACGCTGCAATTGAGTGATCAATTGGTCAATAACTACCACCAGCTGCAGCAGATCATGCCGTTCTGGAACGCCATGTTTAACAGCATGAAGGTGGCCGGTTTGGGCACGCTGTTTTCATTGTTATTTTGCAGCATGATCGGTTACGCCTTGGCGGTGTATCAATTCCGTGGTCGCAATGTCATCTTCACCGTGATGATTTGCTCCATGATGATCCCGCCGGTACTGACTCTGATCCCCTACTTTATGGTGATCGATGCACTGGGTCTGACCAACACCCACCTCGCGGTGTGGCTGCCGTTCACCATCAGCCCGTTTGGCATCTTTCTGATCCGGCAATACGTTGTCGCCTCGGTGCCACGTGAACTGCTGGAAGCCGCCAAGCTGGATGGCGCGAGCGAGTTTCGCACCTATTGGAGCGTCGTATTGCCGTTGTTGCGGCCCGGTTTGGCGACACTGGCCATTGTGCAGTTCGTCATGCTGTGGAACAACTTCCTGCATCCGCTGGTTATCTTGAACAGCCGCGAAATGCAGGTTATCACACAAGTATTGCGCAGTGTCCAAAGCATCCCGAACACGCCGTGGGGCGCGGTCATGCTGGGCACCACCTTATCCATTTTACCGCTGCTGGTGATCTACCTATTATCCAGTAAACAGATGATCTCTGGCTTGACGTCTGGCGCCGTCAAATAAATCAATTTCAGGAGTATTTATGAGCTTTAAAATACCTGCCAACTCACCGATTCGCACTGCAGATTTCCTGTACGGCGTGGCGACGGCTGCCTTTCAGATTGAGGGCGACATCCACACCGACGGCCGGGTCGACAGTATTTGGGATACCTTCTGCCGTGAGCCCGGCCGGGTATTGAATGGCGACAACGGAGAACCAGCTTGCCAGCATTACCGTCTGTGGGAACAAGATCTGGACCTGCTGCAAGACCTGGGCGTTGACGCCTACCGTTTGTCCATTGCCTGGCCACGCATCATGCCCGCCAGCGGTGAAGTGAACGAACTGGGTTTAGCCTTCTACGAGCGGCTGATTGACGGCCTGATCGACCGTGGCATCAAGCCTGTGGTCACACTGTACCACTGGGATCTGCCCCAGTATCTGGAAGAAAAAGGTGGCTGGCTGAATCGTGAAACCGCCTATGCCTTCGCGCAATACGCCGAAGTTGTGGTCGCCCGTCTGGGTGAGAAAGTGACGCATTGGGCGACGTTTAACGAGCCATTCTGCAGTGCGTTCCTCGGTTACCACATTGGCGTGCACGCCCCAGGTTATCAGGAAGAGGCGTGGGCCTACACAGCGGCGCATCACCTTTTGCTGGCTCACGGTTTGGCCTTGCCCATCATGCGCCGCTTAGCGCCAGGCAGTCAGCACGGCATTGTGTTGAATTTCACTCCAGCTTATCCCGCCACCGACCGCCCGGCGGACATAGCAGCAGCGGATCGTGCCGACATCATTGATGTCCATTGGTTCATTTGTCCGCTGTTGACCGGCGAATACCCCGCGGGCTATTTCACCCGATACCCGGCGCTGAAACCGGTGATCTTTCCCGGCGATATGGCGCTGATCGCCCAGAAGAACGACTTCATGGGTGTCAATTTCTACACCCGCCATGTCGTCAAAGACAACAATGGCGACACAGAGTTCGTGCCGCAGACCAGCGCTGAGCACACCCACATTGGCTGGGAAGTCTACCCACAAGCATTGACCGACTTGCTGGTGAAACTGCACCAAACCTACCCGAACTTACCGCCGCTCTATATCACCGAGAATGGCATGGCTGGCGACGACCACCTAACCGCCGACGGCCAAGTGCACGATGAACAGCGCCTGCGCTATTACGAACGTCACTTGAATGCAGTGGGTGATGCCATGTCACAGGGCGTCGACATGCGCGGTTACTTCGCCTGGAGTCTGATGGACAACTTTGAATGGGCTTTTGGCTACAGCCAGCGCTTCGGCCTGGTGTATGTGGACTACGAAACGCAGGAACGTACCGTTAAACAAAGCGGTCTCGCTTATAAAGCACTGATCAATGAAATCAGAGGGCGCTAGCACACACGCGTAAGACCAAGAGGTCAAGGACGACGACAACCCAATAACAACCAACGTTCGAGAACATGTATGTCCCTATTGTACGAGGAACTTTCGTTGTTATTTGCCACGGGTCGCACATTTACGCTTACTCGTTAGTGCGACCACCCCGTCAGCAGGTTACCATGCACGCTGAGACAACACTGGTAACCTAAACTGTTGATGGCATTCATGACACCTTTTCGACTCTATTCTTGCCTCATCGCTCTGCTGGCGATGCCGGTTGCAGCCCAGCAATGGCAAAACATTACGCTGTATGAACCACCGTCTGAGAACTATGAATTCTGGCGTACGCCGTCACCGGAACAAGCAAAAGACCTAACGCTGTTGGGTTATCAGGGGTATGACGCCCTCAGTCAGCATTGGCGCCGCACCAAATTTCAAACCAATCCACTGTCACCCGCTTTGATCGATGTGGGCATGTGGTTGTTTGTCTTGCCCGAGCCCATGCGTTGGATGCAAAACGAATGGCAGCGTGATCTGTTACGCCAGTACGACATCGACAGCGAGTCGGAAGCGCATTACTTCTGGTCGGAAACGCCCATTCGCAAAGCCTATGTTTACAACGTCAGTAATGAAGACTTGGCGCAGTTGAAAGCGGAGAGCCCAGAGACGTTGGTGCGCCTAAGCACGTCGCGCTATGAAGCAACGCACGTCATCGGACAACAGTTCGCAGAAGACAGCTTCTTCAACCACCAGCAACCGCGCTACCGCCTGGCCAAAGCCTTTCCTTTGTTGCTCGATATCTACAGCTTCTACAACTGCCGGGAAGGAGGCAGTGATCGCCTGCCACGTAACGAAACCGAGTTGAAGCAAGATATTGTTGGCTACGAATGCCGCAGCTGGGCCTATGACCTGCATCGCCCTAATGCCGACTACAACGACCGCCCGAGTCGTTATCTACGCTGGAATGATCTCAGTGAAGATGAGCAGGATTACATCAACGCGGCTTTCTGGTTCAGCCTGTTAAATCTGCTCGACGGACACCTGCTGGCCGACCGGCGCGAGATGGAGCAAAACCGCCTGAGCTTCCAGCCAACGCCGTTTGGTCGGAGCTTTGGCTGGCATCATTTGCGCTGGCAGCGCGGCTTGAATCTGGGGTGGGATCTGTACATGCATCAGAATGCCGAGCGCGCTATGCCAGGTGGACGATTCAGCATCATTGACTACCCGACGCTGGGTGGCGTTGTGACGTCGCGCGCCAGTTGGTGGCAGCAACCAGAGGACATGCAATTCTTTACGGAAGAAAAAGACGATGGTTGGGCAGTAGAAGTCAGCTACAGCAAGCAGCTGTTCTCGGCATTGCGCCTGCAAACCGACTGGCATTATAAGTCAGCCGGTTGGATGCCGGGCCACCTCTCTTTTGAAGAAGGCAGCGGCTGGCGCTTTGGGGTCGACATCCAGCTGTTCGGTGGCTAACCAAGCTTAATAGAGCGTCACGCTGTCGGCGCGCATACTGTAGCCTGCCGTGCCGAGGTCATCTTCGTACCGGGTCACGTCAAAGGCCCCAGCAATGATCACCGGGTCGTACAAACTGGGCAGCACAAAGCCACCTTCAATCTCAACATACACCATTTGGTTCGCAGGCGGTGGCGGGGTGTGTATACAGGCGCCGAAATAGGGCACCAACAAGAAGCTATAGACCTTATCACCATCGAAATCGAGTGGCACAGCAAACCCCGGCAAACGCCCCTTTACCCCCTGTAATGCGGGCTCCGATGGGACCTGTGCTAACAGCGCCTGCAAATCACGATACAATCGCTGCGCTTCAGGATCAAAGTCATCCAGCTCAGCGATGTTGTAGCTTTCCAGATCAATTTCTTCAATGATGGGATCGAACGAAAACCCCGCCGGAATCAGCTCATCCCATTCCATTTCTAAGTAGGCTTCACCCGCGACTCGCACGTTACTTTTTTCCGTTGCCGGCGCTTCGACCACGGGTGCCAACATATCGGCGCTCGGTTCAAAGTTCAGTTCGTCGGCCTGTAAGTTGCTGCCCGCTACTACACCACTGCTGCGCTCGGAAGAGGGGTCGGCACAGCCAACCAACACCAGCAAAGAAAGGGTAGACAGTAAACTTAAAGGCTTATACATGGGTCAACCTGCTCATAAAACGATCATAGGTTAGGGTACTGATTTTGCACAACATTACGACACCACCGCCCCGTCACAGGCCGTAAATTCCGTGACAAGCTGATCTAAAAGCTGCACATAGTGCTGCCGACCAGGCTCCAAACTGATGCCCAAGGCGTCCAGCCGACCCACTGGTAATGAGAAACCTTCCGCAATGGTGGTGACCAGCCGGTCTGCGTACTGAGCTTCGGCAAACAAGCAGCCGAAAGCGCCATCCGCCAATGCTGAGCGCATTTCATTGAGCGTGCGTAAACCGGGTAGCTGTTCAGGGTTCAGCGTTACCGAGCCCGCAAAGGGCAGCCCGAACGCCCGGTCAAAATACTGGTAGCCATCATGAAACACCACGTAAGGCTTACGAACGCCATTCAACTGGTGGCTCCAGCGCGCTTCATGCTCAATTAATTCAGCGATGGCCTGCGCTGCATTTCGCTCATAGGCTCCGGCGTTGGCAGGGTCTAACGTGCCGAGGTGTCGAGCGATGTAACCGATCGCCCGGCGCGCATTTTCGGGGTGCAACCACAAGTGGGGGTCTACATCGTCGTGTTGATGGTCGTGCCCATGATCCATAAATTGCGCCAGATGGTCTGGCATACTACTGCTGTGTCTTTCTTGGGTAAAAATAGTTCCTGAGGTGCGAAATTCGTAGTGAATTAAATCGACTTCTTCACTGGTCAATCGCCACTGTCGCTCGGCGGGCACACGGCGTAATAAACTGACCAAGCCAGTTTCCAGTTGCGGCCCCAACCAGATGACCCAATCGGCCTCAGCCACCATCGAGCGCTGCGATGGCCGCAGTAACGCATTGTGTGGGTCCTGTTGTGCCGACAGCAACAGCTCCGGCTGCCAAAGGTCGCCACTGACCTGGCTGACCCAGCTGTGTACCGGCGCAATACTGACCACCACGCGAGGGGTCGCCAAAGCCACGCTGCTCAGCAGGGCGGCGCTCAATAAACAAACGAACAATCGAAAAGCGTACATATGTCCTCTAACAGAAGCCTTACTGCTGACAGTCAACACAACGGCCACGGACTTCTAAGGTGGTGTGTTCTATTACGAACCGCCGGTCCGCTGCTTCTTTACGCAGCAGTTCAAATTGCAGATGATCGGGGTTCACTTCGCTGACGTTGCCACAACCGTCGCACACCAAAAACGCAGCGTCATGGCGGTGTGGAAAATCATCACACACCAGATACGCATTTTGTGAGTCGATACGATGCACTACACCCATGCGCTGCAAAAAATCAAGCGCACGGTACACCGTGGGCGGCTTCGCTTGTGGCATTTGCTGCTGCAATATATCTAACAATTGGTAGGCCGTGACCGCATGCGGCTGCTCACTCAGCAGCTGCAACACCAACTGGCGACTGGGCGTAAACCGCTCACCGCGCTGGTTGCACCAGTCAGCAACCTTCTCCATCGTATTCATGGGGATAAGCTCGTGAAATACATAGGTGTTATAATATCACAAAAGAAACGCCGCCGTCGCCTGCTAGGCGATGGCGGTCTATTGCCGCTGGCGTCAGGGTGTTAGGTGGGGTCCACCAGCCCTTTAGCAATCAGATGAAGTGCAGAGACGGAGGGGATAAAGAAATAATCGCCGCCGCGTGTTTCAACAAAACGCGGAATACGCGTGCAGAAATGCGGCGGCGAGTCTCCTCCGGGAATCATAAAATGGCCCGTAGACTGCCCTTGAGCATCCAATTGCTGATTGCCCAATACGGGGTCACGTTCATTGCTCAGTTTGAAGTCATTGCCGTAGTTCACCCACTGCTGTTGCACGAACTCAAACTGCCGTTCAATGTTGGCGTTCAACGCCATGAAGATGATGCCGTGCTCGCCGTCGTCTGTGGTGCCGTCCGGGCTTTCGCCATAGGGTAATCCCCGCCGCAAGATGCGCCGCCGATTAGCCAAAGCGCCCTTGGTTTGAAACGCCCCCTCGTTGCCGAACTCCAAAGCACCGCGCGGGTTAGCGCGTCGCACATGAGCGCCCAGCGGACAGGCCGCGCCGTCGAGGTCATCATCGTAATTGAAGGCTTTTAACTTCAAACGCATGGCGGCGTATTCTTTTTGCAGAGCCTTTAGGCGTTCAGGGTCTTTTTCCGTTTTCAGTTCCGCGCGCACCGTCATCAAACGCGTGCCGAATGCGTCGGCTTCAGCTTGGGTAGGGAACTCACACAGCGGCGCGCCATTATGCCAGCGCCCCACCATTTTGGCTTCCAGCTTCTCTTGCGCGCCCGCGTACCCTTCGGCGGCTTTAGCGGTATAGTCGCGCCACGACGCCACGTTCTGGTGCAGCTTGCGATACACCATAAAGGTGCCATTGCGCGCCAATGTCATGGGCACCGGTGCATAGGGGTACTCGCAGGCTTCATCGCGGTAACCGAGGATAAATTCGCCCGTTTCCAGTGGCTCCCACCCGGCCATGGTTGCCGGATCACCGCGCGTGGGCTTGCCTTCCCCGATCACGTGCTCCGGCGGACTGCCACACCCTTTGAAATATGGATCGCTGATACCATCAACAAACCCGAAGTGCTCTTTCGGTACCAAACGGCCGTTTTCTTTCAACGCCGCTGCGTCTTGCCACGGCTTTAAGGAGCCGTCCGGACTGCGTTGCCCGTCGCGCAACACCACGTCACCCAGCGTCTGCGCAATGCTGGTTAACAGCCAGTCGCACTGCCGTTCCATGTGCTCCAAACTGCGCGCGTTCATCGACATCCACGCGTGTACCGGGCCATCCTGCCACAAAGGGTCCCAGTTCTGCGGGTGCGATGGGCCATCATCGCCCAGAATATCCGCCCGCGCCTTCATGCCCATCTGGTATTCTTCTGGAAACGCCGAAAGCGTTTTGCGAGGCAGGCCCAATGCCTTCATCCCTTGATAGGTGAACGCGATATTAAGCGTGGTGTCGGGCAGCGGCACCTCTGCGGGCGTGCCGGGCTCTGGCCATGGTGCGCCGGTGGTGATGTGCGGAATCATGGTGTTCAACCAGCGTTGCGCGCCCACCGCGTCGGTAAACACCAAAAAGAAATAGCGGGCCACAGGGTAACCGAAGCGCCCATATGGCTTAACGACGTTGCCCTGAATATCATTGAGATCAATATAGCTCATTGCATCATTATCCTTGAGTCACCACGTTGCTCAGGCAGTCCGCACCGGGACGCCACGTTGGCCCAGCTAAATTTTCTGGCTGATGTTCGCTACTCCAACGGACAAAAGCCTGCTGCAGTTCTGCGCCTTTCACGTGTTGGTGCGTCATCACAAACTGCGTAAAGGCTTGGCGCAAATACAGCGCTTTTAGTTGTTCCGCTAAGGGTTCACCGGTTGAGCCATTGAAGAAGAACCCGGTGGGCATGACACACCGCTGCGCGAACGTCACCCAGGCATCGGCATCCTCTACGGACTCAAAGCCCCAAGCAAAGCCATACAACTCACGCAACAATGGCTCCATGTGCTGCCAGCAATGACGTAAAAACCGCTCGCGATCACCGTGAAAGTGCGCGATCAGCACCAAATAGCGGCTCGCCAAATGGTCTTCATGCGCCGGTTTACCTTGATACGCCACATCGTCCAGCAAGTACCAACGCGCTAAATAGGTATCTGGCACCTTCGCCCAGGGGCTGTCTTCATGCAGCGGTAAGTCATGCAGGCGCTGCCGAATGTAATAGGCGTAGCTGCAACCGCCGTCGGTCACTCCCGTACGAATGGGGGTCATCAATATCAGATTGGTGGCACCTTGGGCTTGATCAGACATGTTCGTAGGCTCCTTTTACCGTGTCGGTGCCCGCCAGCTCTTGTTCGCATTCGAGGCGACGACGCTCGTTCACCGCCTGATTGGCCAGTGACACAATCGGCGTTTCTTCCATAATGCCCAAGTCGGCCTGCACCTCGACCAACATCTGTCGATACAGCGACTCAAAAGCCGCCGCGTCTTCTTCGGTGCGCGCCTGCTGCGCCATTGCCACCAGCTTCGGCTTCAAGCGACAAGCGGCTTTTACATCATTACTGGCCGCCAACGGATAGGCACTGTAATAGTGGTCGGTCCAAATTTGGTTGTGCAGAATGTATTCATGGAACGGATTGCGTGGCACCGACTTCGGATAGCCAATGTTTTTGTACCACATCAAGTCCAGCCCGGAGGGAATGGCGGTCGAGAATGAATCCACGTACTGCTCCCAACTGCCGTTGAAGTTACTGAAGAATAAATAGTAACTGTACGACAAATGCTCTTGCGGTTGTTCAGGGTGCAAACGCGGCAGTTTGCTGCGTGGCAATATAGCCCAGCCGGCGTAGTGGATAAGCGAAAGCGTGATCAATCCGCGCAGTTTACTGCGAAACAAGCGAGTGCCGGCAAGCCAATGAATTAAGCGCGTTATCAACGTCTGCCATGGTTTCAGTGGCGTGATCACGTTCATGGCATAAGCCTTCCCAGCGATGTTCGACACAATGATCTCCTTGGCTCATTTGATGGGCTAGTACTGCGGGTTAGGTATTGAACTCCAAACGCATGTGGAGCGGAAAGGCTTCGTCAGACTGCAAGAGCTCGCCGGGTGCACGGCGCAAGCCTGGTTGCTGCAACAATGGCAGCACGATGGCGGCCATTTGGATATCGTTGATGTACTGCCCAAAACACGCGTGCAAACCCAGACCGTAGTCCAGATAAACGTGGGCGGGCCGGCTTGGTTCAAATTTACCAGGGCGTTTGACTACGCGTCGATCCCACATGGCCGACTGCGTGACCGCCAGTACGCGCTGCCCCGCTTTGATTTTCGTGCTGCGCCAAGCGCCGGTACGAATGGTCACGTCATGACGGGCCACACGATAGATGCCCGGCGCAAACGGGTTGTGCCGCAACGCTTCACGAATGACGCTGTTCAGGCGCGGCAGGTCCTCATCTAAGGCTGCACCCTGTGCCAGTGCGAGCGCCTCAGGATGATCCAGCAAGAAGTCCAACGCCAAAGCAATACTCTTCGCGGTCGGCGTAATGGCGCCGACAATAATGCCCATAAGATTGTTACGTATACTTTCAACCGACAAGTTCGGCTGCCCACTTAGGTGCAGACTGAGTAAGCGACCAATTACGTCGTCGTCCAACTGACGAGTTTTGAGCCGCTGCTCAATTAAGCCATCTAAATAGGCACGGAACAACGTCGCGTCTTGAATCGCTTGGCGCTCTTTGTCGGCAGATATACCGGGCACAAACAAATAGTGAAACAGACTGTGCGCCCAATCACTCAGTTGCCGCTCTTCCAAGCCACTTAAACCCAAGTACTCGATCATTAGCCGAGCAGGCAACAGACGCGCCAAATCTGCCACCAGGTCCACTTCACCAGCCGACTCGACCACGGCTTGGCGAGCAGCGTTCAATAGAAGCGGGCGAATACGATGTTCTAGATCGTCACGGCGCATAGCCAGACGCATTTGTGCGATGTCGCTTTCGTAGCGCGGTGAATTGCGCATGCCAAGGAAAAACTGACCATTATTGGTGACCACACTGACCCGACGGACATAGGGCACATCAAAATCATCGTGCCGACGCAGAATTTCTTCAACGTCTTGGTAACGGGTAACAACAACGAGATCTGAGGTTATCCAGACCGGACGAAAAGTACGCAAAAATGCATACCAAAGGTGCGGCTTGCGACCTTTTAAAAATGGCAGACGCCCAATAGCAGGCTCTGGATTGTTGGCGTGTTCCATGACGGAAATGTGCGTCAAGTCTGGATGCTCCCTTGACCCTGTGGTCACATCAAAAATGAAGTGTTTACGCTGCTTCACTGAGGTGGCGCTTAAAACTCCTTAATCACACCGCAGATCACTTACTGTAGCGATATTCTCACCTTGCCACAATGACCAATATTCATTGATTAACGTTAAAAATAGGCCATTATGTGCGCTGTGTCGCATGATTTTCTTCGGCCTTTGTGCCAACCCCACCAGCAACGACTCTTTTTATCGAGCCTTCGAATGCGGTATCGTAGGGCGTGGCAGACTAAGAGGAGCACCGTATGACCATCAACGCCCAGACCACGGACACTGCTTTTCAGGCCCGTTTACAGTCGTTGATTGGCGAGCAAAGCACCAGCGCTTTTGCCCGTAAGGTGGGCCTGAGTGAAAGTCTGATTCGCAAATACCTCGCCGGTTCGGAACCCAGCCTCAGCAAAGCCAATCAGATTGCTCAGCGCGCCAATGTATCGCTGGAATGGTTGGCTACCGGGCAGGGCTATTTGTACCGCCAAGCCGAAGTGGTTGATATGAAAGCCTTGGACATGGCGATGACCGTCACCCGCGACATTTTACAGCTGGACCGCGTGTCGACCGACAGCGAAAAAGAGATGAAAGTGATGGTCGCGGTCTACCAACACCTGCGCGCCACCAAGCGCCCCGACGGCTACTTGGAACCGCGTGAGGCACTGAAATTTGGCGAGTTTGTGGCCGGACATTGTGACGATGCGCAGTCCTCGTAACGACCATCGGTCGTGATGGCCTTTTACACTATTCGGCATGGGTTTTCGGGGCATGCCTCCCGCACTCAACGGCAGGCCGCGAAGGCGCGCTTTGAGGCATACACCCTACGCCCTTGCCTCAGCAATGGTGCGCAACAAGCGGATTAAATATACCTAACGGTTGATCCAGATAAACACCGACGGCACCCAAACCAACACCAGCAACACGATATTGGTCCAGTCGGCCCGCGCCGCCCACGTGGCCTGCGCTTGCTGCGCGGCAGGAAAACGCGCCCGATTCTCCTTCACCCAGCTGTAACGCAACGGCTCGGCCACCGCTGCCAACTCTCCCTGCCAGTCTGGATGATTACTGGCCCAATGAATCACCCGACGCTTGTTCAAGGTCGACACCGTCATGCATACCCAGAACAGGAACAACATCGCAAACCAAACCACCAAAGCCACAGTGAACACAGAACACCTCATTAATATCTTATTGTTTTATAGGGGCATGGTCGCACAAGCATTGGCACCGTGCTAGATGAGCTGACGTTGATGCATAAAGTCCAATCAGAGGCGACAGAAACCGACGCTCTGCGCCCGGGTTTGGTATGCTTACTCTAAGGCCTCACGAGCGAGCCTTAAACACTCGCCCATCAACAGACAAGTTTTATTCATGGCAGAAGAAACCCTCAATCCACGCTGGTCAGTGCGGGCTGTGATCACGGACCCGTGGTTGTATGTGGCATTGAGTTTGGCCTTGCCTGCCTTGTTTGTGATGCAACTGTTGCAGGCTCCAGATGCGCTAGCCGGCGGCTCCGATTGGCGGCATGTGTTGCTGCTGGTGCTGATCTTTCCGGTGTTGGAAGAGCTGTGCTTTCGCGGCTGGATACAGCCGACCCTCAGTGAATGGCTACCGCATCGCTGGGGGCCGCTCACCTTGGCCAGCCTGCTTACCAGTGTGCTGTTTGCCGCGGCTCACACCGTGCACCTGCCCCTTGCGGCAGCGGTGCTGGTGTTTTTTCCGTCATTGGTGTTCGGCGGTCTGCGCGACCGCCACCACCGAGTGCTCGGGGCTACGCTGGTTCATTCAGCGTACAACGCGGTGTTCGTCTTGATTTTCTTCTGAACAAACCCAACACCCCGCCCAAAAACAATAGGAGCAACACCGGGTCAAAGCCGGAACTGCCGTCGCCCATAGAGCAGCCACCGAAAAAGGTTGGCGGTAACGGTTCCTCGTCATTGCTCGTGTCATCAGTGCCGCCCACCGCGCAGGCTAAGGTGCGCACCGTGCGTGCATTGCCCTGCACTGACCGCGAGGCATCGTTCACTGCCTGGCCCTGAACCGAGTAAACGGTGCCGCAGGTCAGGCCGGTAACGGTAAACGTTGCGGTCACTGTACCGGTGCCAGCACCGACAGCC
Source organism: Salinispirillum sp. LH 10-3-1 (assembly GCF_030643825.1). Taxonomy (GTDB): domain Bacteria; phylum Pseudomonadota; class Gammaproteobacteria; order Pseudomonadales; family Natronospirillaceae; genus Salinispirillum. The sequence goes on from NZ_CP101717.1 coordinate 3,334,831, forward strand.
TGGCGGAGGGCTTGACCACTGTGCAGCAGCTCAGCGGTAGTGGCGCGCCCGGCTGGGTTGATCCGTAGGGTCACCCGAAAGCTGGTCTGTGTCAGTTCGCTGACCGCCGTATTCAGCAGCTTCGGTGTCGTGGGTGTCAGGTTCAGCGTCAGGCCGGTTCTATCACCGGCGCGCACGGCCAAGCCGTCAACGATTGCGGCCGGTTCATAACCGGGACTGACCAACGTCAGAGGCCCCCACCGGTACAGTGCGTCCAGGCCGGTAAAGGCAAACGGCGCCCGCCCAGCTCCGGAAACGTTCACGTCTGCAATCATGGTAGCCGTAGACCCGGCAGAACGCAGTGATAGCGCTAGGGTCTCATCCGACGCAACGGCACCGACGAGTTCACCCTGCAAGGATCGCTTCGCACCACTGGCCGTAATGACACAGCCGGCGCCACTGTCAATACAACCCGAATCAGCGAGAGGCATGATGGCGGTATCGACACCCTCACCGGAAACCCGGTAGAACGCCACCGGCGTCTGTTCATGAGGAACCTCCAGCGAGAAGCGCCCGTTGCCATCCGTGGTGACTTGGCCGCGCACGTCAGAGCCGCCTGCGTCAGTACTGAAAGACACATTCACCGCTGAGACCGGTTCGCCACGCTGGTTTACAATCTGCCCGGATATACGAGTGGGCACGTCGCCCGTCCGCACGTCGGCCAGCATGGCCTGACCCACGGCCCAAACATCTTCTACGCCATTACCGTTCCACTCCCAAGTCACGGTGTTGGTGCCGGCAGGTATCGCAACCTGAAGGTTCTGCCAGTCGCCATTCAGGTCCTGAAAGCTCTGCATTTTCACGCCATCGGCCAACACATGGAGCACACCCTGCGCCGTGCCGGACCAGGCTTTGGCGGCAAACTGCAGTGTGGTATCCGTGCGGTGGTGGTGTTGCCATACCAGTTCCGTGTACTCATCTCCAAATACCGGGCCACTCAACACTGTCGGTGCATTGTTGCGGGGTTGTCTGTTTTGCGCCACCCATACGGTACTGCCTAGGGTGCTGACTGTGCCGGTGTTCAGACCGAGCGCTGTGCTAAGGCTAGCCGGCTGCGAGCGCCAGCGCTCTACGAAGGGCAGATAGCGCCGCAGCACCTCGGCATTATTGGCCAGGTTCGGGACACCTGTAGGTAATTGGGACACCGGATCAAGGATGTCCGGGTCGGAAAACTGATACAGCGAGCGACAGCGCCAGTTACAGCTGCTGCCATAGGCCATGATGGTGGTGAATTCGTTTGCTCTAAAATGTCCCCACGCGAAGGGTTCAATAGCCTGAACGGGGGTGCCGCTGGAGTTATTGCGGGGCGAGGCAACATCGTCGTGATAAAGGCCCATGTTGTGGCCCAGCTCATGGGCCAGCGTAGAACCCACCACGCACCGACCGCTGACCCAAGTATAGGGCCAGAGGAAGTTGCTGGAATACGTTGTAGACATGTACCCCAGTCCACAATATTCAGCACGTGAGGTGACCAGTGAGACAAAATCCGCCGAATACCGTTCACGCAGATCATTGGCTTGCGCGTCGGTACGCAGATTATCCAGATCAGCGTTTGCGCTTGAGGCCACGTTGAAGCCTGCTGGGAAAAGCCCCACTAGGCGCACCCGGCCATCGACATTGCTGTCGACGAGCGCCGTGTTCATGATGTCCACGGCGTTACGGATGCCCAGACGCAAGGCTGCCTCGTCGTCGTACTCTACGAGGTCCCTATAAGCGTCTTCGGTGTAGAACAGCACGATATCCAGCACCTTGGTACCAGATGCCTCACCCGGCTCAGGTTCTGCCATGAGGTCGACCTGGTTTTCCAACGCTGCAAAAGACAATGGCTCGATAAGAGGACCACCCGGCGGGTGCTGCGGTGGTAATGTGCTGGGGTCAATGCGATCCAGCCAAGTCTGACCATTGCGGCTGGTGGACAGCACGTAGTGATCGCCCTCTATCTGAAAGCTGCCACTGACGCGCTCACCCATGATTGTCAGTGTCGCCGAGCCTTCCTGACCGTCGCGGTCGCGCACACGGCCACGCCACGTGAAATCACGCCCGGTGCCTTCCTCCACACCCCCGATAAACTGTACGTCATGGCCGGTTCCCAGACTGGCCGCCACTCTACGCTGGCCGCGCAGCAGGTCTGGGCTGAAAACAATCGGGCGGCGATCCACAACGTGGTCCGGGCGAGCCCCATGCTCGACCCCTTCGCCAAGCGACAGGACTCTGGATTCTGAAGGTTGGACATTGTCGATGACAGTACCAGTGTCGCTGGCGGTGACTGTAGCGGCACTGCCGATGAAACAGGCCAGGCACACCATGGCCAGGAGCGGGGAACGGGCGTCAGATGTTCGTGACGTCATGAAGTGAAGCCTCTACTGCTAAAAAACATTAATAAATCCCTTGTGAAGCATGTAACTGAAAATGGCCTCTACTCTGGTGCCAGTAGAGTCGGTGATTCCTTTGGTAGCGGCGTGTCATCAGCCCACAAAACCACGACGCCGTCTTGGCGTGTGATTAAACTGTAACGCTGGTTGTTAACGGTAAAACTCGCCGCCAAGCGCTGACCGGCGCGCGACAGCGTCAGGCTGGTTACGTGAAGGTTGTCCTGCAACAGCTGACCGCGCCAGACCGTGGGCGGCTCGCCTTCGGTGCCATTGACGGCAAAGGCCAGCACTGTGTCGTCAGGCAGGCGCAAAAAGTCGTCAATGCGGTCCGAAGCGCGAGCGGCATACAACCGGTGGAAATCCACGTGCACCGGCCAGCCTCGGGCCGTGAAGTCGGGTCGTTCTTCTATCGTCGGGTCACCGTAAGTAGCCAGCACAGCGCCAGCCGGTGGACTGCCGGGTGCCGGTGCGGCACTGCAGGCCACCAGCACAAGCCACGCACACAATAACCCTCCCCAGCGAGGTACGCTGAGGAGCCATTCGGACGACAGAGAATAATTGAGCCAGCGGAAATACATAGTTGCCGATACTACATCGCAAAGGGGGACCACCGGCATTACATTCAGGCAAAACTGATAACCGGCGCACAAGTTTTATGCCGAAATGTGAACTGTGCGAATAAACAATGCCTTCCTCGCTTCCTTGAGGCAGGCAACCCTAGCTACTGACTTTGGTTGAGGCCAAGCTCCCGTTGTAGTTTTTTCGTTAACCCTAAAGACACCAAGCGATGAGACTCTTTGAGGTAGTATTCAAGCAGCTCTTGCCCACCTTCGGGTACTTCGTATTGCTGAATCCACTTAAAGCCTCGAGACGCCAAATAGGGGGCAGGGCGGTATCCCGGTTCATCGCGCAAAATCTCGAAATCCAACTCCGACGTTTTAAAGGAAAAGGCTGGCTGATCGGACTTTTCCCAACCGCCAATGGCAAATACTTTTCCGCCTACCTTCCACACATGAGCACCACCCCACTGAACAACGTAGGTTGTGGCCGGAAGTGAACGACAAAAATCATTGTATTCATCGAACGTCATACTGATGCTCCTTTGCCCTGTAGTTTCGGCGTCATGCAGGTTTTTCGTCATCGTCACGCTTACCGTAATGGCTGTTGGCAAAACAACCCGTAATACAGTTAACGAGAGCGCCCGTGCGGAGAGCATAGCTTGCGATCACTCAAACCATCATCGCCTGCTTCACTGCCTCAGCGTCCATACTACTCCGATCCCCACTCAACACTATCTCTCCTCTGTCCATCACGGCCCAGTCGTCGGCGAGGGCGTGGGCGAAGTCGAAGTACTGTTCCACCAGCAATATTGCCATGTCACCTTGGCGGCGCAGGTGTTCAATCACGGCTTGTATGTCTTTGATGATGGAAGGCTGAATGCCTTCGGTGGGTTCGTCCAATATCAACAGTTTTGGGCGTGTCACTAATGCGCGGGCAATGGCGAGTTGCTGCTGTTGGCCGCCGCTAAGGTCGCCGCCGCGGCGTTTTAGCATGGTGCGCAGTACGGGAAAGAGGTCGTAGATTTCACCGGGTACGGAGCGTTGTTCGCGGGGTAATACGGCAAAGCCGGTTTGCAGGTTTTCTAAAACGGTGAGCTGGCTGAAGATTTCGCGCCCTTGCGGTACGTAGGCTATGCCGCGTTGCGCCCGTGCTTGCGGGGGCAGTCGGGCGATGTCTTCACCTTGCCAGGTGATCTGCCCGGCGGAGGGTAAGTGACGCCCTGAAATAGCACGCAACAGGGAGGTTTTACCCACGCCGTTGCGGCCCAGTAAACAGGTCACGCGGCCAACCTGTGCGGTAATGCCCACGCCGTACAGGGCTTGGCTGGCGCCGTAGCGCAGTTCAATGTTGGTGGCGGCCAATGCGGTGTTGGTGTCCATGCGCTACCTCCCTAGGTAAACGTCGATGACCTGTTGATTTTGTTGCACGGTATCCAGCGAGCCTTCGGCCAACACGCGGCCTTCGTGCAACACCGTAACCTTGGTGTTCAGGGCGCGAATGAAGTCCATGTCGTGCTCAACCACCACGACAGTGCGCGTTTTATTGATTTCTTTCAGCAGTTCGGCGGTGCGCATGGTTTCTTCGTCGGTCATCCCGGCGGCGGGTTCGTCCACTAGCAATAACTTGGGTTCACTGATCAGCAACATACCGATTTCCAGCCATTGCTTTTGTCCGTGCGAGAGTGCGCCGGATTGGCTGTAGCGCTGCTCGGTCAGTCGTATAAGCTCCAGTATTTCGTCGATGCGCGCCTGTTCGTCTGCATTCAATCGGTGCGTCAGCGCGGCGAATACGCCGCGTTTTCCGGCTAGGGCGAGTTCGAGGTTTTCAAACACGGTCAGCGGTTCAATCACTGTGGGTTTTTGGAATTTACGTCCGATGCCTAAGTTGGCGATGGCGGCTTCGTCGTGCTTGGTCAGATCAACCGTTTGGTTGAACAATACCGTGCCGGAATCCGGGCGGGTTTTGCCGGTGATGACGTCCATCATGGTGGTTTTACCCGCGCCATTAGGCCCAATAATGGCGCGCATTTCACCGGATTTAACCAGTATCGACAGGCTGTTTAAGGCTTTAAAGCCGTCGAAACTCACCGACACGCCGTCGACGTACAGCAGGTAGTCTTGCGGAATGTGTTTAGGGTTCATGAGCGCTCCGTAACAGTCTGAGGCAATGGCTCGGGTTCATCCGTGGGCGGTTTTTGGCGCATCAGCGTCCAGCGCTGGCGCAACGACTGCAACATGCCCATCAACCCCTGTGGGAAGAACAGCGTGGAGACCACAAACAAGCCGCCGAGGAAGAACAACCACACTTCGGGCAGGGCGCTGGTGAACCAGGTTTTGGCGTAGTTCACCACCACGGCACCGAGCGCTGCGCCGATCAACGAACCGCGCCCACCCACAGCCACCCACACCACAATTTCAATGCTTTTCAGCGGGGCGAATTCGCCGGGGTTGATGATGCCGACTTGCGGCACATAGAGCGCACCGGCCAAACCCGCCAGCACAGCGGACACCACGAAGATAAACAGCTTGTAGTGCTCCACTCGGTAGCCGATAAACCGCGCTTTGCTTTCGGCATCGCGGATCGACACCAGCACGCGGCCCAATTTGGATTCGGTGATAAAGCGCCCGATCATAAAGCTCACCAGCAACAGCAAGGTGGTCAATACAAACAAGGTGACGCGCACGGCCTGGCTTTGTACCGGATATCCGAGGATGTCTTTAAAGTCGGTCAGGCCATTGTTGCCGCCAAAGCCCAGTTCGTTCATAAAGAACGCCAGCATCAACGCGTACACCAAGGCTTGCGTGATGATGGACAGATACACGCCCGTCACCCGCGAACGAAACGCCAGCCAGCCAAACACATAGGCCAAGAGCGCGGGCACCACCATGGCCATCAACAAGGCAAACCAGAACATGTCGAATCCGTACCAAAACCACGGCAGCCTGTCCCAGCTCAGAAACACCATGAAGTCGGGCAGGTTAGCGTTGCCATACACGCCACGGTCACCGATTTGGCGCATCAAATACATGCCCATGGCGTAACCGCCCAAGCCGAAAAACGCGCCATGGCCGAGGCTCAAAATACCGCAATAGCCCCACACCAAGTCCAGCGCCACGGCCAATACGGCGTAGCACAGATACTTGCCGAGCAGTGAAACGGTGTAAGTCGGTACGTGCAGAAAATGCCCTTGCGGCACCAACATGTTCAAAATCGGCACGATGACGGCCACAGCGAGCAAGCTGATCAACATGCTGCGGCCGGCCGCGTCGCGCACTGAGGGGAAAAACAAATATCGAAGTGAATGCATGGCTTATCCCTCCACCGCACGGCCTTTCAGCGCGAACAACCCGCGCGGCCGTTTTTGAATAAACAGGATCACGCCAATCAGCAGCACAATTTTGGCTAATACCGCGCCTGTATAGGGCTCGATCAGCTTATTCGCCACGCCTAGACTCAGCGCTGCGACCAACGTACCCCATAAATTGCCGACGCCGCCGAACACCACAACCAAGAACGAATCGATGATGTAGGCTTGGCCCAAATTCGGCCCCACATTAGTCAGTTGGCTTAAAGCCACCCCAGCAATACCGGCCACGCCTGAGCCTAACCCGAAGGTCAGTGCATCCACCCAGCCGCTGCGAATACCCATAGAATTTGCCATGGCGCGGTTTTGCGTCACGGCGCGCATTTGCAAACCAAAGCGCGTGTGGCGCAATACGAACAGCAAGCTGAGAAACACCATGATGGCGAAAATCACGATAAACAGCCGGTTATAGGTAATGGAAAACGCGCCGTTAATCACCCATGAACCGCTCATCCACGACGGATTTGCCACCGCCTGATTCAACGGGCCAAAAATGCTGCGTACCGTTTGTTGCAGAATAAGGCTGATACCAAAGGTGGCGAGCAGGGTTTCCAGCGGACGGCCATACAGGAAGCGGATAATGCCGCGTTCCATCAGTACGCCCACGGCTCCCGCCACTAAGAACGCCAGCGGCACAGCCACCAGCAGGGAATAGTCGAGACTGATCGGCAAGAACTTCTGCACCACAAAGGTGGTATAGGCACCCAGCATCATCATTTCGCCGTGCGCCATGTTGATCACCCCCATCACGCCGAAGGTGATCGCCAGCCCGATGGCGGCCAGCAGCAATACCGAGCCTAAGCTCAAGCCAAAGAACACATTGTCCATTTGGCGGAAGAAACGCACACGGCCTTCGATTTTCTCCAATACTCGCTCTGCTTCAGCACGCACCTTGGGGTCGGTTTCCGCCGCCGCCAGTTTGCGCGTCAGTGCATTGCGCACATCGCTGTTCAGCGAGTCTTGCAGGGTGTTTAACGCGGCCAACTGCACCGGCACCGTGCCGTAGTTGAAGTCCAGCAGTGCAATGTTGTGCAACAGAATGCGCCGCACAGGCTCGTGGGTTTCGGTTTCCAACGCTGTTTCAATCAAGGTGCGGTTTTCAGGGTCTGCCGCGCGCAATAAACGCCGCGCCGCTTCCAAACGCTGAGCGTCCGTACCTGTGCTTAAGCGCAAAGCCCCCAGCGTGACGCCGAGGGTTTGGCGCAAGCTGTTATTCACTGATATAGGCCGCACTGCTCGCCGACCCACGCCTTCGGTGATGTCGCCATTCAGCACGTCCGTAACCGTGAAGCCACTATCGCTGGATTCGGCAAACACCACGCGGTCGGGGTTACGCACGAAATACAGCTCACCGTCGTTCCACGCATTAAGAATATCCAATGCGCGGTCGTCACCCGATTGGGCAATGTCACCGACCAAGCGCGCTTTCTCAGGGAAGCCTGCTTCAATCAAGCGCAGCACCTGCGCTTCGAAGTCGGCGGCGGTTGCGGCCATGCTGGTTAACAGCACAGCCAGCAAAGATAATATTTTGGTCCAGCGTTTCATGATGGTCCTTTGATCAGTTCTCATTGATTACCTGCACATCATTGAGGGGAAAACACCTCAAGCGAGGTGAAATATGCCCTTCCCTATGGGCTTCGTGGGGACGCCGTAAAAGCCTATCAGACGCATCCATGCGCCTGACCCTTCGGGCTCCCTGCGGTCGTGCAAATTCGTTCCAGACGAATTTGTCCCTGCTGGCTCGGTTGCGGCCGTCCGGGCCGCAAACGCCCCACTACGCCCATAGGGAAGGGCATACTTCAAACCTCGCCCCAAAACTTAATCACCAAGGCAATCAATGGTTGTTTCGCGGCAGGTTCAGAGCTTTGCCGAGGTTGTGAGGGTGGGTACAGATGGGTGGAACGGAGCGTTTGCGGCCTGGATGGCCGCAACCGAGCCCCCATGGACGGGTTTACGGCGTCTCCGTGTAACCCATCTGGACCCAACCTCATAACCGAACGGAGCTAGTTGAAAAGCCTCTTATTCATAGTTCTGACCAGAACACACGCTGGTTTCGATGTTGTAGTTACCGCATGAAATCGGCGCTGACCAATCCGCTACGATCTTCGCGCTTTCTGGCAAGAAGTCCGTCCACGCATCACCGATTACACCACCGCGGGTCTGCCATACCGTCTGGAACTGACCGTCCGCCTGAATCTCACCGATCAACACCGGCTTCGTCAGGTGGTGGTTCGTGTTCATCACCGCATAACCGCCGGTCAGGTTTGGAACCACAATGCCGTACATCGCATCACGCACCGCATCCACATCCGTCGTACCGGCTTTTTCCACCGCTTCCGCCCACATACTGAAACCGATGTAAGTCGCTTCCATTGGGTCGTTGGTCACACGGTCTTCATCGCCAATGAAATCCCACCAGCTCTCGATGAACTCATCGTTGATTGCGCTTTCCGCGCTCATGAAATAGTTCCACGCTGCCAAATGGCCCACCAACGGAGAGGTATCAAAACCGCTCAATTCTTCTTCACCTACAGAGAACGCGATGACCGGAATGTCTTCTGCCGACACACCCTGGTTGCCCAACTCAATGTAGAACGGCACGTTCGCGTCACCGTTGATGGTCGACACTACGGCGGTTTTCTTACCGGTCGAACCAAAGCTGCGGATGTCAGACACAATGGTCTGCCAATCGGAATGGCTGAACGGCGTGTAGTTGATCATGATGTCGGAACGCGCAATCCCACGAGACTGCAAATAGGCTTCCAAAATACGGTTGGTGGTGCGGGGGTAAACGTAGTCCGTTCCGGCCAATACAAAACGCTCGACACCCAGCTCGTCGATCAAGTAATCAACCGCTGGAATGGCTTGCTGGTTCGGTGCCGCGCCGGTGTAGAAGATGTTTTTCGAGCTTTCTTCACCTTCATACTGCACGGGGTAGAACATCAAGCCGTTCAGTTCTTCGATGACGGGCAGGACCGCTTTGCGTGATACCGAGGTCCAAGCACCGAAGATGACGTCGACTTGCTGGCGTTCGAGCAGTTCGCGGGTCAGTTCGGCGAAGCGTGGCCAATCAGAGGCGGGGTCAACCACCACGGCTTCCAACTGTTTGCCCAACAAGCCGCCAGCAGCGTTTTGCTGTTCGACCATCATTAAGACGGTGTCTTTCAAGGTAGTTTCGGAAATGGCCATGGTGCCAGACAAGCTGTGCAGTACGCCGACTTTGATGGTATCGGCGAATGCAACGGCGCTGCCGGTTGCCAATGCGATAGATGCGCCCAGTGTGGCGAGGTGTTTGAATGTCGGTTTCATAAAGCGTTTCTCCCTTGCATCTTAGTTTTTGAGTCATTGAGTAGTGCACCCACTCTGGACTGCTTGCCCGAATCCTTTACAGCCTTGCGGTTCGGGTTCTTTATTATCGAAACCTGTTTCTTAATGCTTCGCTGAGGCGGATGACGCTCCGCTCTTCCGCCCTATGCCTCTCTGGCCAGCGCTCGTAGTGGCCGCAGGGCGTGTGCCTCAAGGCGCGATCAAATGCGACAGCATTTGACACCGCCATCAGGCGCCCGCAGGGCGAGAAAATGCTTAAGCATTTTTCTCGGTACCTCCCGGCCTGCCGTGGAGCGCCGGATGCATACCCCGAAAGCCCACGGGATAATGACGACAGAGGCAATCACTATCACTGCTGGACCCGAGCTTGATGCAGCATATGCACCGTAATCTTCTGCACTTCGGCCTTACTGACCGCGATGTGCGTTTTTAACAAATGCGCGGCAGTGTCTTCGCGGCGCTGCACAATGGCGCGCAATATCGCGGCATGTTCGTTGTAGGTAGCGTCTATTCGATGCGTTTTCGTGAAATCTAACCGACGAATAATGCGCAAACGCTCGGTCAGGTCTTCGTGAATCCGCGTCATTTCCGTGTTGCCTGTCGCGGCCACCAACTGGTTATGAAAGCGTTCATCTAAACCGGATACCGTCGGCCCGTCGGCGAGCCGTTCTGCTTCAGGCACTAGCCAGATTGCTTTCAGTTCATCAAACAGGGGGTTCGCACCTGTTTGTTCACACAAACGGCGCACGGCGGCGGTTTCCAGCACAATGCGCACGTCGTACAGTTCTTCGAAGTAGTGAAAGTCGAAGGGTTTGACTTGCCAGCCGCTGCGAAACAACACATCCACGTAGCCATCGCGCTGCAAGCGCACCAACGCTTCCCGAATGGGCGTGCGGCTGACGTTCAAGCGCGCCGCCAGTTCGTTTTCGCTGAAGCGATCGCCGGGCAAGAGGCGGAAGTCGAAGATGTCGTTCTTTAACTCCGCGTAGACCCGGTCCGCGACGTTTTCGCGGCGCGGCTTATCGGCTTCGGGACGCACCAGCTGCATCAGGCGTCCACCTCGTCTAACGCTAAAATGCTGGCCAGCGGGTCACCCGCGTTGATCTGCCGCCCGGGTGCGCAATGCATGGCGCTCACTCGGCCAGCAACCGGCGCGTGCACGGGAAATTCCATCTTCATGGCTTCCACGATCAACAACGGATCGCCTGCGGCGACGGTATCCCCCGGTTGCACCAGACATTTCCAGATGTTGCCGGCGATGTCGGCAGTCACCAGCTCACCTTCGTGGTCGGTCACATCCGGTGGGGCATCTTGCGCGGCCAGCGTTTCTAGCGCTTGCGCTTCTGAAACCTTCCAGTGCGCGACTTCTTTTTCATAGGCGATCTGCTGCGCGGCCCTAAACTCGGCAATATCGGTCGCATGTTCGGCTAAAAACGCTTGATGAGCGGCGAAGTCGAAGGTTTCTTCTTCTATCTCTATGCGATGTCGACCGGCGCGGAAATCGGCGCGTAACTGCGTCAATTCATCTTCGGTCACCGGGTAGTACTGCACTTGGTCAAAAAAGCGCAGCAACCACGGCTCACCAGCGGCGAACTGTTGGTTCTTTAAATATTTGTTCCAGATCGGCAGGGTGCGCCCGACCAACTGATAGCCGCCGGGTGAGTCCATGCCATAAATACACATGTACACGCCGCCGATGCCGACCGTGCCTTCGGCGGTGAAGGTCCGCGCCGGGTTGTATTTCGAGGTGAGCAAACGGTGGCGTGGGTCGAGCGGCACGGCACAGGGCGCGCCCAAATACACGTCGCCTAGCCCCAGCACCATATACCGTGCTTGGTACAGCACCTCGCGCACTTGCTCGCGGCTGTCGAGGCCATTAATGCGCTGCATAAAGTCCACGTTATTGGGCAGCCAAGGTGCGGTGTCGCGCACGGACTGGCGGTATTTGTCCACCGCATCCAGCGTCGCGCTATCTTCAAATGCCATGGGCAAATGTACTACGCGACTGCGCACTTTGAGTTGGTCGCTCGGCGGTAGCTGGTCTTCCAAAGCCAGTAGGAAATCGACCAATTGTTCTTGCGAAAATGTCAGTGCGTCGTAACGCAATTGCAGTGAACGCACGCCAGGCGACAGTTCAAACAAGCCTTGAGGTTTTGCTGCATTGATCGCGTCCATTAAGGCATGAATACGCATTCTGACGCTGATATCGAGGACGTTCGGGCCATATTCCAGCAATATATATTGGTCACCGGCTTGCCGGTAACTGACCGATGGACGCTCTGCGGTTTCCGGCAAATAGGCCAGCAGGGTGGCTGAAAGCCCCTCTCGCGGAGCCATATCCGGCATTGCCATACTGACTTCAACCGGCGCGGCTAAGGTCTGCACTGCCTGCACTTGCCGATGTTGCAACGACACAGCGGTCGGGTAGTCGATGGGCACAAAGCGAATGGTATCGCCCGGTTTTACCTGGCCTACTTTCCACAGTTCGGCCTTGGCGATGGTGACCGGGCAAACGAAGCCGCCCAAGCTCGGGCCATCTTTGGTCAAGATAACCGGCAGGTCACCGGTGAAATTGATGCTGCCGATGGCGTATTCACAATCGTGAATGTTCGACGGATGCAAGCCAGCTTCGCCGCCGTCGGTACGGGTAAATTCGGGTTTAGGGCCGTTCAAACGAATGCCCAAGCGGTTTGAGTTGTAATGCACCTCGAAATCGCTGCCGAAGAAGGTATCCATCGACGCTTGCGAGAAGAAATCCGGCGCGCCGTGCGGACCATAAAGCACGCCTATTTCCCAATGCGTGTCGTAGCTCGGCACCAAAGCGGGGTCGGCTGCCATCGGGGCGCTGACGGGTTGCGGCGTGGTGCAGGCAGGCAGTTCCGCTTGGCTGACCGGCAGCATGTCACCCGCCCGCAGTGGGCGACCGCCATGGCCGCCGAACTGACCCAAAGCGAAGGTCGAGCGGCTGCCCAGATATTCCGGCACATCAAACCCGCCGCGTACCGCGAGATACGTCCGGCAGCCGCTGTGGGCTTTACCAATGATCAGCGTTTGCCCGGCTTTTACGTCTATCGGCTCCCAAAACGCCACCGGCTCGTCGTCCAGCATGGCCGAGGTCGGCGCACCGGTTAACGCGATGGTGGTGTCTTGATGAAAGCGCAATGTGGGCGCAATGATGGTGCATTCCAAACCAGCGGCGTCGGCGTGATTACCGACAATACGGTTGGAGAGCTGAAAGGCAAAATCGTCCATAGGGCCAGAAGGCGGGACGCCGATGTCCCAATAACCCACGCGGCCGGGGAAATCCTGCACCGTGGTGTAGGTGCCGGGCTGCAATACTTCGATCACATGCGGCTGGAACACAAAGGATTCCAACGCGCGTGTCGACACATCGCCGACGCGAAATTCCGGCGTGCTGATGACTTGGCGCAAATAGTCCAAGTTAGTCGCAATGCCACTCAAGCGAGTTTCGTTCAACGCCGCCTGCATTTTTTCTAAGGCTTCAGTACGGTCTTTGCCGTACACAATCACCTTGGCGATCATCGGATCATAATGCGGTGATACCTCGCTGCCGGTTTCGACCCAAGTGTCCACTCGCGCTAAATCCAACGGCCAATGCACGTCCGTCAGTTCACCAGGCGATGGCTGAAAGCCTTTTACCGGGTCTTCGGCGTAAATCCGGACTTCCATCGAAGCGCCTTGCGGCGTCGGCAGATTGTTGAAATCCGGCGTTTGACCCGCCGCGATCTGTAACATCCACGCCACCAAATCCAGCCCCGTCACCTGTTCGGTTACGGGGTGCTCTACCTGTAAGCGAGTGTTCACTTCCAGAAAGAAGAAGTCATCACGCTGTGCGTCATAAATGAACTCAACCGTACCGGCCGAGCGATAATTCACGCTTTCACCTAGACGAACTGCGCAGTCCAGCATGGCTTGCCGGGTTTCAGTAGGCAAATTCGGTGCAGGCGTTTCTTCGACGACTTTCTGATTGCGACGTTGCAGAGAACAGTCTCGCTCACCGAGCGCTACGACATGACCATTGCCATCACCAAACATCTGCACTTCGACATGGCGTGCTTGCGCAATAAAGCGTTCCAAAAACACACCGCTGTCGTTAAAGAAGCTTTGCCCGAGGCGTTGTACGGAGACAAAAGCCTCACGTAACGCGGCCGCGTCTTCACAGCGCGTTAAACCAATACCGCCGCCACCCGCGGTGCTTTTCAGCATGACGGGATAGCCGAGTTTGTCAGCCGCAGCTAAGGCGTCGTCCAGCGAAGCCAACAAACCGGTGCCTGGTGCCAAAGGCACACCTGCTGCTTCGGCGATTTCACGCGCGGAGTGTTTGAGGCCAAACTGGCGCATTTGCAGCGGCGTAGGCCCCACAAAGACAATGCCTTCGGCTTCGCAGGCTTCGGCAAAGTCCGCGTTTTCGGACAGGAATCCATAGCCGGGAATAATGGCCATGGCTCCGCTGCTCTTAGCAGCCTTCAATATCTTCTGCGTATCCAAGTAGCTGTCCGCCGGGCTATTCCCACCCAAGGCGATGGCTTCATCCGCCAGTTCCACATGCAGGCTATTTCGGTCAGCGTCCGAATACACGGCCACGCTGCCAATGCCCATTTCCTTCAATGTGCGAATGATCCGCACGGCGATCTCGCCGCGATTGGCGATCAATACTTTTTCAAACAATGACTTATTCATACCATGAACTCCCTAGTCTGGTGCGATCGAATGGCGACATCCTGTACCGGGCATTTAGAGATGGAGTTGCCCTGCCGCGGGACGCCGTGAACCCATCCATGGGGGCTCGGTTGCGCACTTCCTGTGCGCAAACGCCCGCTATAGGGCAACTCCATCTCTAAATGCCGAGTGCCCGGCGCCACCCAATCTCCGGAACGGCGAGGGAGTCCTGCCTGAATAGGTCGCGTGGAAATGCGTTGTCGTGGTAGCAGTGAAAATGAGCCAGGGGCCTGCTTGGCCAAAAAGGGGGCGTATGCGGCCCGGACGGCCGCATCCGAGCCAGCAGGGATGCTTTCACGGCGTCCCCCGTTTGGCCAAGCAGGCCCCTGGCTCATTTTCACGGTGACTACATGGAAAGGAATCATGCTTTTGCCTTCTCAGCCGCTTTCTCAGCCAAGTACGCCCGCCAGCCGCCGAAATCAGTGATGTCGGTGGCGTCTGCTAAGGCCCAGCCTTCGCAGATGAAGCCCTTGACGGTGCGGCCATCGACGAGGGTGAGTGACCCGATGCCCAAGGGGGCTGGAATGAGGCCGACGAACGAACCGAAATGCTCGATGGGCATGTCCCATAGTTCCACGATGATCGACTTGCCGGAGCCATCGGACACGTGCTGCAAGCCCGGCTTGGGTGGTGTCGTGTTGGCGAGCGCGAATAAACGGTAAGAGGGCGCCGTGTGGGTTTGTTCCACCAACACAGCTTTGCGCTCGGTGAGCTGACTGTTCAACGGCATACCCGTTAAGTGAGCCCCCACTACCGCCACACGTAAATAGCCGGGCGCAACCTCGGGTGAGATCGGCGAAGGGGCCGGGACCGATACTGCGGTCGCGCCCAGCGTTAGCGTTTGCGTCGCCAGCCACTGCTGGGCCAACGTCTGCAATGCCTTGTCGTGCCATGCCCGACCAATCAACGTCACACCAAAAGGTAAGCCATCGCTGCGGAGCCCAGCCGGTACGGCCAATGCGCACATATCAGCCAGATTCACGAAATTCGTGTAGGTTCCCAACTCACTGTTGCGTTTTACCGGCTCTTTTTCTAAATCTGCCAGTGTTGGAAAGGTCGGTGCAGAGGGGACAATCAAGCCAGACAGCGGCGCCATCACTTCATCAATGGTGCGACGTAATTCGGCACGGCGGTATTCCGCTTTGAACGTATCGGTAGCAGAGAATTTCTTCGCCTGCTCGATGATGCCGCGCACGACCGGGTTCATCTCATCGGCGTGGTCACGCATAAAGTCTTGTACCGCCGCATGCCGCTCGGCCACCCATGGCCCTTCATACAGCAATGCCGCGAGTTCACTGAACGGCGCGAAATCAATGGGCACCAACTCCGCGTCCAAATCAGACCACTGTGCCAAGGTGCTTTCCCACGCCGCCGCGCTCACGGAGTCGCCATAAAACTGCGGCTGGGCTGGAATGCCGATGCGCGGGCGCTGACCAAAAGAATTCGGGCGTGCCGTCGGAGCAGGGCGACTGTAGGCTTCTGCTGCGTCATACTGCGCAGCAACGTCGAATACGGCGTGTGCGTCGTCGAGTGTGAGCGCAAATATGGACACCACGTCCAGCGAACGGCACGCCGGTACCACACCACGAATACTCATGGCCCCGCAGGTGCCTTTTAGGCCAACAATGTTGTTTAAGCTGGCGGGCACTCTGCCCGACCCGGCGGTGTCCGTACCCAATGAAAAGGGCACAAGGCCGCGGGCGACCGCGGAGGCTGAGCCGGAACTGGAACCGCCGCTGACGTAATTAGGATTGAAAGTATTAGGTACCGCGCCATAAGGTGAGCGGGTGCCTACTAGCCCGGTAGCGAACTGATCGAGGTTGGTTTTACCCACCACAATCGCCCCAGCGGCTTTTAACAGTGCAACGGTTTGCGCGTCCGTCTTTGGTTTATACGCAAATGCCGGACAGGCTGCAGTGGTTGGAAAGCCTGCGACATCAATGTTGTCTTTGGCTGCGAAAGGCACGCCGTATAAGGGCAAGCGAGAGAGGTCACCGCCGAATTGCTCCAGCTTCAGTGCCAACTCGACCAGTTGCTGAGAAAGCTGATCGGGCGTTGCAATGCTGATCCACGCCGGATCACGGGCATCGAACTGACCAACGAGATTGGACAGTAGTTGATCGGGCGTTGCCCCTTCTTGATAAGCCTTGCGCCAGTCTGGCAGCGTCCAAGCAAGTGTCTTTAGCATAGCGTGCATTCCATACCATCTTGTATACAAGTGGGTATTGCAGCGCGTGTGCCAATTCGTGTTTGGTAACGGAAATTTTAATTTTGGCTATAAAAATCAATAAGTTAGGATAATTCTCGACACAGTTCCAGCAACCAGAGTGCTGACCAGCGATGCACCAAGACAAAGCAAGCCTGTTCACCATGGTGCGCAGGATCAACTGGACGCCGATCGTTAGGGTGCATAGCCATCCAGCTTTCCGCTGGTGAGTTGGCAAGACGCCGTCTTACACTATACTCAGTGCATTGGTTTTTTTATGGGAGCAAGCTGTGAAAGCATCGGTGCCAGCGAACGAGATCGCCCGACTACGCGCGCTTAGGCAATTAAGGATTCTCGATACACCGGCCGATGCAGAGTTCGACGAATTATCGCGCTTGGCAGCTATGGCGTGCGGTACATCAAAAGCATTTGTAACCTTCATAGAAAGCGACCGCCAGTGGCTCAAAGCAGCCTACGGTGCTGACCGCGGTGAAACCCCACGCAGCGAGGCTTTCTGTGCACACACAATTTTGCAGCCCGACGGTGTGCTTGTGATACCCGACGCTCGACTTGATGCGCGCTTTGCGAACAACCCAAGAGTTGTTGAAGATGGAGTGCGTTTTTACGCCGGTGTACCACTGACATTACCGTCAGGCGAAACGCTAGGGGCTTTGTGTGTGGTGGACGACCAGCCGCGCCAACTTAACGAGCACCAATTGGACATGCTGATCGGTTTGGGCAATCTGGCCAACAGCAATTTGGCTAAACGCCAACGCCGTACGACAGCCGCCGGATATTCACAGGAAATTCTTCCCATCACCGAAGCCGAGCATTTGTCTTTGATCTCTCGTTTTACTTCGAATGGCGTTTTGCTCACCGATACTAAGAGCACCATATTATGGATGAACGACGGTAGTGCTCGGTTGACCGGCTATCAACCTGAAGAAGTCATCGGCCAGACACCCAGACTGTTTCATTCACCCAATACCGACCCCACTACGCTTAAGTACATCAGAAGCCAATTGTCTGGTCGACTGCCGGTAAGCTGCGAGATTTTGAATCGCTCCAAAGCGGGCCTCGAATACTGGGTCTACTTGGAAATACAGCCGATTTTTGATGACCATGGCGACCTGAGCGGCTACATAGGGTTTCAAACCGATATCACCGAGCGTAAACGCCAAGAAGACAGCTTGCGCGCTAGCGAAATGCGCTTTCGTAGCCTGTTTGAGTTAGCACCGGTCGGTATGGCATTAAACCGTTATGTAGATGGGAAATTTCTCGACGGCAATCCTGCGCTCTTTGCCATGTTGGGCTACACCGAAGAAGAGTTTCGCGGCCTGAGCAACTGGGACGTGACTCCCATAGAATATGAACCGCAAGAAGTGGTGCACGATGAGGCTCTGTTTCTGCACGGCCAGTATGGCCCGTACGAAAAAGAATACGTACATAAAGATGGTTACCGGATACCGGTGCTGTTAAACGGCGTGTTGTTCGAAGATGAGAACGGCGAAGGGGTGGTTTTTTCCATCATTCAAAACATCAGTGAGCGCAGACGCAATGAACGTTTGAAAAGTGAATTTCTGGCCACCGTCAGTCATGAATTGCGCACTCCACTGACCGCCATTCACGGCGCACTGCGCTTATTGGCGTCCGGCGCTTTGGGCACTCTTAACGACTCCAGTAGCGAGATGCTGCACCTGGCCGAACAAAACAGTCAGCGACTAATTGAACTGATTAATGACCTGTTGGATATGGAAAAACTCACGGCTGGGGGCATGTCATTTCATATCAAGGCACATGCCTTGACCCCACTGATCCGCTCCGTTATGGAGCAACTTAAACCGTTCACTGACAAACATCAGGTCGAACTGCTTTTTGATGCTCCAAGCAGCGGACTGAGTGCCATGCTCGACCCTGATCGCTTCACTCAAATACTGACGAATTTGCTATCCAACGCCGCGAAATTTTCGCCACCAGAGTGCACTGTTGTAATCTCTGTTGAGCCACTGGAAGACGTTGTCAGGATAGCCGTGGAAGACAACGGGCCCGGAATTCCCGACGACTTTCTACCGCGATTGTTTGAACGCTTTGCACAAGCCGACGGTTCCAGCCGCCGCGCGCAAGGCGGCACCGGGCTCGGCTTGGCGATTTCTAAAGCACTGGCCGAACAAATGAACGGGCAGTTAGGCTATAAACCAGCAGCGGAAAAAGGCAGTATTTTTTACGTCGACTTACCCGCATCAAAAACCTGATCCTCTATCCATTCACTCCAGCCCAAGGCCCGCATCACGTGCTGAAAGTCTTCTGCCAACGGCGCATTGAGCGTTAAGGGCTGCTCAGTAACGGGGTGAGTCAGTTCCAAACGGGTCGCCGCCAGCATTAAACGTTGTACGCCAAACTCGCGGGCAAAAAAATGATTGTGTGTGCTCTTACCGTGCTTGGCGTCGCCTATGATGGGATGGCGTAAATGCTTCATATGGCGCCGCAGCTGATGCTTTCGGCCGGTATGCGGGTGCATGCGCACCAACGCGTAACGACTCGACGGATAACGGTCTACCGCCACCGGCAGCTCCACAGTGGCGAGACGTTCGAAATCCGTGATCGCGTCGCGCATCTTGAGTTCACCGCCTTTGTAGCGAGGGTCATCCGCCATGTCGCGTAATGGGTAGTCGATATGGCCTGCTGCTTCCGGCCAGCCCCGCACAATGGCTAAGTAGGTTTTCTTCAGCCGGCGTTCCATCATGGCTTCGCCCATGAGTCCGGCAATTTCCGGGCTGCGGGCAAACAATAACAACCCTGATGTCGGGCGATCGAGGCGATGCAACGGATATACATGCGACCCGCCATTCAATGTCCGCGCGTATTGTAGGGCAAACTGGGTTTCGTGTTTGTCGATGGGACTGCGGTGCACCAGCAATCCCGAGGGCTTATGAACGGCCAATAAGGCTTCATCTTGGTACAGCAGTTTGAGCGGGTTTGGCGGTAAGATTACAGAGCTGTCAGCTGTCACTCACACCGCCTTTTAGAATGGTCTTCTTCATTTGATTACGTCCAGCCGCTTTGGCTAAGTACAGTGCTTGATCAGCCATGGCGATGAGTTCATCGCGCTTGGTTTGGATTTTGGGCAATGCCACCAGCAAGCCTATACTCATGGTTAGGGGTCCGTTCACGTCAGGGTGTTCATGAGGAATGGAGAGCGCGCGTAAGCCATTCAAGGCACGATTCGCCGAAGCGACGCCTTCAATTTCATCGTTGTGAGGCAATATTACCGCAAATTCTTCGCCACCATAACGGGCCACTAGCTCACCACTGCGTTGAAATTCGTCGGCCAATATTTGCGCCACTGATTTCAGTGCATCATCACCAGCCAAATGCCCATGGTGATCGTTGAACAGCTTAAAATGGTCAATATCCAGCAGCATCAATGTCAGTGGATAGCCTTGACGTACCGCCCGTTGCAGCTCTTTTTGCAAAGTCTGGTCAAATGCCCGCCGATTGGCCACGCCGGTTAAACCGTCCTGCATGGCGAGCTTTTCCAAGTCCTTATTGGCCTGTAGCAGGTTGCTTTGAATTTCGTTCAACGAGTTACGGTACGCCAAATTTTGAATAGCGCTGGCGATCATCTCACCGACCAACTTAAAGCGCCGAATGTCGTGCGTTTGCCATTGTTGTTGGCGGTGAACCATGTCGCAGCCGACAAAGCCCAATAGTTGCCCCGCGGATTCCAAACCGATGCACAGCACCGATTGAATGTCTTCCTGTTCAAATTCGAAACGCTCTAGCACGGCATCGCTGGGCAGGCTGGACACATCATCAATGGCCACAATATTGTGTTGGCGCAAGGTTTTAAAAAACCAGGGCAGAGAAGACTCCGGCAGCACCTGTAGGTTGCCTTTTTGCCGTGAGATACCGGTGCGCACCCATTCATGGGTATTGCTGCACGTGCCGTCGTTGTGAAACTGGAAGATGTAACTGCGATCTGTCCCGCAGTATTCGCCAAGGACGGCCAACGCCGCATCGATGTGCCCGTCTATGTCGTCTGAATCAACGTTGATCAGTCGAGCCGACACCTTGGCCAGCACTTCATCGAAACCACTGGAGCCGCCGTTACCGACCGCCACACTGATGGGTGTGAGTACCACCACCATGACCTGAGGCTCACCATTGACGGTTTCATGCGGGTACGAGCTGACGTCCAAATAGATGTCGGTATCGGTGCGGTGCAGGCAGTATCGGGCCGGACGCTGGGTACGCCCGTTGAGGCCGAGCAATACAGGGTCCAGATGCGCTGGCAACGGCCGATCTTCCAACTGCCACGTCATGGCCGCCAGTGCCTTCTTTAGATTTGGCTCTTGGCTGCTGTCAAGGCGCAGCAGAGCCTTGGCTTGAGCGTTCATGTGCAACTGATGGCTCGTCATATCACGCCATATAACACCTATTGGCAGGCGTTCTAGTAACGCCCGCTCTGGTCGTGTGCTGCTGTCGTCCATAGTTCCTCTGGGCTTGTTGCCTATTGATGGCAGTCTTTTCCCTAAGTTAAGCAGATTTTTTGCCGTGGCGTAGAATTTCGTATCGAGATTGTGTGCTCGTCGTCAATCACGTAAGCCTGAAGCCTTCGCCTGTTGTACCAACCACTGGCTCAGCAGGCGAATGCCCGGTTCGTATTGGCGGCTGGTTTTATACGCCAGATAAAAAGAATCCGATGTGTGCAAGCTATGAAATGGCAACATCATCAAATCACCGTCGTCGTCCACGTCGTGCATATAGTCATTGGTCAACGCAATGCCTTGGTGGTGCCGCGCCGCTTCGAGCGCCAGCAACATATGGCTGAAGTGGTGCAAGCGCGCGTTGTCGGGAAGTTGGGCACCCGCCGCCGCGTACCAGCGCCGCCAATCCTCCCCACGCTGGCCGTAGATGCTGTGTATCGACAACAAGGGGTAGCCCGCCAATACGCCGGGATCAAGGAGCTCGGTTTGGCTCGCCCAGTCGAACTGCGGTTGCTCGTCTTGCATACGTTGCCAGAACGTTTTGCTGCAGATGGCGAACAGGCGCTCTGAGTAAATCAGCTCAGTGGTAAAGCCGCGCTGGGCATTGTCGAGGGTAATAAAGCAGTCCGCCACGCGGTCCGACAGCACAGGTGCTTCGTTCATCATTTCCAGGGAGAGATCCAACTGTGGGTGCTGGCGTTGCAAGCTCGGCAACCGAGGAATCAACCAACGCACGGCAAACGAACTGAACATGGCCAGCCGCACCTGCATGTTCTCGTGGCCTTGCAGTTGCTCCGTAGCGCGCTGAATCTGTGCTAAGGCGGGTGCTATGCCTTCGTAATACGAACGCCCTTCGTCGGTCAGCAGCAAATACCGGCCTTGCCGATTGAACAGCGTCTCACCGAGATAGTCCTCCAACATGCGGATTTGATGGCTGACCGCACTCTGGCTTACGTGCAACTCGGTCGCCGCTTGCGAGAAGCTGTTCAGTCGGGCCACGGTTTCGAACACCGCGAGTGCTTTCAAGGGCGGGTATTTCATTATCTAATTTACTAATACTGATATGAAAAACATCATTATACACGATAGAAAGGACAGCATAACATCTGACCACTTGTTCAATTTTGAGAGGTTGTAGAAGATGTCCGGTCGTACCCTAGGAAGTGCCATTTTGCTGCTGGTGTTGGGCAATGCATTGGCGGTGCTTTCCGATGCACTGATCAAATGGCAAGGCTCGGACATGCCGATATTCCAGTTCATCTTTATCCGCATGGCTTTTTCCCTATGCTTGCTGTTGCCCTTTGTGTACCAGATTGATCGTACCCGCCTGTTTGCCGGCTGGAAGCTGCACTTGGTGCGCTCGCACATGGGCTTTTTTGGCATCTATTGCATGATCATTGCGCTGACCACCTTGCCCCTGGCAACCGCCAATGCTCTGTTTTATGTAGCCCCCATTCTGGTCATGGTGTTCTCGGTGATTATCTTTGGCGAAAAGCTGCGCGGCATCAGCTTGTTTGCAGTGATCAGTGGGCTGCTTGGCATTGTGGTGATTCTGCGCCCGGTTGAATTGACCTGGGGCGCGCTCAGCGCCTTAGGTGTCGCACTGTCACTCGCGCTGACCGTGGTTTTGATTCGCAAATTACCGACGCATCAGTCTATGGTGCACACCTTGGTGCTGACCAAGGTCTTTGGACTGCCGACCGCACTGGCGTTGGCACTCTGGGAAGGCGCGGCATGGGACCCACAAATACTGATGACCGCCTTTGGTTCGGCGTTCTTTATTTTGGCTTATAACATGACCGTATTGCTGGCCTATCGACACGTACCGGCCAGCGAAGTGACCAGCGCCGAATACACCGGCTTGCTGTCAGCGATGCTGTTTGGTTGGTTGTGGTTTCAGGAAATACCCGATGCCTGGTTTATCGTCGGCTCGGTGATGATCGTTGGGCCTCTGGTGATGATCAGCTTACTGGAACGCCGCCGTACGCGGGTGCCGATCCGCACCGCTGGCGTGACGCCTTAACGTTGGCTCGTGCGTGACCGCAGAAGCCCAACCGGCTAGAGTATCGCTAGACATTTAACCGAGAACGACGCGGTATGACTGCACGCAGCCCATGGTCCATTTACTACGACAAACAAGTGGGTCGCACGCCCAACCCGTTACTGCTTGAGGCACTGAAACACTGTGCTGAACCCGGATTGGCCATTGATCTAGGGTGCGGAGAGGGAACGGATACCCGCGCCCTGTTGGCACTGGGCTGGCGAGTGCTGGCCATCGACGCCGAAGCAGAGGCCATTGAGCGCCTCCACGCCAGCTTGGTTGACACACCCAGCGCGGCTTTGAGCACCGATGTCGCCGACGCTCGCCATCTTGCGTTACCGAGCTGCGATCTGCTGTACGCCGGTCTCAGCTTGCCGTTCAACGCACCCGAAGACTTTCCAGAGCTCTGGCAGCGCTGCTGTCAGGCGGTAAAACCACAAGGTATTTTTGCCGCGCATGTGTTTGGCGACCGCGATGGCTGGGCGCACAACCCCACCCGCACCTTTCACACGCGAGCACAGGCGGAAGCCTTGGTAGCACGCGGACAGGTGCTGCATTTTGCAGAGCGGGAATTCGACGGACACTCAGCACTCGGGCCAAAACACTGGCATTGGTTTGAGTTTGTGCTGCGCTTGGACGCTCAGGACTGAAACCTGAGCGCCCATATTGTCCCCAAACACATGGGCGCGTGATCGCGCTGGCTAGAAGTTACCGGCCGACAAGCTGAACTGAAAACGCCAGTCTGTGTCTTCAATGCGATAGAACGCACTGACCGCTGGCTCCAAAACGATATTGAGATTGCTGAACAAATGCGTTGGCATCAGTACCGTGGTGCCAAGAGAACTCTGGCTCCGCCAGTTGTCGTTGCGCTCGGCAAATTCATAGTCGGCGTTCACTTGCAACGCCAAGCGCTTGAAGTACAGCAGCTTCCATACAGGCACATCCAGCGTGGCTAGGTGCATGCGGTAATCCGCCGCAACCAAGCCACCTTGATCACGGCTCAACGCTTCGGAATAACCGCGCGCTACCGGGCGATCGGTACGCAAGTTCACATCGTCATCCCCGAACTGGCGTTCCAAATCCAGGTGCAAGCCAAAAAGGTGATTAGGAAACACACTCGGCAGCCCCAGACGTACACCGCCGTACAGAACGCGGCTATCGAAGTCGGACAGAGAATCGATGCTCTGTGCCCAGTTCACGTCCGTCTGCAAGGCGCGGCGCGCACCCTCATCCCAGAAAGCCCCGGCCTGCTGTTGCCCGTAACGCAGCCCTACGCGCACCACACCACCGGCGTATTCATCAACGGCAGGCGCGCCATCGATGGATTGCAGGCTGAGCCAGCTAAGGTCACCCGATAACGTCAGAGTTTTGTATTGTGTTTGATCACGCCACATCAACGGCAAGGCAATACCGCCGGTGATGCGCTGTGAGCGCGCTTCTTCAACCACCTTGTCGTCTTCCAGCTCACGCTGATAGTCGGTTGCCATCGTCGCACTGAGTACCGGATACCAACGACGATTCTCGATCATCAAGGCCGCACTGGCTTGCTCAGCGTCAAAGTGGTAACGAGCAGAGGCCTCTACCGACAGAGTATCCAGTACGTTGTCAGAACGAATATTGGCACTCAGCTCGTCGTTCGCATAGCCGAACGCCCAGCTGTGCGGACGCAGCAGATTGCGCGTGCGGTCATAGTCGGTGATCACATACTCTTCTGCATCGAAAGACGCATCGGTCCGTTCGCTGGCCGCCCGATAACGATCGTTCATCAAGGGCGCGAAGTACTCGGTCCGCATAGGCTGTACATCGGCCATGGGCACCCAATGGCTCGGCGCCACCTGGCCCGGCAAGTGATAGGCCATCAGACGATCACCCTGTGGGGAATAGTCGCTGAAAATAACTTCCTGACGTACCGGGTTCCACTGCGGGTAGTACGCCCCGTACGGGCGTTGTACCGCTAAGAAACGCTCGCCGGTCGCTGAGTCCAGCGCCCAAATTTGGTCTACGCCGGTGTAGTCACTGGTGTAGAGCACCCAACGACCCGCAAATACAGGGCCACGCAGCGCTTCTTCGTGCGTTGGTTCAATCAGTACTTGCTGTTCACCGCGTGCGGCATTCAGCCAATTGATAGAAAATCCTTGCTCATCCAGCTGCGCATACAACAAGCCAGTGCCTTGTTCGTTCCACTTCACATCAAAGGGATAGCTGTTGTCGGGCAGATCCCAGCGATACAACAAATCGCCTTGGCGATTCAGAATATCCACCGAGACCTTTCGGTCAGCGGTGAATTCGACAGCAGCAATACGGCTGTTTTCTTGGCTTACCGCCACATGAGTGTATTTTCTACCCTGCGACAAGTCCACTTGGTTACCGGTGTTGAGATCGAGGCAACTCAGGTCACCCCACGACTGCAATTGAAAACGCGCATGCGCGTGTTCACGAATCCAGCAAATACGGTCGCCGCCTTGACTCACTGTCTGCTCACGCATGGCGGATAAATAGCTGCTCACCAAGTCGGCAGGCATGGCTTGCACCGTGGTTTCTTTGTTCGCATCAAGGGTAACCAAGCGGCTGTCTTGCTGTACACCGCGCTTCAATGCCCAAGTGGTGTCACCCCAAGAGGCGATTGGGTAGTAACCTAACCAATGCTCGCTTTCAGCGCGTGGCAAAGCACGAACCGAGGTGATCTGCATGGCATTCTGCTGGGCTTGCCACGTGGACAGCAACTCGTCCATCGCAATGGCGTGATGCTCGGGCAGGGTTTTACCAGTCAGCGCTTCAATCTGGCCGGTAAACGTCAGCGGGAATAACCGATTCCCAGTGCGGTTCAGCACCTGATCAAAGAAGTCGTCGCCGTAAGTGCGACGGAAGTAAGTCACCAGAAAATAGCCGAGGTCATAGTGACTGGCGTAGGGATATGGATCGCGGTCGTTGCCGAAATAGGCCCGGTAAAACCCATCATGGGCGCCGGACAGAGCATGGGTGCGACGCCAGAGATCAAAGGATGCCATACGGCCACGGCCACCCTGTGTCCAGAGTGTTTCTTCTAGAACTGCATCGCCTTCCAGATACCACCCAGGGTAGAGCAAACCGCCAAAGGCACCGGTGCCCATTTCGCCAAACAGAATACTCAAACCGAACCCAGTGTTGGTGTCCAGTACCTTAGAAAACTGCTGCGTGTGACGACCTTCGTGAATGGCTAATGTACGAAGCCACTCAGAGCCCGCAAAGCTCGCTGGCTTATTGTAGAAATAGGAGCGACGTGGCATCAGCCCGACATAGCCATTGCTTTCGTGTGACGAAGACGACAACACAACAGGGATTTTGCCACCACGGCGCTGCAACGACAGAGTCTCCTCCATCTGTGGCAGGTAGTAGTCGAGGTAGCCAGCAACACGCTGTGCTTCCACCTCATGACCGGCCTCAAAAATAACGACAAAATGTTCCAGTTCAATTTGCTGCCATTGTGTAGTTGGCAGATGCTGACTGGAAGCGAGACTGAAAGTGCTGAGCAACCAAACAGTCAGTGCGACGAGGGTCATCAGAGATCGTTGACGGAGAGGCGAAACGCCACCTTGCTGTACCATGTCCGGAGTTTCCATGCTGTGGTCTATGCCGCGCATGATAACGCATTAGCGCCTGAAAACTGAACAGAGTTTGGCGTCGAGCTGTAAATACTGTGCAGCAGTTGGCACAGATTTGATCAATCCTTGCTCAACAGATCCAAGTCAGCGTAAAAACGATAGCAGTTTTTTCCTGCTCGCTTAGCCGCATATAGCGCTTCATCGGCATGACGCAGTAGGGTATCGTCGGTACTGGGGTCTTGCGGAAAAATAGTCACTCCAATGCTGGTCGAGACGGTCAAAGTTTCATTACCGACCACTATCGGCTTCAGCAAAGAGTCCATAATGCGCTGCAAGGCCCGCTCAACTTCTTCGTGTGTGTTGAGCTCACACAATAAGAAAACAAACTCATCGCCGCCTAATCGTGCCAGAGTATCGCCTTGTCGAATACAGCGCTCTAACCGCTGACCCAGTATGGTCAGCAAGCGGTCACCCACATCATGCCCTAAGCTATCATTGACCTCTTTGAAGCCGTCTAAATCCATCAACGCGATGGCCAGCAAGGTGTCGTGATGCTCGCTGTAGGTGATCGCTTGTGCCATGCGGTCAGCCAACAAGCGACGATTAGGCAAACCTGTTAAAGCATCGAAATGCGCCATTTTTTGCAGCGTCGCCTCTTGCTCTTTCAGGTGTGTGATGTCCATGTTGGTACCTAAAAAGCGCGTCGGCTCTCCATTTTCATCACGCAGCACACGGCCTTGCGTTTTGATCCAGCGTACCTCTCCATCGCCGCGGACTATACGGAACTCATCTTCCAACGCCTCTTCCCCAGCCAACGCTTGCTTGGTTCGAGCGATGGCTGCAGTTCGATCATCAGGATGCAAGGCGTGCTCCCATGTCAGAGGCTCGCGCTCAAGTTCACCCGGCGTTAATTTATACAGGCTGTACATCTCATCGTTCCACGAGCGCATTCCGGTACGCACATCGTAGTCCCAGATGCCGATGTGCCCGGCTTGTGTCGCTAAATCCAAGCGCTCTGACAACAGCTTGGTTGCGTCGTGCTGCGCCTTCAGCTCAGCCTGCGCTACCTGCAATTGATCAAGGTAGCGCCGTGCTTCATCGCCGGACTGTAGGCCGTCGGTCATGCCATTGAACGCTTCAAAAACGGCAGCCCATTCAGTACGGTCGGTCACGGGCAATTTGGTCCATTCCTTGCGCTCGACGCGTGACAGCGCATCAATCAGGGTAGTGAGGGGTGTCAGTACCCACTGCTGCACAACGCGCAGCGTAACAATATAGAGCGCGCCAATTGTCAAAGCGAACAACAGCACACCTATGACCACGGTTTGGCGCGTGATCTGGTTCAGAGATGCGGTACTCCACGTCAATTCGAAGTGAGCAAACGCTCGCTCGGAAAAAGGTTCTAACACGGGGAAGCTCAGCATCAGTACGTCACGGTTGTGGCCCGTTATGCCATGCGCTTCATCACCGTGAAAGTAAATTACCTCGCCGGCGTCATCCAAAATACGGGCATAAATAAATTGATCATCACTGCTGATAGCGCGTACTTGTGCTTCGTATATTTGGCGGTCAAACACCCATAAAGGCTGCGCAATCGCTGCCGCGGTAAGACGCGCAATAGCTGTGGCCTGATTCTCGAGATTTTCCTGTTGTTGACGATATTGAATCCAACCGCTCAGCATTTGCAGCAACAAAAGAACAATGGCCACCATTGGAAAGCTGAGTAAAAACAGTCGACGCGCCAACGGACTGTGGCGAGCGATAAATGGCTTCGTCATAGCTCACCCATAGTCAAAACGTCCGCCGCCGCTAACTCTGCCAACCAAACTAAAACCTGTTGCACCAAGGCAGCTCGCTCAGATGCAGCCAAAACATGGTGCTGATAGATCTGATCATGCTGGTCGGATACCAGAATCTGCTGCACCTTATCGGGGTTAGCATGCAAGAACTGCTGCAAAAAGACTTGGCTCACTACCGCTATTTCGGCTCGACCTTCCAAAACCAACTCTATCAAGGCGCTTTGCGTCGACACGAGGATCATATTGAACTCTTCGCGCAGGTAATCAGGGTTGTTATTGAAATCAGAGAAACCGTAGTGATAGCTCAAGATGCCTGCCATGCGGCGTTGGGTTAGATCACTAAAATAATCTTGGTTACGGCCTGACTCCTGACGTGCAATGTAGACTTCCCGATCATCAAAGAATTGAGGTAGAGGCTGGGCTGATATCTGCTCTCGACTCCATCCCCATGCCGGGTTTTCAAACAGCATTAAACTGAAGCGTCCAGAGGCGAGGTCGTTGAAGCGGCGCGCGGCGGAAGTGAAATAGAGGACAAATTCATAGTCGCTCTGATGAGCATTCAGATGATCCATCAGAGTTAAGGTAATACCGCCCACTGGAACACCGTCTTCGACAACCAGATAAGGCGGAAAGTCATAAGCGCCAACATAGATACGCTCGCGCGCCTGTGCGCCTACCGCGAGCAGCAAAACACACAGCACAAGGATACTGCTTAGTCCATTCCATGGCTTACTTAATGATTCCATACTGCCGACCACCCACTTCCGACTCAATCGAATTTGCGTTCTGACACTTCATTCAGAATAGCATAGGCCATTGGAAGTGCAGGTAAATTTGGCAAACTCAATCAAGGTAATAGCGAGAGTGTTTCCTTTATCACGCTCCACGCCGCCAGCTTGTGCGCCAACGACATCGCGGCATGGGCTGGACTGGTGGACGGCAGCCGCTGCAGAATTAAGGTGTGGTCGTGCACCAGCGGCAATACATGCCGACGAAAGCTTTGCTCCGCTGTCCCGCCATTGAAAAAGACATGCCGTACGCTTGGGTGCCGTGTGAGAAATTCATTAAAGTCATTGGGCACCATACTGCTCTTGGTGATCGCGGCATCAAGACTGCCGGGCCGCTCGCACGACGCTAATACGTCCCAAACGGCAATACCATGCGCTTGCAAAACGGCTACACGCTCGCTGTAAGGCAGCTCTGGACTGGCACCAAAAAGCCCACCCATGATAGGCCAGAACGCATTACGCGGGTGGGCGTAATACTGCTGGGCATTCAGCGAAGCGACACCGGGCATACTGCCGAGAATCAGCAGTCGTGCCTGCGGCGGCTCAATCGGAGGAAAGCTGTTTACCTTCAAAAGAACAGACGCCACAAGGCTGCCGTCATAATACCAGCGGCAATGGCCAGCAAAGCTTTCCGCGTCAACAACATGACCAACAGGGTGGCTAACAACGCCAAACGCGCGCCGCTGTCACCGGCAGCGGCAACAGGGGCAACAATGGCCACCAGCGCTGAACCTGACATCGCCTGGATAAAACGTTCTGTACGCGGTCCGATGTTTAACTGCGCCAATATCAATACCCCGCCAATGCGGGTGAGGTAGGTCACACCCGCCATCAGAAAGATGACCAGCACGGCGGTGAGGGGTGTGAGCTCTAACATCATGTGCCCTCCTTGTCACTCGAAGACGGCTGATTACCCAACCAAATACCGGCCAAACCACCGGCCAGTGCGCCGACAATGACGTGCAAATTCGCTGGCAGCCAATAATAGGCCCCCACCGACACCACGGCCGCGACCAACCAAGGCACCAACAGCATGTTTTTCTGCTCACCGTTCACAATCATCGCCAGCAAGAAGCAGCTCATGATCACGTCCAGGCCAAAGCGTTCCGGCTCCTCAAACCCACTGCCCAGCAAAACGCCGATCACCGTACCCACCATCCAGGTGAGCCACAGCGCTAAACCACCACCGAGCAAAATACCGACGTCGCGTATGCCTTTTTGGTGTTCGGTGTACGACATCGCCCAATTCGCATCACTGAGCAGCACCAAGGTGAGGTAGCGCTGACGCGCCGGCAGGTTTTTTAGCCAAGGGTACAGCGAAGCACCCATCAGTAAATGTCGACTGTTCACCGCAAAGGTCACCACCAACAGGGTCAGCAGGGCGATTTCCGGTTGCCATAATTCCAATGCCGCGAACTGTGAAGCACCAGCGAACACCACGCCGCTCATTAGGATGGTTTCCAACGGGCTCAGCCCGCGCTGTGCCGCCGCGACACCAAAAGCAATACCGAACATCACCACGAAGGTCGCCAGCGGCAGCATGCGCAGAAAGCCCTGACGAGTACCAGCAAACGTCAGGGTTGCTGTTTGCACCATTAGAAGGATGATCCCGGCTGCTGTAGGAAGGCGATTTCTTCCGGTGTGGACGTTCTGCCCAATATGCGATTGCGGTGCGGGTAACGACCAAAACGGTCAATGATGTCTTTATGCCGCTGCTCAAAGTCCAAGTTGTCAGCCAGGTCGGGATGGCTGAACAAGCGCATGGCCGTCTCATGGATCAAGGGCGATTCGCTGTGCATATAAGGCATGTATAGAAACGAGCGGGCTTGCGCGGAGTCGAGTTGGTCGTCGACACCCAAGGCTACGGCTTCTTGCGCCAACGCCAAGGCCAGTCCGTCGTAAGCAAAGGATTCCGGGTGGTCACGGAAGATATTGCGCGAGAACTGATCCAGCACAATGACTTCAGCCAATCGACCAGCGGGTGTACCGCGCCAGCTCACGGTTTCACAGCGCGTCGCAGCACGATGTACCGAACTGAAGCGTTCGGCAATGCGATGGTCCAGCTCGCTACTTTTGGTAAACCAGTCTTTCGGCGTCAGTTCTTGGAACCAGAACGTCAGTACGTCTTGTGCGGTTTGCATGGGCGGTTTCTCCCGAGGCGGCGATTGCATTATGGCCCCTAGCATAGCAAGCTACGGTGTATGCAGTAAGCCGCTCAGGAAATTTGTCGCCATGGCCGAGTTCAATCACCGTTACAGCGTTCAACGCCCTTACAATAGGCTCTCCAACAGCACCGATGCGCAGCAATACTGGGTAGAGAACTGCGGCATCCAAACGCTGGAAAACCAGCTTGAAAGCGACCGAGGCCGCATCATCAACTCAGCCGCCGTGCGTCGCTTGCAGCAGAAAACGCAAGTCTTCGCCTTAGAGCGCAACGCCGCGGTACGCAGCCGCCTGACCCATTCATTGGAAGTACAACAAACCGGTCGCTTCATCACGCGGACCATTTTTAACGACTTGCGCAAAGCCGAGCTCTACCCGGAACTGTGGCCCCTAGAGCGCGCCATGGAGTCCCTGGTGGAAATGTCGTGCCTGATGCACGACATCGGCAACCCACCCTTTGGTCACTTTGGCGAAGCCGCCATTTCACACTGGTTCGCTGCGCAATTACCGACGTTCGCCCCGTTTCAACGCGATAATCTGTCTGCGGAGGATGCCGCGTTATCGGCCAGCTTGGTGCGCGAGTTGCAAAACTTCGAGGGCAATGCACAAGCCATTCGCCTGATCAGCAGTCTGCTAAAGCTCAACCTCACCTACGTACAGGCCGCTGGGGTCTTTAAGTACACCCGTTGCGCCACCGACGCCAAACCGGCCGCTGATGCGCCCCTGTCGTACTTACAGAAGAAACCAGGCTACTATTTTTCCGAACGTGATTTCGTAGCCGACATGCAAACCGCCGTCGGAATGAAGCCGGGGCACCGCCACTTGCTGGCTTACATCATGGAAGCGGCGGATGATATTTCCTATTGCCTGGCCGATATGGAAGACGCCGTAGATAAGGGCTTACTGACGTACACGGCGTTGGCCGAACTATTGATTACCGCCTTCGCCGAGCAGCGCCCTAACGATGCCGAAGAAGCGCATTTTGGTAAGAAGTCCTTCAAGGGCATCCTGCATTACGCACTTGAGCGCGCCCAACGAGAAACCATCAATAAAGACCACGAATTTTTTCTGTGGCTCCGTGTGGAGCTGATTCATCCATTGGTTAAACACGCCGCCAAAGCCTTCATTGATAACATCGAAGCCGTGACCGAGGGCCACTTAAACCGTGCTCTATTGGAAGACGACTCGCCGTGTCACAGCGTCATCAGTGCCTTTAAGAAGGTTGCTGTGCAGCATGTGTTCTCCGTGCCCGAAGTGGAAACGCTGGAACTGCAAGGTTTTCGAATCATTACCGGCTTGCTGGAACACTTTCGGCCGCTGCTGGCGCTAAACCGTGTTGAATTCGACCGCCTCGTTGCGGGCGAGCAACGCGGTTTACTGCTGGAGAGTCGGCTGTTTAAACGGCTGCCCAACAAGCACGTGAAAGCCTATTTGGCCCAGCGTGAAGACCCGCCGATGGACGCCGAAGTATGGGAGCTCTATTGCCGCTGTCGGTTGATGCAGGACATGGTGAGCGGCATGACCGACCAGTTCGCACTGGATGAATTTCAGACATTGTCAGTAACGGGTTCCCTGTAGGAGGCCAGCCCCCTGGCCGAACCATTCGCGCAGAGGGCTGCGCTCCTACGGGCCGAACCATTCGCGCACGCTTGTGTGAACTGGGCAGCGCCCCTACTAGTTCCATCAATAAAAGATCTGATTCCGCCCATTGGCCTTAGCCTGATACAGATTGGTATCCGCACGCTTCAGCAACGCCTCTGCATTGCTATCTTCATCGGTCAATTCCGCTAGGCCAATACTGACGGTGCACGCAATGGATTTACCGTCGTATTCCACCGGATTCTCAGGGCTTTCTGCCGCAATGCGCGCCGCAATCAACACCGCCACTTCTATCGGGGTGTGCAACAACACAAATGCAAACTCTTCACCACCATAGCGGCACACCAAGTCGGTCGCGCGAATCTCTTCCTGACACAGCCGGGCAATCTCCTGCAATACCCGGTCACCCGCCAAGTGGCCGTGGGTATCATTGATCTGCTTGAAGTGGTCAATGTCCAGCATCATCACCGA
Source organism: Salinispirillum sp. LH 10-3-1 (assembly GCF_030643825.1). Classification (GTDB taxonomy): domain Bacteria; phylum Pseudomonadota; class Gammaproteobacteria; order Pseudomonadales; family Natronospirillaceae; genus Salinispirillum. The sequence continues at coordinate 3,368,369 of NZ_CP101717.1, forward strand.
CAACGGCGCACCCGTCTGGCGCGCCTGCGTGAAATCGTCCTCGATTCGTTGGTGAAATTGATATCGGTTATCCAATCCCGTCAGGGCATCTTTCTCTGCCTGATAACGCAAGCGACTCTCAACGCGTTCGCGCTGTCGCACCTCCAGCACCAACTGTAAATTAGTGAGATGCAACCACAAGGCCACCCCCAAGATAGCCAACAGCAACAGGCTTGCACCCAATATCCACGGCAACTGTTCACGCAACGTCAGTTGCACGGGGGCGTCCTGATACAAGAAGTCCTCTAGGCTATAGCGATCAATCAACCCCTGCGCCAAGTAAAGCTCGGCGATGTTGGTCCAGCGCTCGGGATTGATGTACCCCACTTCTATCAAATCAGGCTGCATAAACTCTTTCATCTGCGCCGCTTCTTGGAGCAAGAAGGCGAGGTCGTAGTCCGGCCCACGCGTACCGTATTCGCTGATGATCAAAGCCGCCATTTCTTGCGGGTTTTGCAGTGCGTATCGCCAACCTTTTAACGCCGCCGCCCGAAACGCGCTGACGGTTTCAGGGTTGTTACGCGCCTGATACTGACTGGTGAACAGCATATCACCGTAAAAATCCACGCCGTATTCGGTGGGTGAAATCGACACGGGGGTAACGCCGCGCTGTGCCAGTACATAAGGGTCATCGGTTGCGAAACCCGGCATCAGTTGAGTAACGCCCGATATCAGATCCTCCATATTCCACGTCGGAGGGCGGTTGTTTAACGTCCGATAATCTACGCCAGCACTGTTCAGCGCCGCCAGAGTTTCTGCGGCAATGATTTCACCGGAGCGTCCGGTGGGTAGGGTCAAGGAAATGGGACGGTCGCCAATGTCTTCCAGGCGGGTGAGGTTATACTCTTCAAGCGTCATAAACACCAAAGGCGAGCGCTGCAGAATGTTCGCCAATACCTTTATGGGCAACCCGCGCCCGTGGTGGATCATCAGCTCACTGCGCCCAACACCAAACTGCGCGCGCTCAAACACGACCTCTTCAACGGTATTGACCATTGCTCCAGACGGGTGAAAACCGTTGCGGATTTCTACGTCCAGCCCGGCGTCGGTAAAATACCCACGTGATTGCGCAGCATAGTAGCCCGCAAACTGAAACTGATGATGCCACGGTAACTGCAATACCACCGGCTCCAGCGCATTGCCGAAAGCTTTAGGCAAAACCAGCCACAGTACGACCAGTAGCAACCCGATCTGTCGTTCAGCGCACCACAAATTCGTTCCACTCCTGTGCCGCCGGTTTCTTTTGTGCAGATTTCACTAGCCGCCAACGCTGATGCATTGCTCAAACTCACTCAGAAAACCGTTGAACACTAATTATAGACGCTGGTTTTTCAGGTGAATGATTTTCTGTTGCCGATGCAATCAAAATTGCATGACAGGAAAAACGACAGAGCGCACAATTAAAACTGCTCGCCGGAGGTGAAACTCATGAACGCAAAGTGCAAGCTTTTAACCCCTCTTGTTCTATTGCTCACCACCGCACATGCCAGCGCCGCCGAGATCAATATCTACCCCGCCAGCTTTTTCTGGGGCTACGGTGGTAACGCCATGATGCCCATCACGCCGCATTGGCAATTAGGCGCACGTCTGACCCAACACCACTTCGACCACGGCCCACCGTTTACATCCTACTTAGGCAACTGGACCGTAGACACCTTCGGCGCCCGTGTGGAATATCAGTGGGAAGGGAGTAGAGAAAGCAGCCCGTATGGCACGATGGAGGCGTATCGGGTACAGGAGCGACTGTCGCGCACGAATGTCGGAGAGGTCTGTCTGGGTTACGTTGAACGTTGGGGACTCGCACTGAAAGGCGGCTATGCGTTGTATTTCGACCGATTAGTCATGCGCGCCGGCTGGGGATACCGCTACCTGACGGAAGGCGAACGCTCCGATAACCAGTGCACCGCCTTGCACACCAGCGACAGCCACGGGCTGGTGCTTGAATGGATGGTGGGGGTGCATTTGTGAGTATTGTCGTCCAATTGCACGTTCAACCGAACACCACGAATCTGAAAAAATAGTAGATTTCATAGGCCACTATGATGCTGAGTAACGCGTATGCCGAGTAAAAGATAACTGATGAATATTTGGCTGCAGAACCATCATGATCACCTGCTGATTCTGTTGACGAGCTATCGACTGCCCCTGCAATCATTGCTATCACATTGACTATGCCAACCAAAAATCCAGCGGACAGAAGTGCGACGGTATTTGAGAGTGAGAACGTAAAATACGCAATACACCATAAAAGATAGAGCGCAGTACCCAACAGCCGATAGCGCCAGTATTTGTTGGCAAATGGATCTGTTACGAAATATGCCAAGTTAAAATCCCTGAATTCAATAAGAATTGTTTGATTTATTGCTTCTTTTGGCATGAAAAATATATATTATTGTTAAGACAACCCACAGAAAAGAAATGATAAAAAGGGTTTCTCTTAAAATTATATCCCTGCTTGGAAATATAATGTTTGCAACGCCTAAAGAAATTACAGCAGTGCCATAAATAGGAACTAGCTGTACGAACAAGCACTTTAAATAACTAATCACTTAACCCCCCACACAAATTTACAAATGTTCGAACAACCTTAAAAATTAATCATCATCACTGTACTTTTTGAAAACTCTAGTTATAGCATAATCACCCACCAAAAATAGCGTCATATATAAACCAAATTCAAACACCCAGCCGTAGGACCAAGAGTCTAAATGCGCCGTTTTATCCATATAGGATATCAGCAGAACAAGCATGATAAGCCTATATGTTGCCGGACTTTTAAGAATTCTATTCATAGTGAAAAACCTTAAGTTCACTGAGCATGAGTTTGCCCCAATACTTGCGCATAAAGCTGCAGATAAAACGGTGCGGTAAACAGGTGCTGCACGTCACACCAATCGTTTTCAAAGGTATCATTGAGCTCCACTGACGGGCCGTAGAACGATCTGTTATGCTGCATCCACAGGCTGGCAATATGTGCTCGTGACACCTGAGGTAGACGATACAAGTCAGATTCAAAAGCATGCAACATGGCGTGCCGCAATCCCAATTCAATGGCTTGATAACGCTGGTAATACGTCAATGCGGAACGCAGCGGCGCTGGTATTGATTCTTGCAACATCTCGGCGATAAACCGACGCTCAAAGCCAATGGCGTGGCGCTCACACTCCAGTGGTGATAGCGGTATGGGTGCGCCATCGTTAGCTCGATGGTCGGCGTGATGTAGGGCATGACCGAGTTCATGCACCAGGCTCATCAGCGAATAAATGGAGCCATCGAAGCTGGCCTGTACAAAGCTGCCATAGGGGGTGTCGATACACAGCGGGATAGTGTTTTCGTCGGACGTCAGTTGTAATCTCTGTTCTTGTAACAGGTTCTTTATTACCTGTGCGCCATACCGGTTCGCTCGCTCCGCCACCGTTAAGCACCAGGTTAAGGCATCGTCTGCCGTTACAACACATTGGTTGATGCGCTCGCTTTCCCAGTGGCGGCACTCTTGCAAGGTCGCCCGATTTTTTCCCATGTGTCGCATCAATTCCAAGAAGTAGTCGTGCACATCGGTATTGTCCGCACCCTGCACTGGGGCCACCGGCAAATCATTTTCCCAACACCTGAGTTGGTAAGACCACGGTTGATTACTCGTATGCCGGTCCACCGCTACGCGCCGTTTCAACCATTCCGCAGCTTGTTCGACATTGACTGAGCTTTGGCGGCTCTGTCTACCAAGGCTGCTCTGAGCACGATAGTAGTCACTGCCAATCTGCCTCAGTGTCTGTTTTACCGTTTCTGGTACGACAATCGGGGGCGGGCGCATTGACGCAATCCAAGGCGCGAAATTTTTCAGCGAAGGTTGCTGAACCGTAGAAGAGGGCAACGACTGCACATACGCTATTAAGGGTTCACTCTGGTCAAGCAGCCGATGTGCCAGCGTGTCCAATTCCTCCTGTACCGCCACGTCCACAGTTACGTTCATTAAGTGGGTTAAATCGATCAACGACTGCAAGCGCTCAAAGTGCGCATCTACATCGATCAATGCGCGTATGTCGCTCGCCAGTTCTTCAGCGGTAAGCTGCGCGCACAGGCTCCAGCGCACGCTGTGGCGGTCCAAGGCAGTCAGCAATGAATTGCACTCCGCCGACCAAACGTCAGGGTTCAGTCGCTCCGCCAGCCATGATGGGTTCCATGCATACACCGGCATTTTCCTAATCAATGACGAAAGAAGTAGCTGACCGAAAAGGTCGGCGAATCCAAACAATACACGGCGTGAAACCATCCCGCCGGTTGCACCAACAACTCACCTGGATTCAAAACCACCTCAATGCCCTTGGCTTGTGCATACAAAGGGTACCGCGACAGATCGGGCGCTTCAGGCTTTACCCAGCACGGTTGATAGTTGTTGTAGGCTTTCATCGGGTAAAGAAAGGGTGCTTGATCCGGCGCGAACATAAACAGTTTCTTGCGGCCCATCACCTGATACAGGAAGCCGTCCAGTGGGTCGTGGTGCAGGCTGCTGGCGGGCACGTTCACAGGCACCGCACCCAACCAGATTTGCGGTTCTATGTAGTCACTGCGCAAGAAATGATTGGGTAGAAAATCAGGGCGCATGGCTTCCGGCAGGGCGCAGCCTTCGGTGTAGGCCTTGGTGTGTCCTTCAACAATGTCTTCCGGCCGTTGGTGTTCGGCTTCCCGCACCCGCGCAATGAACTCGGCCACGGTTTCTTTTTGTTCCGCAGAACGTACCCGTAATGGTACATCGCCGTAGTCTCTTTCCAGCCTCTCCAAGCTCCATTCGGAATGCGGCGTGCGCATGGGTAAGCCGGTGATGATCATGGGTTGCCCAGCGGCCAATGCTTGTAAGATGGTGAGTTCCGATGGATTTTCCAGCCGTGGAATATCCGTCATGCGGTAAGCGGGCATCGCTTTATTTTCGGCCGTTTGAAAACGTGTAAGAGTATCTTCCGACGGGCGCAACAGCGCTTTAGCAACGTGATTGATCAAATCCAACTGGCCTGTCAGTGTAATGGCACCGATGATGTCAGGGTCACGGAAATCGGCGTATTCAAGGGTGTCCAATAAGGTCTGGGCCGTCGCAAACGGCATGCGGAGAGTAGCGTCAGCGGTTGGGTCAGCTACGAAGCTTAATTCGAGGGTGTCGTGCAACGCTATACGCAGCGGGTAGTCCGTCCCGGCATCGTCGATCACCAACTGTACAACACCGCGCACGTGGTCGGGGTTCTCATAACCCTCGTACAGTAGCTCTGCGAGGGTGGCCAGCGCCTGTTGTGGTGTAGGTTGTGGTGCAGACTGCATATTTGGATTTTCAGCCGCTTGAGCGCTGCTCAGATTAAACCCCTGAACAACAGATTCCTGTATCGTCATCTCATACTCCTTCATCGTTACGGATGGTTAGACAGCAACGCCAGCACGTCGGTGTTTCTCACGTAATGCAACCTGACCAAAGTGCGAGCTCGTTGTGCTTCGGCGTCAATTCGTTCGAGCTGCGCGTCTAACAGATTGCGTTGCTGTTGTTGGATCTCACGGACACTGGCAAAACCCATTTCTAAGCGTTGCCATTGCTGCGCCAAGGCAACCTCGTGCAAGCGTATCGACTGCATCAACAGTTCACGCTCTCGTTCTAGGTGATTCCACTCCGCCCACAAGCGGGCAGCCTCTGCCTGTAACCGATCTTGGGTGTCATCCAGTTGCCACTGCGCACTGAGCAACTGCCCTTGGGCGCGCAAGCGCGATGTGCGAGTGGGTAGATCATTCACGGTATAGGAGACACGCAAGCCCCAGCTTTGTGTTTCAGCATCGGGCAGCAACTCGCGTATATCGTGTTGATAACGGTAGTAGGCTTCAATGTCCGGCCAATGTTGACGACGTACCTGACGCCAGCCGTAGTCCGCTTGCTCGCGTTGCAACGCCGCTTGGCGCAGCTCGGGGTGTGTGGGTTGCACTGGTGGCATGCGAGCAGATTGCGTATTTTCTTGCGCCACTTGTTGATGCAGCCAACGGCTCAAAACCGATAGCTCTGACAAGGGCTCCACCCGCAACGAGGTAGCTAAGAGCAAGGAACGGCTCAGCTCGTCCTGACGTTCCTGATACACTTGCTCTTCGCGCCGCAGTTGATTGTCTTGGCGGGCCAGCGCCAACTCTGCCATGGTCAGATCCAGCTCGGTGGCGCGCCCCTCCAACCGTTGGGCCGCTGCGGTATCGCGCAAAAACTCATAACCTTCCAAAAGTGCCTGATGAACCGCCAGTCGATCATACTGGGCTTGCAGTTCAATCAGACGATTCAGGCTGTCTTGCAACACCTCCCACTGGGTCAGCACACCTTCGTTTTCGTAGTTAGCAAAGGTAGCGCGTGCTTGCAACACCGGTAGACGGTTGTATTGCGGCGTCCAGTGACGCAGCAAGGGTTGAGTGACTTCCACCGAATACTGCTGAATGTGCTGATAATCATCCGGAATGCCTGACGCGGTAAGCCCTGTTTGTTGGCCGTATTGCTGCTCGGTACTGAGCTGTATTTCCGTGCCGAACGGCAGTGCCCAGGTGCTGTCTAAGCCTAGAGTGGTACCGCGTTTCGCCTGAAAGGGCGTGTCCGGCGCCGGTGCCGGATTCTCAACCCGCGCGGTTTCGCTTTCATCCCAACTGGAGCGCACTGTAAGCTCTGGTACATAGCGTTGGCGCGCATCACGCAATGCCATGTCTTGCGCAGGCATGCCCGCTTGATGCTGGCGCACCCGTACATGGCTGTGCAACGCCTGGCGCAAGTATTCCGGCATACTGAGTGTGTTTTCAGCCAAGGTGACGGAAGGCACAGCGGCCAGCAACAGCCCGACGGCAGCAGCATGACAACCGATGGTTCGACCAGGCTCAACATTAAACATCATGACGGCTCGCTCAACGCGGTGCGCAGATATTTGGTGAACGGGTCAAAGATGTAGTTGATCAAACGACGCTCGCCGGCTTTTACCTCCACTGAGAGCTGTAAACCCGGACGCAAGAAAGTTTCAGCGGCGCTTTGGCGGTCTGGGCGGCCACTTAAGTTGATCTCAGTAATACGGCCTTTCATGCGATAAATACGCTGCCCATCCACCATATCGGTGGACTCGGAGACAAAATCGACATACCCATGAATGTAACCGTGGTCGTCAGGGTTGTTACCCAAAGAGCTGGCGCGGAAGGTCATACCTGGTTCTACCCACACCGCGTAGTTCGACGGTATTTGAATGTCGATTTCCAAGTCGTCCTGATCAAACAAAGGCCGCAACTGCACCAGCGTCGCTCCCTGATCCAGTACCTCACGCTGGCCCCGCACTTCTATGGCATCTACTACCGAAGCGAAGGGCGCACGTACGTCTTGGTCACGCAACGTACGTTGCTGTACCGCCAAACGCAGGCCGACCTGTTCGAACTGGTCACGCTGTTCGTGTAAGCGCAATAGGCGCTCTAACACAAATTCGTTTTTCCGCTGTGATCGCTCAAGCTGCAAGCGGTCTTGCTCATGTTGATCGGCCTGCAAACTCGCCAGCAACGACTCTCGGCTACCTTCAAGTTCCAAAAGCCGCTTACGCTGTTGTTCCAGTTGCACGCGGTTTTCTATCCCTTGGTCAACCAATCGCCGTAGGCGGTCAAATTCATCGCTTTCCAGCGCATGAGCCTGCAACGCCAGCACCAACTGACGTTCGGTGGACTGCATGCGGCTGTTGATGCTCTGGGCGTTCTGCTCAAGGGCTGCCAACGCATCATTCAACGTGCGCGCCAAATAGCCGTCGTACCCCAAGGTTCTGACGGCATCGGGGATCTCTGCGAGGGTATCGGTTAATTGGGTCCGCGTTGTGACCGGCACATGCGCGTGAATCTGGTGAAATTCCGTCCAAATGCTGCGCGCCAGCGTATTTTGCTCTTGCTGTAAGCGGGCAATTTCCAGTTCCAATTGCTCGGTATCAAAGCGCACCAGTAATTCACCCGCTTCAACACGCTGCCCTTCCTCTACCAGAATTTGCTCGATGAAACCCCCTTGAGTGCTTCTGACTTCAAACAGGCGGGCACGCGTTTCCAACACACCTTGGGCGGGCACAATTTTGTCCACTTTGAAGATGATGGCCCCAGTGATGGCGGCGGCGATCACACACAAGACCACGATGGTCATCAATTTGAGATCAAAAGGGATATTGAACCGCTTGCTGAACTCAGGATTGTCGTTGAGCAAATTCAGCGCATGAATTTCTTTAAAGCTATACTGCACGGCGTGCCTCCGGGGTAGCCTCTTCTGGCTCACTTACTGCGGGCACTGCAGGGCTGTGAGGTGTCAACGCCAAGCTGTGCAAAGCTTCGTCGCGCTTGAGCATGCTGTCCCACATACGGCGGTAGCTGTTGTCACCTTCTAGCAGTTCATCGTGCGTACCGACCGCTTCAATTTCGCCGTGTTGCATCACCACGATGCGATGACAATACGACAGTGTATTCAAACGGTGGGCGATGATGATGCCGGTCTTGTTTTCACACGCACTGTAAATGGTGTCTTTGATCTTCTCTTCGGTTTGGTTGTCTAATGCACTGGTGGCTTCGTCGAACAGCAGAATATCGCTGTTGCGCACCAAGGCACGGGCGATGGCTAAGCGTTGGCGCTGTCCACCCGATAGGTTGCCTGCGTCCTCACTCAATGGAGTGAGGAATTTGTGCGGCATCTCATCCACAAAGGTAGCACTGCCAGAGTCTTGCAAGGCTTGCATGATGTCGTTGACATCGGAATCCAACCGCCCCAAATGCACGTTTTCCAGCACACTGGTGTTGAACAAGAAGTTGGTTTGCTGCACAGAAGAAATGCGCGAACGCAAATGCTCGGGTTTTACCAAATCAATGTCGTATCCGTTGACCTTGATCTTGCCACGCTGTGGCTTATAAAACCCCAACAAGAGGTTAGCAAGGGTCGATTTCCCGGAACCACTGCCGCCCACAATACCGATGATTTCACCTTGCTTGATGTGCAGGTTGATGCCTTTCAGCACATAATCGTTGGCTTCCGAATGTGCATCCGTCTGTTCTTCAGTAGTGGGATAACGAAACCACACATTTTGGAACTCGATGTCGCCATTCAGGCTGATGTCGTTCTCGCTGAGCTGCAACGCTGGTGGTTCAGGCGGGGTAAGTTCACTCAATTTGCGCCGCGCGAGTTTAAAGGTTTCCCAACCGCTGGCGGTCATCACCAACGACATCAACGGGTTCACTACATTATTCGCCAGCATATTGAAAGCAATCAACTGGCCGATGGTCATTTGGCTGGCAAACACCGCTTGCGCACCAAAGAAAATCACCGCAATGGTGATCAACTGGCTTTGAAAGCTCACCAACGCTCGCACCACGTTGCTCAAACGTGCCACGTTAAACCCGCCATACAGATTGTGCTCTAAACTGGTATTAGCGCGGTGACGGAAAAAGGACTCGTTCGCCAGTGATTTAATCGTCCGCATACCTTTTAAGGTTTCAATCAACGTGCTTTGAAAGCCCGCATCGTAGGCATAGGCTTGCATCACGCGGTTACGCAATGGCCGCAACGAAACACCCACAGTGAACGCCATTAGCAACCCAATACCTAACACTATGAACGAGAGCTTCACGCTGTACATAAAGAGAATAGGCAGAACCACGAACAAGGAAATGACCGACACCACGGACGACAACAACTGCCGCACGAGAAAATTCGACGCCTCATCGACTTGATCCACCAGCTTGGTTAAATCACCCACTTTACGGCGGTCGAAATAGGGCACATCCATGGCTAACAAACGGCGAAAGACCTCTTTACCCAAGCCGTTTTGATATTTGGCGAACAGCACGCTTTCTTGATAATCGCGCGCGCACTGCAATACGCTGGTGGCGATAGCGGCTAACAATAACAATACAGCAATGACCGCTAAAGAATTGGTGGCCGAATAGGGCAGAATTTTATCGGTAAAGGTCTGGAAACCGAGCGGGGTTGCTACGCCCAATAACGCCAGCATCACCGCCAAACCGATAATGCCCAACGCATACTGTTTTTGGCGAAAGAAATGGGTATAAACAAAACGCGCGTTGGCGAGGTTAACTTTGGGGTTTGCCGTGTCTGACTCAACATCAACCACCTCCTTAGGGGGCGCACCCAAGCCAGCCGAAGAAGCTTTAGCCTCTACCCGCTCAATCACCATCAAGGTATCCAACAGACCCAAGTCGTCTTTAAGTTCTTTCCATGTACCAACAAAGGTATCCGCCACCTCATTAACACGGAAATAAGTGTTCAACGTTAAACGATCACCCTCAACGCCTGTAATAACAGCGGTATCGCCGTTCTTTGAAATGCACAGCGCTTGGGAAGAAGACGGAGATGACGCCAATAACAGCGATAAAGGCACCTCAGCAAAAGACATATAATGCACTGCAATGCCATCAAGCTCAGCCAGTTTGGAGACAATTACTCTGGTAGCGATATGGTTTTCAACCACAAATGATGCCGCTGTCATTTCAATACGGCCAGATGCACCCAATATATATAATATCTGGTCAATTTGAAAAACAATGCATTCTTTTATCTTTACTGGAAGCATTATTCACCCAAAAAATTTGCTCAAAAAATTGATTTTCAAGTATTAAAAACTGAAGTCATGAAAACATATATCTCGAAAACAACAATCAAGCCAATAACTGCATATGAAAGATAATAGAAATTAGATGAATATCTTTCGACAGGACTGTTGTTTTCATAGAATTCATTAGCTGATGAGGCATCATGCAACTTAACTAAATAAGACAATAAATTAACCATGCCAATCATTAACCCAGCAGATAAAAGTGAAAATGTATTTGAAATAGGGAACAAGAAATAAATTACAAACCATAACATATAAATAGCGGACCCAATGTAACGATAGCGCCAATGTCTATCAGAAAATGGGTCAATAATGAAGTATGACAAAATAGGACACTCCTTAGTTATTAAAAACGCAGATCATCAACAGCAATCTGATCTGCGCCATGGTATCTACGTCCATGTAATATATTAATTTTCCTCAGCGTTATCTAAATTGTCATTCATGACAACCTATCAGCGAGAACAATCCCTCTGAGGTTTTCGTACTATACGGAGTCATCGTCTGGCCAATTATTTGCTCCCAGCCCGGCAACCGACGCAGCAAATCCCACTGGGCTTCTTCGAGAAGCAGCAAGCCCAATTGCTCCGGCAAGATTGCCAACCCCTTTCGCTGTAATTTTTCCTTCAGCTTTTTCAATGCCATTAACCGCAGTCCAGCTAACCTCATCACCTAGCTGATCTCCATTCTTTGCTCTTCCTCCTCTCCTCGTAGTACTTTTACCACTCGAACCGCCACCGCCACCGCCACCGCCACCGCCACCGCCACCGCCACCGCCACCGCCAAATACGATGCTACCGAAAACGTCAACAGAATTGCTACGCTTATATACTTTAGACATAATGATCTCTCCTTGAGATTGTTTTCACTACGGTTTTAAGGACCCGCCCAAGGGCGGTATTCGGCGGGTGTTACAGCACCCGCTGAATTCTTGAGGGCAGCTAAAAAACTACTGCGCTTACACTGGCGGTGTTAAAATTCTCCTCAAAATGCTCATCTACCTTCAGTAAACTGCGCGTTTTCGAAAAATTTTGCCTTGCCATTGCTTCGCTCGTGATGTTTTTAGATACCCTCACTTGATCAGCCCGTTGCAGCGGTTTTGTTCTCTGCTGTTGGGTTGACCAAAATCTTCTTTCCGGATTCTTTGCCTTTCCAGTGGTAAACTTTTCGCACCGAACCGTCAAAATTGCGGCCCAAACTGAATGCTGTCTCTTTTGGGAACACATTTGTGCGAAGGTCACTAAGGATGCTTTTCGCATGTCCCCACGGTGCGATGTAATCACCAAACATCAAATGATCTCCACTGGCCCAGTCATCGAACTCCAGAGTCCCGCCAGCAATCATTTCGTTTTTCATTTTTTCGCTTAGCCATGCCCATGTGGCACACCCCACAGGATTGCGGTATTCGTCAAAATAGATTCTGAATTGACGATGAATCAACGGCGGTACTAAGTCGTTATCCACAGCCCACAATGGCCACGTCTTGTGATAGTCGGCCTGGCTGCACAGCCACAACATTATGCCAAATGCCTCGTGGTAACCAAGCTCCTCCTGGGGCGACTGTGGTTCTTTTTCAGACGCTTGGGTAACTTGTGCGTTGTTCATGTCCATCACCAAATCCTTCTCGGCTGATCAGCGGCTTCTGTGTTATTGCCCGCCAAAGCCCATGCATCAGAGAAGCCCGCGAAACGTTCCTTTAGGCTATGAAACATTGGCAAGGGGCTGGAAAAGGGGGTGATTAGGTCAACAAACCAGAGGTATTGGTTTTCTTGGTTGGAAGCATCCATGTTATTTACAGAAGAAGCATTGTTGATGACCGCTAACGACGGGGTTTGCGTTAGTTGTGCGTGCAAATTGTCGTCAGCAAGAACCCAACTGGCGAAACCCAGTGGTCGGCTTTGGGGATCAAATACAATATGGACTTGCCCTGCTTGCAAGGCTGGCAACACACGCGCGATCAGTTTTTCAATGCTTAATTGATGGTAGTCACCATGGTTGATGCACAAATCCGTGACAATACCCAAGGCTACAAACAGGTTGAGTTGTCCGTTTTGTGGTACTGGCACAGGTGCCAGTGGGCTGTTGATGTCCGTATTCATGGAGCTCCTGTTTCCATTGTTCCTTTTGCCAGTGCTCAACAGCGCTTGCGGCGTTGATGCATTCCATCTGACAATTTGTTAACCGAGTTTGCCCGTCCTTGGGCAAGGGTGATTCCTTCCTATGTGTGGGCGAGCGTTACGCAGTCCTTGTATCGACAAACATCCCAGTTCGTCTAAATCCTTGTGGCTTTAGGTTCCTTCGCCACTCGCTTCAACGGGGCATAGGATGACAGCGAAACGTGTTTTACACCACAGTGAAAGGTGACGATTTAGGGGGGGTCAAATCGTCATGTTTACGGAGATTCAACGGTTTGCGGCGTCAGTTTTATGTAAAGTTTTCGGAATGCTTACAAAATGGCGGCAATCAGCTTCTGCGTATAGGGGTGCTGAGGCGCGTTAAAAATCGCTTCTGTGGTACCCGTTTCCACCACTTTTCCAGCGCGCATGATCATCATGCGGTGGCTGAGGGCTTTCACCACGGCAAGGTCGTGACTGACGAACAAATACGCCAGTTGGCGTTCGCGCTGCAAGCGGCGCAGGAGTTCGATCACGTCCATTTGCACGGTGCGGTCGAGGGCGGAGGTGGGTTCGTCCAACACCAGCAGTTTGGGGTTGAGGATCAAGGCGCGGGCGATGGCGATGCGTTGGCGTTGCCCACCTGAAAATTCGTGCGGGTAGCGGTGGCGGGTGGCGGGGTCGAGCCGTACGTCTTCCAGCGCGGCAATCACCCGGCGGTCGACTTCGTCCGCCGTCAGGCGTTCATGAATCAGCAAACCTTCGGCGATGATCTGGCCCACGGACATGCGCGGCGACAGACTGCCAAAGGGGTCTTGAAAGATGATTTGCAGATTGCTTCGCAAGGGGCTCATTTGCTTGTGGTTCAAGCCTTGCAAATCCACCCATTCTTGGTTGTCGCTCACTAGGCGGATTTCACCGATGCTGGGCACCAGCTTCAATAACGCACGGCCCAGTGTGGTTTTTCCCGAGCCGCTTTCACCCACAATGCCCAGTGTTTCGCCCTGGCGAATCTCTAGCTCAACATCGTCTACGGCTTTTACGTGGTCGTACACCCGCTTTAAGATGCCTTTGGTCATTGGAAACCAGACCTTCAAATGCTCGGTGCTGAGAATCACCGGCGCGCCGTCGGGAATGGGATCGGGTGCACCAGACGGCACAGCGTTGAGCAATTTGCGCGTGTAGTCGTGCTGTGGGTTGGCAAACAGCTCGGCGGTGTTACCGGTTTCCACAATACGGCCTTGCTGCATAATAGCCACGCGGTCGGCGACCTGGCGTACAATGCCGAGGTCGTGCGTGATGAACAGTACGGCCATGCCGAGTTCGCGTTGCAGTTGCTGAATGAGTTCTAACACCTGCGCCTGAATGGTGACATCAAGCGCGGTGGTGGGTTCATCGGCGATCAGCAGTTCGGGTTCGTTAATCAATGCCATGGCGATCATCACGCGCTGGCGTTCGCCGCCGCTGAGTTCGTGCGGTAGGCTATTCAGGCGTTTTTCGGCGTCGCGCAGGCCCACCCTGTTCAGCCATTCCAGCACTTTGGGGCGCGCTTGGGCACGGGCGGTTTTCCACGCGCCGCCGTTGTGCAGCCAGAGCGCTTCGGCCAGTTGCTTTTCAATGCTGTGCAACGGGTTCAGGCTGGTCATGGGTTCTTGGAAGATCATGCTGATCTTATGGCCGCGCAAAAAACGTAGTTCCGCTTCTGGCGCGTGCAGCAGTTCTTGGCCTTGAAAGTGAATCTCGCCACTCTCGTAAAATGCGGGCGGTGTGGACAACAAGCGCACGATGCTGTGCGCGGTGACCGACTTACCCGAACCACTTTCGCCCACCAGCGCCAAGGTTTCACCGCGCTGAATGGTAAAGTCCACGCCGTGAATAACCCGCTGGCGTTCGCCACCTTGTTCAAAGGCAATGCTGAGGTTGTGGATGGTTAAGAGGTCGGTCATGGGCGTCCTTATCGGGTTCGGCGAGGGTCAAGGGCGTCGCGCACCGCTTCACCGATGAAGGTCAACAGAATCAACATCACACCCAAGGTAATAAACACCGACATCCCGATCCACGGGGCGCGAATGTTGTTTTTACCTTGGTTGATCATTTCGCCCAACGACGGCGAGCCAGGCGGCAAACCGAAGCCTAAGAAGTCGAGGCCGCTTAAGGTGGTGACTGAACCCGAAAGAATAAAAGGCAAAAAGGTGATGGTGGCCACGGTGGCGTTGGGCAGTATGTGACGAAACACGATTCGGCGGTCGGACAAACCCATGGCCCGAGCGGCCAGTACGTATTCAAAGTTCCTTACGCGCAGGGTTTCGGCCCGCACCAAGCCCACCAAGCCCATCCAGCCGAACAGCAATAAAATACCCATTAGAATCCAAAAGGTCGGCTGGATCATACTGGCGATGATAATAAGGATGAACAATGTCGGCAGGCTGGACCAAATTTCCAGGATTCTTTGCCCAAAGAGGTCAATCTTGCCGCCGTAAAAACCCATCATCGCACCGACGGCAATACCCACGATGGAGGTGAGTATGGTGAGGGTGAAGCCAAACAAAATGGAGATGCGCGTGCCATACATCAAGCGGGCCAACACATCACGGCCTTGGTCGTCAGTGCCTAACCAATTTTCCGCCGAAGGTGGGGCGGGCGCAGGGCGCGGCAAGTCGTAGTTAATGGTGCGGTAGTTGTAGCGAATGATGGGCCACAGCATCCAGCCGTCGGCTTCAATTAAGTCGGCAATGAAAGGGTCGCGGTAGTCTGCCCTCACATCAAAGTCGCCACCGAACTCGAGTTCTGAATAGCTTTTAAACACTGGGAAGAACAGCTCACCCTGATAGCGCACCATAATGGGTGACTCGTTGGCGATGAAGTCCGACAGCAAACTCACACCGAACAAAATGCTGAACAACCAGAGACTGATGTAACCCCGGCGGTTGGCGCGAAAGCGACGCCAGCGTTCCTGATTGATGGGATTTATGGCCATAAATGCTACCTCGACTCGAAGTCGATACGAGGGTCGACCCAGGTGTAGGCCAAGTCACTGATGATGCCCATCAATAAACCCAGTACGCCAAACATATACAGCGTCCCAAACATGACTGGATAATCACGCTGCAGCGTGGCTTCGTAGCCCAGCAGGCCTAGTCCATCGAGCGAGAAAATCACCTCAATCAACAAAGCACCGGTAAAAAACACGCTAATAAAAGCCGCAGGGAAACCGGCAATGATGATCAACATGCCGTTACGGAAGACATGCCGATACAGAATGCGCCGTTCGGTAGCCCCCTTGGCACGCGCGGTCATCACATACTGTTTGTTGATTTCATCCAGAAAGGAATTCTTGGTCAGCATGGTCAGGGTCGCAAAACCACCGATCACCATGGCCAACACCGGCAGCGTAAGATGCCAGAAATAGTCCAAAATCTTTTCATACCACAGTAGGTCAGCAAAATTGGCCGATACCAAACCGCGCAGCGGGAAAAAGTTCCAATACGAGCCACCAGCAAACAGGATAATAAGCAAGATAGCGAACAAGAACCCCGGAATGGCGTAACCCACCAACACCACCCAGGTGGTCCATACATCGAACTTGGAATGGTGGCGCACCGCTTTGGCAATACCGAGAGGAATACACACCAAATAGATGATCAACGTGGACCAGACACCCAATGAGATGGATACCGGCATGCGCTCGACGATCAACTCGATCACCGTTCGCGCACGAAACAGGCTGTCACCAAAATTGAAGGTCAGATAGTCCTTCAACATGATGCCGTAACGTTGCCACACGGGTTTATCAAAGCCGAATTGCGCTTCTATTTCGGCGATCACCACAGGGTCTAGCCCGCGTGCGCCACGCGAAGTACGGGTACCTTGGTCGTTGCTGGCAGATGCACTTTGTTGAAGGTCGGCGCCACCACCGGAAATACGGTCGGTGACGTTATAAAAGTCCATGCCCATCATGCCCGCAATGGCTTGATCCACTGGGCCGCCGGGGGCAGCTTGAATGATCACGAAGTTGAGCGTGATGATCGCCAACAAAGTGGGGATCACCAACAACAGACGCCGAACGACATAGGCTCCCATCGACTCAACGCGCTCCTATTTTGAACACCAATGGGCTAACCATCAGCGACGCAACCGTGCGGCTTTTTCGTTGTCTTGCCACCAGGTTTCCGTACCAATGTCGTATTTGGGCCGAATGGCCGGGCGGTCGAATTTGTCCCAAGTGGCTATCCAGAATGAATCATTGTGCCAGTTCGGGATGACATAGAAATTCCACATGGCTACGCGATCAAAGGCACGGCCATAGGCCATGAGCATCTCATCGTTTTCTTGATTTGCCACAATGCCGTCGATGAGCGCATCGATCACCGGGTCCTGCACGCCCGCACGGTTCCACGATGAATCGATGAAATCAGAACGCCACGCAATGCGCATACCCGAAGACGGGTAGGCATTGGCGCTGTAGCCACCCATGGCCATATCGAAGTCAAACTCGCGGGTACGGTTCAAATACTGCGCGGTGTCGACGACCCGAATCGTCATGCGGATGCCCATGCGCTCCAAGTTGCGCTGCAACGGCAATGCGACGCGTTCGAACGTCGGAGTATGGAGCAGTAATTCAAACTCAAAAGGCCGCCCGGTCTCCACATTCACCAAACGCTGGTTGCGCAGTTCCCACCCGGCATCACGCAATAACGCCAAGGCTTGGCGGGTTTCATTGCGCAAGGTACCCGAGCCGTCGGTGACGTTTGGCCGATAGGCTTCGCCAAAGACTTCCGGCGGTAGCTGATCGCGGAACGGCTCTAGGATCGCCAGCTCTTGCTCTGTGGGTAAGCCACTGGCTGAATACTCGGTGTTTTGAAAATAGCTGTAGTTACGGGCATAAGCACCGTAAAAAATATTGCGGTTCAACCATTCAAAATCCATCGCCAGGT
Organism: Salinispirillum sp. LH 10-3-1; assembly: GCF_030643825.1. Taxonomy (GTDB): domain Bacteria; phylum Pseudomonadota; class Gammaproteobacteria; order Pseudomonadales; family Natronospirillaceae; genus Salinispirillum. The sequence goes on from NZ_CP101717.1 coordinate 3,386,081, forward strand.
TAATGGCTTGGCGCACTCGTCGGTCTTCAAACAACGGATTTTGCGTATTGAACAAGAACGCCTGCATGGGCTGCGGGATTTCGTGCGGCAGCTCTTCCATCTTGATGTCACCACGCGTTAACGCTGGGCCTACATAGTCTTCCGCCCATTGTTTCGCCACATTTTCTTGCCGGAAATCGTATTCGCCCGCTTTGAACGCCTCTAATGCCACGGTGCTGTCGCGGTAATAGTCGTAACGCAGCGTATTGAAATTATGGCGGCCTTTGTTGACGGGTAAATTGGCCGCCCAATAGTCAGGCACACGCTCGTAGGTGACGAACTGGCCCATGGCGTATTGACCGACTTTATAAGGCCCACTGGACAGCGGCGGTGCAGTGAGGGGGTCGCCTAAATCACGTTCGGCCCAGAAATGGCGCGGCAATACGGTGGTGCCGGCCAACCCCGATACATAGTCCTTGTTAGGTTCGGCAAAGCGGAACATCACTTGATGGTCACTCAGCGCGGTTACTTCGGTCACATCGGCATAGTAGGAGCGGTACTGCGGCACGCCCTGTTCAAAAAACTTATTAAAGCTGAACACCACGTCGTGCGCGGTGATCGGCGTGCCATCGTGAAAACGCGCAGCGGGGTTAATGTGGAAACTCACCCAGCTGTAGTCCACGGGGTACTCAATGAATTCGGCGATCAAGCCATAATACACGCTGATTTCGTCGCTGCTGGTGGTCATCAGGGTGTCGTACAACTCACCGGCGCCGATCACCGATTCACCACGCCGGGCATAACGGTTAAAGCTGTCGAAGCCGCCGGTAGTGGCTAAGCGCATACTGCCGCCTTTGGGGGCGTCCGGATTGACGTAGTCAAAATGAGGGAAGTCGGCCGGGTATTTGGGTTCACCGCGCACCGCAAAGGCGTGCGATTTGATGACTTCCACCGATTCGCTGGTAGCCGTCTGTTCCGTCGCGCTGAGGTTCGACGCAAACAATGCGCTACCAATAAATAGACCGATGAAAGCGCTCACCTGAAACCGACGGGCAAGGCGAGGATGCGTGCGGTGATGCAACATGTTTAAGACCCCCTAATGCAGTGAGTGGCGCACTCTGACCGGGCTGCCATTTTTTCATTGTTATTCTTCTAGATTACACAAAAACCTACACTTTGGTTTAGGTTATTTTCACAATCTCTGCAATCTTCTTAAAATGGTTCGTGGGGGTTTCGGTAAGCTCGCGGGTGTAAACACCCTCCCTACCGGGCATCCATGGCCATTACTGGCAACTGCTCCTGCGTTGCCAGCATACCGGGCATCCATGGCCATAAAAAAACCCGCACTGGGTGCGGGTTTTTGTGACGACTTAAGGAAAGGCTCCTTAATCAGTCGATGTACGTATCCTGCAACAGGTAGATGTTGGTCGGCAGCATCTCAAAGTTCTTCACTGAGTCACTTACGCCCAGCAAATACTCTTGGTGCCACAGATACATCATAGGCGCTTTTTCAACCAACAGCTCTTGCGCTTCTTTGTAGAATTGCAGGCGCAAGTTCTGATCGGTTTCCTCACGACCCGCATCCAGCAAACGATCTACCTCTGGATCAGAGAAGAACGAACGGTTACCTGCCGCACCTTGCTGTGAAGAATGGAACAAAGCATACATGGCGTAGTCGGCATCCAACGTCGGCGTTGACCAACCCAGAATGAACATATCATGCTGGCCGGCTGCAGTGTTCTGTAAGTAAGCACCCCATTCCAGCACTTCAATAGAAGCTCGCACACCCAGATCGCTCAACTTAGACTGTACGTATTCAGCGATTTGAATACGGCTTGGGTTGTCGTTGGTCCAGATGGTGGTGCTGAAGCCGTTCGGGAAGCCTGCTTCCGCCAGCAACGCACGCGCTTGGTCCATATCGTACGGGATTGAGTTGATGCTTTCGTCAAAGCCGAATACACCAGGAGCAATCGGGCCTACTGCGGCAATACCCGTGTTGTTGTAAACACCTGCGACGATGTCGTCTTTGTTCACCGCCATGGAAATAGCACGACGGACATCGACGTCATCAAACGGCGCTTTTTGCGCGTTGAAGCCTAAATAAGCCAAGCTGGTTGAGCTCTTACGGTACAGGCTCGCATCTGGCATACGGTTGATGCGGCTCATGTCACTCGGCATAACCGGGTCAATGATGTGCGCAAAACCAGTTTCCAACTCAGACACACGCGTCAGGCTTTCCGGCACAACCTTAAAGGTTACGCTGTCCAACTTGGCGTTTTCGCCCCAGTAGTTTTCATTACGTACCAGTTTGATTTCCGAACCGGGTACCCAGCTTTCGAACTTGAAGTAGCCAGTACCGATCGGGTTACTGGAAATGTACGAGCCAGGGTTACGGCCATTGGCCACTTCTTCATAATCGCGCTCAATGGCCGCCAAGCTGGTCAAAGCACCGCCGCTGTGCGCCAAATGCGCCACCAGAGGGGCGAAGGGGAATTTCGTCTTGAACTGTACAGTGAGATCGTCAACCACGATCACTTCGTCAATCATCGAGAATAAAAACCCGCGTGGCGAAGCAATTTCCGGATCAAGCAAACGATCGAAATTGGCTTTAACCACAGCCGCGGTCAAGTCCGAACCGTCGTGGAATTTAACCCCTTGGCGTAAGGTGAACTCGACCGTCAGGTCATCCACATTGTGCCATGCTGTCGCCAATACAGGCTGCAGTTCATTGTTCAAATCGAACATCACGAGGGATTCAAAGATGTTGTAGGCAACGATACTGGATGGAACATCGTTCGTCGTGTGAGGATCCAAAGCCACCGCATCAGACAGCATAGCGGCAATCAAATCACCACCGCGTGCCTGCGCCGCTGGCGCTTGAGCGACGAGCGCAAGGCCCGCCAGAGTGGCGATTACTGGTGTAAGCAATCGTTTCCATTTCGTTCTTGTGCGCATTTTACTTTCTCCATTCATTACTTTATATGTACGTGTCGAACCGACGTACAACTAGTTTTTCTTATAACAAACTTCGATCGTGTCTCTAGCGTTAAAAGCTAAAAAGAGGATGGCGCATAGTGTTTCAAGTTGCAACAAAAAATGGCCTAGAAGCCGGTAAAGCGGCTACATCTCCGTCTAACTGGCGGTTAGTCTACCGGCGGCTTAAAAAAAATAAGGTGGCTTTATGGGGGGGCTATTTGCTCCTTTTTTTGATTCTCGTGGCGATATTTGGGCCTTATTTCACCGTCCATGATCCGGTTCGGGTCAACTTCTCTACGCGGCTCTTACCGCCTTCGGCCGAATTCTGGTTAGGAACCGATCACAACGGTCGTGACATCTTCACACGCCTGATTCATGGCATGCGTATCACGCTGTTTGTGGGCTTCTCTTCGGTGCTGGTTGGCGCCCTGATCGGTGTGCCACTGGGCATCGTGTCGGGCTTCTACGGTGGCGCCATTGACTCGGTGATCATGCGCGTCATCGATGTTCTGCTGGCGTTTCCGGGCATTCTCTTGGCCATTGCCTTGGTCAGTGTATTGGGTGGCAGCATCTCGAACGTCATCATAGCGGTGGCGGTCTTTTCGATTCCGACCTTTGCCCGCGTGGTCAGGGGGTCAACCCTGACCATCCGCAAACTGGAGTATATCGATGCGGTAAGAGCCTTGGGGGCCAGCGACCTTCGAATCATCGTTAAACACGTCTTACCCAATATCCTATCGCCCATCATTGTACAGTCTACTTTACGCATCGCGATCGCTATTTTGGTGGCCAGCAGCCTGTCGTTCTTAGGCTTAGGGGCACAACCCCCTTCACCAGAGTGGGGGCGTATGCTCAGTGATGGCCGCAACTATATGTTCGATCACCCTCATGTGGCGTTCTTTCCCGGCCTAGCGATTGCGATTGTCGTACTGGCCTTCAATTTATTTGGTGACGGTCTTCGAGACGCGTTAGACCCCAAAACCAAGAAATAAGGAATCAAAGTCGTGTTCCAATTTATTGTACGCAGGTTACTGCAGACTATTCCGGTGGTGATTGGTGTCACCGTCTTGGTGTTCTCATTAATGCACCTCATTCCCGGCGACCCAGCACAAATCATTGCTGGTGAAGCGGCTCAGCCCGCACAGGTTGAACGTATGCGCGAACGCTTGGGGTTAAACGACCCCATCTATGTGCAGTACGGTCGTTACGTGAAGAACCTACTGCAAGGTGATATGGGTCAGTCGATACGCAGCAATCGAGATGTGTTGGACGAAATCAAACCGCGCTTTTGGATTACCGTGAAGCTGGCTATATACAGCACCTTGCTGAGTGTCTTCATTGGCCTGATCGCCGGGGTGTTTTCCGCCGTACGCCGCTACGGTTTAGCCGACACGATGATCATGGTGGTGGCGCTGTTCGGTTTATCGATGCCGAACTTTTGGCTCGGCTTGATGCTTATTCAATACTTCTCTATTGAGCTCTCGTTGTTACCGCCTTCCGGCTGGGGTACATGGCAGCAAACCATTTTGCCGGTCATTACTCTGGGTACAGGGGGGGCGGCAATCATCGCTCGTGTAACTCGTTCCAGTATGCTGGAGGTAATCAATCAGGATTACATTCGCACGGCACGCGCCAAGGGACTGTCTGAACGCCTGGTGATCTATAAGCACGCGTTGAAGAATGCCATGATTCCGGTCATTACAGTAGTCGGCTTAGAGCTCGGCGTGTTGTTGTCGGGCACCGTTCTGACCGAAACCGTGTTTTCAATCAACGGCATGGGCAGACTGGTTATTTTCTCCATCGGGGCGCGTGACTTCCCGGTGGTTCAGGGTGTCGTACTGATCTTTGCTCTGCTGTTTGTGCTGGTGAATTTCTTGGTCGATGTGTCATACCGCTACTTCAACAAAAGGGTGGACTTTAACTGATGGAAAAGCAAAAACCCTTGCTCGAAATTAAGAATCTGACCACGGCATTCCAGACAGACGCGGGTCAGGTGAAGGCTGTGAACGATCTGAGCTTAATCGTCCCGGAAGGTAAATCCCTTGGTATCGTAGGTGAGTCTGGTTCCGGCAAAAGCGTGATGTCGTTGTCAATACTGCGTTTGGTTCAAGAGCCCGGAAAAATTGTCGCGGGCGAAATACTGATGGACGGTGAGGACATTCTGCAACTGTCCGACAAAGCCTTCAGAAGTATCCGGGGCAATAAGATCTCCATGATCTTTCAGGAACCCATGACGTCTCTGAACCCGGTGTTCACCGTCGGGGACCAAATTGCCGAGGTGTTTCAAACGCACCAGAAGATGCGCAAATCCGAGGCGCTGAAAAAGTCCGTCGACATTCTGCGTCAGGTCGGTATCCCATCCCCGGAAAAACGTGTGCATCAATATCCTTTTGAGTTGTCAGGCGGTATGCGTCAACGCGTGATGATTGCCATGGCGCTGGCCTGTAACCCTCGCTTGTTGATTGCAGACGAACCCACCACGGCATTGGATGTGACGATTCAGGCCCAGATTCTGGACCTGATTCGAAGCCTGCAGACCGAGCTGAATATGTCGGTCATCATGATTACGCACAATCTGGGTGTGGTGGCGGAAACCTGTGATTACGTGGCCGTGATGTATTGCGGCAAGGTGGTTGAATACACCGATGTGGAAACCCTATTCAGTGAACCCAAGCACCCCTATACCATCGGATTGTTTAATTCCTTGCCTCGGCATGACGAAGATAAAGCCGAGCTGATTGCGATCAAAGGGTCAGTACCAAACCCGACGGAATTGCCTACCGGTTGTGCCTTTGCACCTCGCTGCCCGGATGCCCGGCCCCTGTGTGAGCAGCAGTCGCCACCGCTGCAGGATCATGCAGACAAGACGCAAGTGCGTTGCTGGAAATTCACCGATCAATGGCAAGAAACTGCGGAGCAGGCTTAAGATGACAGCATTACAACCTCTGCTGCGGGTAAGAAATTTAAAGCAGTACTTTGCAATCAAAGGCGGTTTCTTTGGCCGTACCATTAATCACGTGAAGGCCGTTGACGACGTCAGTTTCGATGTTTTTGAAGGCGAAACCGTCAGCATCGTTGGCGAGTCAGGTTGTGGAAAATCGACCACCGGGCGCTCTATCTTGCGCCTGGAAGAACCCACCGCCGGCGACGTGCTTTTTGACGACAAAAATATTCTGACGCTGTCTCGTACGCAGCTGCGCAAGACGCGGAAAGATCTGCAGGTCATCTTTCAAGACCCTTATGCATCGATCAACCCACGCCAAACCGTGGCCGATGTATTGATGGAAGCACTGGCGATTCAGAATATTGTGCCCAAAAGCCAACGCCGTCAGCGCGCCATCGACTTGTTAGAAACGGTGGGTTTGGCGGCGTATCAAATCGATCGTTACCCGCACGAGTTCAGTGGCGGTCAACGTCAGCGCATCGGTATTGCCCGCGCTTTAGCGGTTAACCCTAAACTGATCATCTGTGATGAAGCGGTATCGGCGTTGGATGTGTCCATCCAAGCGCAGGTCATCAATCTGCTCAAACAGTTGCAACGGGACTTTAAGCTTACCTACATCTTTATTTCGCACGATCTTGGGGTGGTTCGACACATCTCTGATCGCATCATCGTTATGTACTTGGGCAAGATTGTCGAAATTGCCGACAAGAAATCCTTGTTTGAGCAGCCGCAGCACCCTTATACACAGGCACTGTTATCGTCCATTCCGACGATGAACCCGAAGGCCAAGACACAACGCATTTTGCTCAAAGGCGAAGTCCCCTCGCCAATTAATCCGCCGCAAGGGTGCCGCTTCCATACGCGCTGCCCTTATGCGCAAGAGCAGTGCCGACAGGAAGAGCCGAAGCTCGAAACAACGGCAGCGATGCAAGCCGGTCATGAAGTGGCCTGTCACTTCGCCGGTAATTTGCCCATTAAGTGAGACTGGGCTGTGCAAGGCAGCCTAAACAATGAGCCAGAACACAGGGAATGGCAGACTCTATAAGGGCTGCCATTCCTTTTATCGCTATTTTAATCTCCAGTTTCCTGCTCGCCAGAGTTTTACAATAGCCGTTTTTTCAGTAAATAATTTGTCAATGCCTTCCTTGCGATCCCCCATTTTGTGACCTATACCTGATGCATCTCGAATAAAGGCTCATCTTGCCTTTCGGAATCACATTTGGAGAACCTTGCAATGTCTAATCCCGCTGTTCACGCCTGGCGTTCGCTCAGCTTTGGCGTCCGACTGACGCTGATGATGGTCACACTCATTCTCGCATCGATCGTCTTACTCACCAGCTTGGTTTTTGTCCAGTATCAACGCGCACAAGTTAACGCCTCTATGGCGGAAATCGAGGCTCGAAGCGAGACCAATAGTCAGTCATTCACCGAGTGGCTAATCGCACGCCAAGATGAAATGCGCTATCTCGCCACCGTACAGTATGCCGTTAACTTAGACTTACCTAGTATTGCTTCATTAATGGCAACCCTCGCGGAACAAGGAGGGTTTTACGATACTATTTTCGTGGTTGGACCCAATGGAGTAGGACAAGCTGGTGTCAGTTTTGAAAATGGTCGGGCGCGCATCATGCCCACCAGCGAAGCCAACGCGTTTAACGTGGCCGATCGTGCCTGGTTCCGCTCGGCCATATCAGGGCAGGATACTTTTTCACAACCGGTAGTATCACGCGCCACCGGCGCAACGGTCAGCACCGTGGCCATACCGATTCGTCGCGACGGCCAAATCATTGCGGTTATGCGCGGTGCAGTACAGGTAGACACCCTAGTGGATCGTGTTGCCGAGCTTTCTCGTGATCAAGGAACGGAGATCTATTTGCTCGACGGTACAGGTCTGGCAATCACACCCGCCAACTCCATCAGCGACCGTTCTCGCCCTCTTACCACCCGCGCAGCAGAAGCAATCCAGGCGGAAACCAACTTTGTCGGTCGATACATCAACGCTGCCAACACCCCTGTCGTAGGCAGCACCTCCTATATGCCACTGCTGGACTGGGGCTTGGTTGTAGAAACCCGTGAGTCCGTAGCGCTAGCTGAAGTCAGGCAAATGCTGATCACGCTGATCGTTATATCCAGCGTTGTCATAGCAGGTGCATCGGCAATTTGCTTAGCGGTAATTCGCACAGTAACCCGCACCCTGGGCGGTGATCCTAACTATGCAGCGAAAATTGTGCATCAAGTATCCGAAGGTGATTTGACCGCCGATATCCACATTCAAGCCGGCGATACCACTAGCCTGCTAGCTTCCATTCGCACCATGCAGCAGAACTTGCGGCAGATGATGACCGATATCGGCAGCTACTCCGATCAAGTAGCCGCATCATCAACAGAGTTAGCGCAAATAAATGAAGAGACAGAAGCGGGTATACAGCGCCAAGTGCAGGAAATCAGTAGTTCGGCGACCGCAATGAATGAGATGACAGCAACGCTGGAAGAGGTAGCGCGTAACACACAAAGTACCGCCGACGCGTCGCGCAGTGCAAGCGATGCCGCGGAGACTGGTCGAATTGTGGTGCAATCCACCATTGACGCCATCCGAAATCTGGCAACAGAAGTAGATAATGCCACGCAAGTCATCAACGAAGTAAAACAGGACAGCGACCGAATCGGTAGCATTCTCCAAGTCATTGAAGCCATTGCCGAGCAAACCAACTTGCTGGCCTTAAACGCAGCAATCGAAGCCGCTCGGGCGGGTGAAAGTGGCCGAGGCTTCGCCGTGGTCGCTGACGAGGTGCGCAGCCTTGCCAGCCGCACTAAGGACTCCACTACGGAAATTCAGGCCATGATTGAGAAATTACAGTCAGGCTCTGATCGCGCGGTGAAGGCCATGGTAGTGAGCACCAAAGGCACCGAAACCAGCGTTGCGCGCGCCACCGACACCGGTGAAAAATTGGAAAGCATCGCGTCAGCGGTTGCCATGATTGATCAGACAGCGCAGCAGATCGCCAGTGCTACCGAGGAGCAAACCGCTGTCTCGAAGGACATCAATAAGAGCATTCATAACATCAGTGATGTATCAGAGCAAACCGCTGCCAATGTCGAACAATCGACCCAAGCCAGCGAGTCACTTGCGAAGCTCGCAGAGCAACTGAAAGCCTTGGTGTTTCATTTCAAAGTTTAGCGAGGCTCCAAGCTAATCCCACGTGCCTCTGCACAAGTAACTACTGAAAGTGCTGACGCCATCCATTTTTTGTTCAGCACTTTCAGTTATGATGGTTACCAAAGGCGCCGTCTGGACGGATCCAGGACTGCGCGCAACCACAATAATAACCGGTAAGGATCCTCTTCTATGGAAGCTAGCGTATTCACGGCTCTTTTTCTTCCCGTTGCTCTTTTTGTCATCATGTTGGGCATGGGCTTATCACTCACAACAGATCATTTCAAACAGGTTTTGATTACACCGAAACCGGTGTTTATTGGTTTGTGTCTGCAAATCATCGCACTGCCAGTTTTGGCGTGGATCATAGCGGTGGCCTTTCGCTTACCCCCCGAATTGGCGGTGGGTTTGATGCTGATTGCCGCTTGTCCTGGTGGCCCAACGTCTAACCTTATATCGCATCTCGCACAAGGTGATACGGCGCTGTCCATAACGTTAACGGCGCTGAGCAGTGTATTAGTGATCATCGCACTGCCGTTCATCATCAATTACTCGTCGCTGTATTTTATCGGTGAAGGCCAGTTTGTTGCGCTACCCGTGATTCCGACCATTTTACAAATCGTCGTTATTACCCTGATTCCGGTCGGCATCGGCATGATCTTGAAAAGCCGCTTCCCGCGCTTTGCCGAACGCTCGCAGAAAAGCGTTAAGATTGTCTCGGCGGTGTTTCTGGCACTGGTGATTGTTGGCGCACTGGCGCGTGAGAAAGAAAACCTAGTAGGCTTCTTCTTGCTGGTTGGTTTTGCTGCCTTGGCATTAAACTTGGCGTCCATGGCGGTGGGCTATATTGGCGCGCGCGTCACACGCCTGAACCTGTCGCAGGTGCGCGCCATTACGGTGGAAGTGGGCATTCAAAACGGGACGCTGGGCATTGCGGTCGCCACCGCACCGACGCTGCTGAACAACAGCACCATGTCGATTCCGGCGGCGATTTACAGCCTGATCATGTTTGGCACGGGTGCTTTGATTATCCTTTGGGGCAACCTGCATCATCGCCGTCACGGTTGACGGCATAAGGCGTATTTAAAGTCCAAACCACAGATTGCGCGCCCCGGTAAAAACAATCTGTGAGGCCATGGCCGCCAGCACCAAGCCGGTGATTTTACTGAGAATGTTCAAGCCGGTCTTGCCCATGATTTTCTCTATGCGCGAGGCCAGCAACAGCAGCACCATCAAGGCCCCTAAGGCCACCATAACCGCCACGAGACCAACGATGGTATCCCATACCGTCGTCAGGTCGGCTGAGATAACCAAAATAGCACCGATGGTCGCGGGGCCGATGATGGTAGGAATGGCCAAGGGCACCACAGCGATGTCGTCGCGCGGCCCAGCATTTTCCGGCAAATCCGTGGCATGACTGCGCTCGCCGCTATTTACCAAGCTTACCGCGGATAGAAACAACAACGACCCAGCGCCGACCCGGAATGCATCCAAAGTAATGCCCAACATACCAAACAAGGTGGTACCAAAGAAGAACAGGATGACCACAACCAGAGCCGCAGAAAAAATGGCGCGGCGAATGATGCGCCTTTTCTCGGATGGGCTGTCACGCTTAGTCAGCGCCAGAAACATAGACACCACAAAGAACGGGGCGAATAAAAAGAAAAACTGCAGCCAAGTGGTGAGGAACAACGTCAACATTACTTCGCTCCCACGCGCTTACGCTCTAAGCGCCGCAAAAACTCTTCCATGATGAGGGTATAAAGGCCGTCCCCGAGGTATTTGTCTTCCACGGCGGAGTCTACATTGGGGTTATCGTTTACTTCGATCACCACAACCTTGTCGCCACTCTGCTTGAGGTCAACGCCGTACAGGCTGTTGCCAATGAGGCTCGCCGCCTTAACAGCTGCTTTCACTACTTTTTGCGGCGCCTCATGCACCGCCATGGTTCGGAAACCACCACTCTCTACTTTTCCAGCCCCCTGATGGTTATAGATTTGCCAGTGACCCTTGGTCATAAAGTATTGGCAGGCAAAAATAGGCTTACCATCCAGCACGCCAATGCGCCAGTCGTAGTCGGTGTACATGAATTCTTGCGCCAAAAGCAATGACGAACGCTTAAACAGCAACTCGGTTTGGGCCTGAAACGCCTCGGCATCGGCGACCTTAACCACGCCGCGTGAAAAGCTGCCGTCGGGGATCTTCAATACCAAAGGGTAACCCAGCGCCTCGGCGGCGGCGGCCAGATCCTCGGGGCGGTCGCGGCTGATAATACGAGTGGCCGGAGCGGGCACTTTATTGGTCGCGAGCAAATCCGCCAAATACACCTTGTTGGTGCACTTCAGAATGGATTCAGCGTCGTCCATGACCACCATACCTTCGCTCTCGGCCTTTTTGGCAAAGCGATAGGTGTGATTGTCGATACCAGTGGTTTCACGAATAAACAAACCGTCAAACTCTGCCAAACGGCCTAAATCAGCCTTACCAATCATTTCAACGTCGATACCCAACCGTTTACCGGCGGCCACGAATTTTTTCAATGCGACCTTGTCCGATGGCGGCATGGCTTCGTTGGGGTCCACCAACATGGCGAGATCATAGCGCGCACTGCGTCGCGAGCGTGGTTTACGCCACACCTTTCGGCTGAATTGATCCAAAGCGGCAGCAAAGGCATCTTCCTCCGCCTCTGTCAGTTGATGCAAGGCACCCGACTTCAGACTGTGAATATGCCATGTGCTGGCCGTATCTTGTTGAAAGGTTACTCGCAGTATTGGGCAGGGAAACTGCTCAAACAGCTGGCGAGCTACCGACGCCAGAGTTTCAACTGGGCTTTGGCCAAAGAAAAACACTACTTCTACCTTGCCGCTTTCACTCAAAGGGGCGGTCTGGCTTAGCTTTTTCAAGGTGGCGTTTAAGTCATCCATTTGCAGGCTATAGATGGCTTTTTTACCCAAGTCATTCAGAGTGCGTACCGACGGCAACACTTTTTGTCCACGCGCCTCGGCCAGTAACGAGCAATAGTAACCATTGCTGAGGTACTGGTATTTGCGACACAGGTTCAATACCCGTGTACCAGTCAAACGACTGCCTTCCGGTTGCGTTAAATAATCCTGAAAACTCACCACGTTGTCGGTGGGGTAGTAGGATTTCCAGTCTTTCAGTCGATCAACAACAATCAATAAGTCAGCCATGCGTCAGCCTTGACGGTGAGAATTAAGGGAACAGTCTGTTTTTCTGCATCAATGAAGCGTAGTCTAGGCTTTCAAACCCCGTCGGTAAACGCTCAATTCCTTTACGTTGAACCCAGAAAAAACCATGAAGTTAAGCGCCGATTCACTGCACATCCGCCAAGCCACTGCCGATGACATTCCTCGTCTCTACAGCTTAGAGCAACAATGCTTCGCTACCGACCGCCTGAGTCGGCGTAGTTTCCGTCGTTTAATCAAGCGTGACACCGCCGATCTGTGGCTGGCTGAACACCAACCCACCGCAACGGACGCATCGACAGAGACCGAGCTGCTGGGTTATGTGTTGGTGCTCTACCGACGCGGTACGGCGCTTAGCCGTGTGTATTCGCTGGCGGTTTCGCCCAGTGCTCAGGGTATAGGGTTGGGGCGACGCCTCATGCAAATGGCCGAGCAAGCGGCTGACGCACGTGGCTGTATACACATGCGCTTGGAAGTCCGAGCCGATAACCCTGCGGCAATCCGTTTGTACAAAGGCTTACGCTATCGACAATTCGCTGCGGTTGACGACTATTATGAAGACCATACATCTGCGTTGCGCTTTGAAAAGCGTATCCATCACTTCGACGGTCAGTCTGTTACACCCCTACCTTTCTACGCGCAGACCACGGCTTTTACTTGTGGCCCGGCGTCATTGATGATGGCTATGGCAGCACTCCGCCCCAGTATGAAAACCGACCGTGCCTTAGAGCTTCAATTATGGCGCGAAGCCACCACCATCTATATGACTTCCGGCCATGGGGGTTGCAGTCCACATGGCCTAGCGCTGGCGGCGCAACGGCGTGGGTTCAATGTTGATCTTTATGTAAATAATCTCGGCCCACTGTTCACCGAGGGTGTGCGTAACCTTGAAAAGAAATCGGTGCTGGAAATTGTGCATCAATCTTTTTTGGAAGAGTTACAAAGCGTGCAGCTACCCATTCAAACGCAGGTGCCGGATGCCGCCGCGTTGGCTCAACGCGTTATGGCGGGCGCCATACCCTTGGTGCTGATCAGCAGCTACCGCTTCACTCGCGAAAAGGCACCGCATTGGGTGGTCATTTCGGCAGCGGATGACCGATACTTATATCTACATGACCCAGAGATTGACGAAGATGATGAAGCATCGGCTACGGACAACGTCTATGTCCCTGTTCCATACACGGACTTCGACCGCATGGCACGGTTTGGGCAAAACGCCCTCCGCACCACCGTGGTGCTCTCGTAATCGCGTTTACTGGCTGTATCATAACACCAAAGAAGCACCAGCCAGTGACCAACCCTTCGATCTGTCAGCTCTGATCGTCAGCGAAGACCAGCCCGACGCCGCGAAATGACTGTACTACCGAGCGGGCGGTGATGGTCAACAATGCCAGGCTTACTACCAGCAATACCCAAGGGTAGCCGGCAAACTGAAACGCTAGGGGCATCAATGCCTCAATGCTGGGCTGCCAGAGATCATGCAGCGCAATGATAAGAAAGATCACACCGACCACGTCAATGGCAAGAGCCAACGGGGGTAAACTGGCTCGAGAGCGTTCAGTGGGTTGCATGGGCGTCCTCTCTTGGGGCTGACGAAGGGAGAGGCTATTGGGCCATACAGGGTGCTGTGATTCAATAAATTGACGCAACAAACGTGACTCAGGTTACAAAAAGAAACGCCTCAGTCACCCTTGCTCACAATTACTCGAACCTAGGCATCACGCAGAACGCGCTTCTGCTCTTCAATCAGCGTCTCGATGCCGCCAGCGGCAAGCGCCAATAATTCGTTCAATTCTGACGGGGTCAAGGCTTCTCCTTCTGCGGTACCCTGAACTTCGACAAAGCCGCCTTTGCTGGTCATCACGACGTTCATATCGGTGTCCGCTTTCGAGTCTTCGGCGTAGTCGAGGTCTAACACCGCGGTGCCGTTGTAGAGCCCTACGGACACGGCGGCGATCATGTGTTTCAGCGGGTCGGTGGTGATTTTTTTGCTGCGTTGCAAATAACGCAAGGCGTCCACCAAGGCGACACAGGCACCGGTAATGGCGGCGGTGCGCGTACCACCGTCGGCCTGCAATACATCACAGTCCAACGTGATGGTGTTCTCACCTAAGGCTTTCAGATCAATGGCGTTGCGCAGCGCACGGCCAATGAGTCGACTGATCTCAATGGTCCGACCGCTTTGTTTGCCCTTAGCGGCTTCGCGCATGTTGCGGGTATTGGTGGCGCGCGGCAACATGCCGTATTCCGCAGTTACCCAGCCCTCACCTTTGCCACGCATAAACGGCGGAACACCCTCAGTGACCGACGCGGTGCAGAGCACGCGGGTATCGCCAAAACTGACCAGAACAGATCCCTCTGCGTGTTTGGTGAAATGACGCTCTAAAACGATTTCACGCAGTTGATTGGGTTGACGGCCACTGGGTCTCATAGTCTCACTACCTGTTGATGCATAAAGCCGACAGTCTACCCGTTGCGCGGCGGAATCCCAAGGGACCACCGCGCAACACATGAGACGTGTTCAGCAATTCAACAGTTAAGCGATCACTCGATAGCACGGCTCATAGGCTGTATCGCCGGGCAGTTTCATGCGGTGTTGCGCCACGAATGCTTGCAGCAACTGATCCAACGGTTGCATGATTTCTTGGTCGCCACGGATTTCATACGGCCCGTGCTCTTCGATCAAGCGAATACCTTGATCCTTCACATTGCCCGCAACGATACCAGAGAAGGCACGGCGTAGATGCGCCGCTAACTCGTGTACCGGCTGCTGCCGCGTTAATTTCAAGCTCGCCATATTCTCGTGCGTAGGGTCAAACGGATGCTGGAAATGCTCGTCGATTTTCAGCAACCAATTGAAGTGAAAGGCGTCATTATGTTCACGCCGAAAACGCGTCACTTCATTGATACCCTGGCCCATCTCACGCGCCACCATGGAGGGATCATCGATGATGATCTTGTACTTTTGCTGCGCTTCGTAACCGAGTGTGGCACCGACAAATTCATGCAATTGCTGAAAATAGGGTGCTGAGCTTTCCGGCCCGGTCAGAATCAGTGGGAACGGCAAGCTTTTGTTGTCCGGGTGCATCAGGATGCCAAGGAAATACAGCAACTCTTCAGCTGTACCGGCACCACCGGGGAAAATAATGATGCCGTGCCCAACGCGTACAAAGGCTTCCAGACGCTTTTCGATATCCGGCAAGATCACCAGTTCGTTCACGATGGGGTTGGGCGCTTCAGCGGCAATGATGCCGGGCTCGGTCAGACCCAGATAACGCCCACCCACGATACGCTGCTTGGCATGCGAAATGGTTGCACCCTTCATGGGGCCCTTCATGGCTCCTGGCCCACAGCCCGTACAGATATCGAGACCGCGTAAGCCTAATTCGTGGCCCACGCGCTTGGTGTATTTGTATTCTTCGCGGTTGATCGAATGCCCACCCCAGCACACGACCATTTTGGGCTCAACACCGGGACGCAACGTACGTGCGTTACGCAGCAAGTGAAACACATAGTCGGTAATGCCTTGCGAGCTGTCGAAGTCAACACGCTTGTGCTCCAGCTCGCTTTGCGTAAACACGATGTCGCGCAGGGCACTGAAGAGCATTTCCCGCGTACTGGCGATCATTTCGCCATCGACAAAGGCATCACCCGGCGCATTCACCAATTCCAGACGAATGCCGCGGTCCTGTTGGTGGATATGGATATCAAAATCGGGATAGGTTTCCAAGATGGTCTTGGCGTTGTCGCTGTCTGAGCCGGTGTTCAGTATCGCCAGAGCACACTGACGAAAGAGTCCATAGACACTGCCAGAGCCCGTTTCTTTTAACTGCTGGACTTCACGTTGCGACAAAGTCTCCAAGCTTCCTCTGGGTGACAGTGACGCATTTATTTTTTCTCTCGTGGTCATACTGACCCTCCATGATTCTGTACTGCTTAAGCGCGGCAAATTGCACCGTGTTGCGGGGTGTATTTTGCGGCATTTTCATCCATAGTATACGCACTGAACCGTCGTTCCGCCTGCATTTACCGCCGCACTGGTCAAGGTGGACCAGACGATAAAACAAGAACACAGGTCAGCTGCATGAAATTTACCTTACCTTACACCCTGATGTGCACGCTATTGCTGGCGGGCTGCGATACCGCTTTTTTTCGCAGTGCTTTTAATCCATACGATATGAAAGTAGCCGGATTGTCTCCTACTGTGCGTGCCATGCTGGATCGTGGTGCCCTGAATTGCGGTGTCAGCACCGGAGTAGAGGGCTTTTCGCTGCCCGACCAGAGCGGCAACTGGACGGGTTTCGATGTCGACTTCTGCCGCGCCCTGGCAGCGGTGATCTTTGATGACAGCGAAGCGGTTAACTATGTGCCACTCGGTGCCAGCGAGCGGTTCAGTGTATTGCTGAACGAAGAAGTCGATATTTTATCACGCAATACCACTTGGACCCTGACCCGCGATACGTTGCTGGGCTTGGGATTTGCCGGTATTACCTTCTATGACGGTCAGGGCTTTATGGTGCCGACTAACAGCCGCATCCAGAGTGCGGAAGACCTGCAGGGCGCTGCCATCTGCGTGTTGTCTGGCACCACCACCGAACTCAACCTGGCAGACTACTTCCGCGAGCGAGGCTGGCATTACGAGCCGGTACTCTATGAGACTGAAGAGCCGATGATGCGTGGGTTTTTATCTGGCCGCTGTGTAGCAATGACTGCCGATCAAGCCAAGCTGTTCGCCATGCGATCGCAGTCCGAACATCGCGACACCATGGTGGTATTGCCTGACACCATTTCGAAAGAGCCCATCGGGCCGGTCGTGCGCGATGAAGATCAGTTCTGGTATGACATTGTGCAATGGACCTTGTTCGCACTGTTGAATGCTGAAGAATTAGGCGTCAGCAGCTCCAACATAGACGAGCGCTTGCAGTCCGACATCCCGTCAGTGCGTCGCCTACTGGGTCAGGAAGCTAATTTGGCCTCGGGGCTGGGCTTACCCAATGACTGGGTGGTGCGCGCGATCAGACAGGTGGGCAACTACGACGAAATTTACGAACGACATTTAGGGCGAGACGGCTTAGGCATTGAGCGCCGACTTAACCATCTATGGATTAATGGCGGCCTAATGTATGCCCCACCGATGCGCTGATAAACACCGGATAGTGATGGCCAACAACATGATGCGTATACTCGCTTGGGGCCTAGTCTGCGTTTTGTTGAGCAGCAGCGGAGCATTGGCTGCTCCAGTATTGCTACCCAGTACCATGGATCAAATGCAATCGGTGCGCATCAATGTGGTTCCCCATATCGAACGCGCCGTTACGCCGGCACAGGTAAGCGTATTTGAGCTGCTGCGCGACGAGACCCAAGAATGGACATCCTTAGCTGAGCAAACGCTCTCCCTGACCCACAGCCCACAGACGAATTGGTTGCGCCTCAACATCGACCCAACCCCCAGCGCCGAGCGCCAGTGGCACCTCGTGTTCAGTAATGCCATGATCGATTTTATGGATGTGTATGAGGTCACCTCGGATGGCCCACGCATCATCTACCGCAGTGGCTTGCGACGCGACTTTCAGCGGCGCAGCATTGACCACCGCTACTTCATCGTTCCTTTAACCCTCACCACCCCGACCGAACTGGTGATGCGGATAGATGCCTCCTATACGCTAGAAGGCAGCGTGGTACTGTGGTCGGGCCAGACCTTCTGGCCCGCCTTACAACGTGAGGACTTGGTTAACTGGCTTTACTACGGTGCTATACTGGCGCTCATCAGCTACAACCTGCTGCTGTTTCTAATCATTCGCGAGCGGCCATACTTGTTGTACGTGGCCTACATCGCCGCGTTCTCGTTGTTTATGAATATTCTTGATGGATTTTTCTATCAGCATGTTTGGCCCGCTGGTGCGCACTGGCATACCGGACTGATTTACCTGTCCATTGGTGTCGCTGTGTTCTTTGCGGCGCAATTTGCCACCAGCTTTTTGCAACTCAAACGCTGGCACCTGCCCACATTTTTGCTGTGCCAAGGCATCGCCTTGGCCGCACTGCTCTTGGCGCTTAATGCGCTGTGGCTCCCGCCCCGCTGGCTCGCCGTTGGGCTATTCGTATTGGCCGTCGGTACTTGGAGTGCTGCGTTACTGGGGGGACTGGTGGCACGCCAACACGGTCAATCGCCCGCACACATCTTTCTGCTTGCGTGGTTAGCCTTTGGTCTGGCATCGGCACCGGCTGCACTGGCCAAGCTGGGTGTAATCGACAGTCACATTATGTACAACTGGGCCATGAAGGGCGGTGCCATCGTCCAAGCATTCTTGCTGTCGTTCGCACTGGGCAATCGCATTCGTTTGTTGCGCCAAAAAACGCAAGAAGCCGAATTGGCCGCTAAGGCACGCGCTGATTTTCTAGCTCAAATGAGCCATGAGATACGCACTCCGATGAGCGGCGTAATGGGGATGCTGGAATTGCTCCAAGACACGCCACTTTCACCTGACCAGAAGCGTTATTTAAATGCCGTGCAGGCTTCGGGCGATGCCTTGATGGGGCTATTGAACGACATTCTGGACCGCGCCAAAATTGATGCGGGCAAGCTTGAGCTTAACAACGACACCTTTACCCTACACACGCTCACTGACCGCCTGACGCTGATGTTCCAGCCGCAAGCCAAGCAACGCGGTTTGACTTGGGATATGGAGCTTGACCCAGCACTGGAGGGATATTGGCAGGGTGACGTTAAACGGCTGCAACAAGTCTTGATCAATCTGGTGGGTAATGCTTTTAAGTTCACTGAGGAGGGTGGAATCCGTGTTCAAGTGAATCTGCAGAAAAAAGCAGACGAGGTGCGTTGGCTCAGTTTTCACATACTGGACACCGGTCCCGGACTTGCACCCGAAGTGCAAGAGCAGGTGTTTGAAAGCTACGTACAGGCGGACCAACCAGCGACCCAACGGGGCACCGGTCTGGGGCTGTACATTTGCCGACAACTGGTAAAGCTGATGAATGGTCGCATTGGCGTACGTAACCGGCCAAACGGCGCTGGGAGTGACTTCTGGTTTGAAATTCCGTTACAACGAGGTGCTGAACCTCTGGAGCCATTAGACGGTGATACCCCACCGCTACCGGTGCGCCCACTGTGTGTTTTGGTGGCCGAGGACAACCCGGTTAACCAAGCGGTGATCAGCGGCATGTTGCGCAGTGTCGGGCACGACTATGAGCTGGTTGGCAATGGCCGTGAAGCCGTTGCACGCATTCAGGCGCGCCAAGGTAACTTTGATGTGGTGTTGATGGATTTAGAAATGCCGGTGCTAGACGGCTTGGCGGCAACGCGCGAGATTCGCCATTGGGAACATGACCAGTCTCGCCCACGCATCCCCATTTTAGCGCTCACGGCACATGCGTTGGATGAATATCGCGCCCTCGGCTTAAAAGCCGGCGTGGATGAATTCCTCACTAAACCTATTCGCAAGCATATACTGATGGCGGCACTGGACCGTCTTTTGGATGAGCGATGAAGTGTGACGGCCCAAGGGGCCAGGGGTGGGTGGAAATGTTAAGGTGGCGGGTGTAAACACACCGCCCTACGGGTCAACTAACCGACTTCAACGCGATTGCGCCCATTGCTTTTGGCACGATACATGGCCGCGTCGGCGCGGTCGAACACCGCCACAATATGATCATCCGTTTGAAACTGCGCGCAGCCAATAGAGACCGTTATGGGTACGGGCTCGCCTTTGAAATGGAAGGGACTGTTTTGCACCGCTAAGCGCAGTTTTTCCATGGCCGCGATGGCTGCCTCAGGCGCAGTGCCGGGCATGATGATAACAAACTCCTCACCACCGTAGCGGGCAATAAAATCGTATTGCCGTAGCTGAGCTTGCAGTTGCCGCGCAAGAATCTTCAGCACCTTATCACCCGCCGTATGGCCAAGCTTGTCGTTTATCTTTTTAAAATAATCGACGTCCAATACACAGAGCGCTAATGGCGCATTCTGGCGGCGGTAACGCTCGAACTCCTGCTCAATTTTCTGCATGTAAGCGGTGCGGTTGGGTAGCCCTGTGAGGCTGTCCGTCATGGCCTGTTGGCGAGTTTTTTCAAAGGCATCGCGAATGCGTTTGTTTTGCTGTTCAAGATCCGCTATGACCTCCACCAACTCCGACATCATGGTGTCCATGCTACGTTCTTTTTCCACGCTCTCGTGCATAAAGGAGCTGATGCTCTGCACAATGTCGTCGAGTTCTTTTTGAATGCCGTCTTTCAATTGCGGCAAGCTCGTAGCGGATTGCATCTCAACTCGAATGCTTTCGACATGCCGCTGAATCTGCTGATCTAGGCGATTACCGTCATCACGGAAGTCTTGTTGAATATTCTTGGCTTTTTGAACCGATGCGCGGATAAAGGTCAGACGTTCGTTGAGCTGTTCAAGATAGTGTTCGAGTTCTCGCTGCTCGTCGTTCAGTACCGACACAATCAGATCGATCAGCTCATTCAATAAGCCAAGCAAATAGGGCCACTCTAGGGTACGCGTCAGTTGATGCATGATGGCTTGCAGCGCGTGCTGCTTATCGACCGGCAAGTGAATGCGATTAGCCAGATCCGTCATAGACTCATACACGTCGGCGACTATGGTGTCGATGTCTGTGACGATGCCATTGAGAGCTTGATCGTCCTTACGGTGTGCGGCATGTTGTTCGATCACCCGTTCAGCAGACGCCAAACTAGTGATGGTTTGCAGAACTTCGGCTTGCCCGGTGCGATACTCCAGCAAATACAGCGTGAGTTCATGAATGTTGCGCACCCGCAACTCAATACCGTTGCTGAGGTGATCAAAGAATTCAGGTTCGGCACTGTGAGCACGCAGCTGGTCGTTCATTTGCACCAGCACGCGTGCCAAAGCACCTTGTTCGTTGCTGCGCGTTGCGTCGAGTGCATCGTAAACCGACTCAGCCTCACTCAACACAACGTCAATGGCGTCTTCTTGTACATCCGGCTGGCGCAACAGTTCCCGAAACTGATTCAACAACCCGTCGAGCTCCTTGTCTTGGCCGTCACCAAACAAGCTCACCCGCACCATACCGCGACGCAGTTGTTCTACGCGATCCAGCAATCGTTGTTTTGACTCTGTTGTCATGGCATTCACTTATCCATGTAAGTGTTGTAAGTCTAGCAGCATATTCTCTTGTTCGTCCGGCGATTTCACAGTCACTTCTGCACTGGCCGGGGATTGTGCCTGGGCGTCTAAACGCGACAGCCAAAAACGCAACGCTGCCGCTTCGCGCATGGTTGGCAGCCATCGTAATTCTAAGTCCGACAGCGGTCTTGCCGCTTGATAGCCGGCAAGAAGCGCCTGCACCTCGGGCGTCTGCAATGAGCTGGCGGCACACCAAGCATTGATGGCCACTGCTACGTCCCAAATACACGGAGCCCAACTGGCGAAATACCAATCGATCACCGTGCTCAACCGACCCTCATCGAACAGCGCGTTGTCGGGAAATAAGTCCCCGTGCGTCCACGCCATTGGCAGGTCGACTTCCCATAGGGTCGCTAGGCGCTGCCAAGACTGACGCAGATGCGCGGCCTTATTCGCCGGCAACTGCAACTGCCAAGCCGCCACGCGTTCTGCTTGCCAGGTCGGCCCGAAATTCATCGCTACCGGCGGCAAATCCAGGTGTTGCTGATGCAATCGGCCTAGGAATTGCCCGATCTGTTGGCAGGATTCGGCGTCGGTTTCGGGTTGCCGACCGGGCAACGCTGCCACCAAGGTCGCGGGCTTATTGGCCAGCGTACTGACGCTGGCACCGTCCAGAGTACGGCGTACCTGAGGTACCGCTAATTGCTGATCCGCCAGCGCCGCCATCAGCTCGACCACGGGCTCCACGGCTGCGGCATCGCGATCTTCTACCAAGGTCAATATCCATTCGCCTTCATTGGTGGTGAGCCAATAGTTGGTATTCACCGTGCCCCCGGCAATACCGCGATGCTGGTGCAGTTCTGTAATACCATGCGCTGCGAGCCAAGGGACAATTTGCGCTGTTGTGAGTGGCGTGAATACGGACATTGGCGATACTTCGGGTTACACTTTGCGCACATTGTAAAGTAAACCCAGTATTTTCCTATGGCTGAATCGAATTCCTCTGCTGCGCGCAAACCCGTTGTCTTGATCGACGGTTCGTCTTATTTATTCCGTGCCTTTCACGCCATGCCGCCGTTGACCAATAAAGCAGGTCAACCTACGGGCGCCGTTAAGGGTGTGATCAACATGGTGCGTGCTATGTTGGATCAGTACCCCGGCAGTGACGTTGCCGTGGTGTTTGACGCCAAAGGGCCCACCTTTCGTAACGAGCTGTACGCCGACTACAAAGCCAATCGGCCACCCATGCCGGACGAACTGCGCCCGCAGATCGCGCCGATTCATGAAATCATCAAGGCCATGGGCTTACCACTGCTGACCATTGACGGGGTAGAAGCCGATGATGTCATAGGTACCTTGGCGTTGCAGGCTACAGAGCGCGGACTGGACTGCGTAATTTCCACCGGCGATAAAGACATGGCGCAATTGGTTACGCCCCATGTCAGCCTGATCAACACCATGAGCAATGAATATCTGACGGTTGAGGGGGTACGGGAGAAATACGGCTTTGGCCCTGAGTTGATGATCGACTATCTGGCCTTGATGGGCGATAAATCCGACAACATTCCCGGTGTGCCCGGCGTGGGTGAGAAAACGGCAAAGGCACTGCTGACGGGCCTAGGTGGGATTGATGCCATCTATGCCAATTTGGATCGCGTACCCGAGCTGGACTTCCGCGGCGCGAAGACCATGCCGAAAAAGCTGCAGGAGCATGAAGAGCTGGCGCGGCTGTCATATACCCTTGCCACCATTAAATGCGACGTTGACCTACCCGTACATATTGAGCAATTGGCGCGCCAAGAACCCGACAATACCGCCTTGGCTACCCTGTACCGTGATCATGAGTTTACCGGTTGGCTGAAGGCACTGACGGACGCTGGCGTAGCCGCGCCAGAAACTGCCAGCGTACCGGCCAATGCATCGACCCACGAATCGACGGCAGATAGCACTGCCGCGAATGCCGCGCCAGAACCCGAAACGACGAAACAACAAGACTACAGCACGCTAGATGCCCCCGATGACTGGTATCGCTGGCTACTCAGCCAAGCCGATGCTTCCCAGTTTGCGGTATGGCCCGTCACGGCGGCGGGGCATTATCGACAGAGCCACTGGCTTGGTTTGGCGGTCAGTACCCAAGCGGGGCAGGCGGTGTATTTGGATTTCCGCAGCAGCGGTTGGCCTGAAGAAGCGCTGCAGCCGTTAACCAAATTTTTTGTGTCACACAGCTACGCCAAGGTTACTCACGACCTGAAGCGTCTGTTGCACGGTTTATCAGGACACATTGAACAACCGGCAAACCTCAGCGAAGACACTCTATTGCTCGCCTATGTGCGCAATACTGCAGTGAGCCGAGACAGTAACTTGGACCGGCATTTTGACCCCATGAGCCTCGACAACCTCGTCCGGGTGTACCTGAATGCCGCGCCGTCCACGTTGGTCGATTTAGCCGGCAATTTTGGTGTGAAACAAACCCCCTTGGCGGACGTCGACCCGGCCGCACTCGCCACCTACGCCTGTGAACGCGCCGACTACATTGGTCGCCTTTATCGCTTTCTGCAGCCACAGCTGCAACAACAGTTTCCACAGCAGTGGGGCGTTTATCGCCACATTGAACTACCCTTGGTGCCCGTCCTGCAGCAAGTGGAATGGAACGGTACACACATCGATACCGATTTCTTGAACGGATTGAGCGAGGATTTTCGTCAACGCCTAACCGAACTGGAAGGGCAAGCCCACACCTTGGCGGGTAAGGCTTTTAATCTGGATTCACCGAAGCAACTGGGTGAAGTGTTGTTCACCGACCTCGGCATCCCAGTGGTGGCCAAGACACCCGGCGGGCAACCCAGTACCAACGAGGAGGTTTTATCTGAGTTGGCTTTGCAATATGAGCTACCGGCGCTGGTGTTGCGCTATCGCCATCTGCGCAAGCTGCTGAACACCTACACCGAACCATTGCCGACCTTGATCAACCCCGTGACCAATAGGGTGCATACGACGTACAACCAAATCGGCGCGGCCACGGGTCGGTTTTCATCGACCGACCCGAACTTGCAAAACATACCTATTCGCTCCGCCGAGGGCCGGGCAATTCGCAAAGCCTTTGTCGCAGCACCGGGGTATCGCATGGTCGCGGCCGACTACTCACAGATTGAGCTGCGCATCATGACGCACCTGTCACATGACCAAAACTTGATTGCGGCCTTCCGTGACGGGCGAGATATTCACCGCGCGACGGCGGCGGAAATCATGAGTTTGTCGGAAGACCAAGTCACCAATGAGCAGCGCCGGGCCGCCAAAGCGGTCAATTTCGGCTTGATTTACGGCATGTCGGCCTTTGGCTTGGCAAAGAACTTGGGCGTCAGCCGCGGTGAAGCCCAAGCCTATGTGGACGCCTACTTCACCCGCTACCCTGGCGTTAAACAGTATATGGAGCAAACGCGGGCACAAGCCATGGAAGACGGCTACGTTGAAACGGTCTTTGGCCGCCGCCTGTATTTGCCCGACCTTAAATCCTCCCGTCAGCAGCAACGCCGCGCCGCTGAGCGCACGGCGATCAATGCGCCCATGCAGGGCACCGCTGCCGACATCATCAAGCAAGCCATGGTCGATGTGCAGGTTTGGCTGCGCAGTAGCGGACTGGATGCCCGCATGGTAATGCAGGTACACGATGAATTGGTGTTTGAGGTTAAGGCCGAAGACGTCGATGCGCTGGTCGACGGTGTACGTTTCCGCATGCAGCACGCCGCCTCGCTGTCTGTGCCCTTGGTGGTCGATGTGGGTGTCGGCGACAATTGGGAAGAGGCGCATTAATTAGCGTCACAGACTACCCGTTAGCCAAACAGGCTCTCGTAGGAGGCCAGCCCCCTGGCCGAACCTTTCGCGCAGAGGGCTGCGCTCCTACGACCTAGCAATTTGCGCAGCGAGTTGTGCTCTTACATCTAATCCCAAGGGCGGGCGTTCAGTCGCACTTGCGCGCGCCACCAGTTGGCCCAGGTTTGCATGCCGGGCTGCCACAGCGGGAGGTGCCTGAGGTCGTCGTTCAAATAGGGCATTGTCGCCCACTCAATGGCTACACCGCGAGCCCGCAACTCTGCCAAGCGCTCCTCCGTGATCATCTGGGTGGTGTCTTGTGGCAACAGCCAGAACTGCGGGGTCGCGACAAAACGGGCCGTCTGCTGCGGCTCGTACGTCCAATCACGCCGCTGCGCCCAGTTGATCCAGTCCAGTTCAAAGGGCTCTGGACGGTAGCTGAAGTCATAGGTAGCCCAAGCGCCCGTTAGGCTATACGGAATAGCTCTGACCACTTCGCTGCTGCGCTGTATACCCTGTGGCGGACGACGGCAGTCGGTGTTTGGAAAGTCGAGGCAACGCAGCCAGAACGGCTCCCACAACTCAATATCAAAACCATCCACTTCGGCACGCAACATTTCGGCATCACGTGCTGACATCATAGGGGTGTAGGCCACACTGAGAAATTGCCAGCGCGGCTCACGTGCGCTGGCTTCCAAGGCAATGCTGCCACGTTGTTCACCCGCTAATAGACCCAGCGCTGACGTGTGCTCCGGGCGCAGGCGAGAAAAGGCGTCGAACCATCGATTGAGTTGCACGGCTGCCGAGCGGACGTCCGTGGGCATGTTTGCCATTAGGCCCCGTAAATCGACCACGGACACGCCATGATGATTGAGCCATGCCGGTAGCCAGCTGGTGTCATCGACCCCAAAGCCACCCAGCCACACCACCAAGGGTCCGGGACGGGGTGCCCAATAGACGTCAAAGCTGCCCACAGTCTCTAACCGCCAAAGCTCAGGCTTCACGTACAGGCGCTCGGCAACGATGGCGGGTTGATTGAGGCGGGACATAACCACCTGTTCAGGCCCGCGCTCAAGGTAGGCATCCTCTGCCAGCAACCATTGATCACGATGTCGCCGCACCCTATCGACTTCGCCCGCACTCCAGTCGATCCAGTGCCATTGCTGGCGGGTAATAGGTTGCAGGCTGATTAAATCGTCGTTCAGTTGGTAGTGCTCTACCACACCCTGGCGCGCACAGCCTGACGCGAGCACCACCAACAACAGCGCCAACCAAAGCGCGAAGGGCAAGCTGCTAACTGTTGAGCAGCCCCTGCGCCAAATGATCCAACTCGTCCTTCGCATCGCGTACCTGTTCTATCGCCGCTTTGGCGTCTTCGGGGGTTATGTGCAGCTCACTGAATAACATGGGGTCTAGCCGACCCGCTGGGCCATGCAACAAGCCACCGCGACGCAGTAAACTGACGGCGAGATTGACCAGCTGCGCGTAATCCGAATAGGGGCCCATGTAGTCCTGCACGCTGCTGTGACGAATGGCCACCACGACTTCTTTCGGCAAGTTCCAGCTTTGCAACAAGCTGGCGGCTATCTGGTCACGATTGATGCCCAGGACATGATCTTCAATCACCTGTGGTTCGAGGTGCGGATTGGCCTCCCAGAGCCGACAGCACGACGAAAACTGAGGCTTAAATACATGCGCCAAAATCAAATAGCCAAAGTTATGCAACAATCCACTCAAGTAGGACAGCCCGAAACTCGGCCGGAACTCACGCGGTATGCAATTCTGCAACGCACCCACAGCAGTGGCGGTATAGATCGCTGCCTGCCAATAAGGGGTATAGCCTTCCGGTGCATCCTTCGGCATTTCCAAACTTTTGCCCAAGGCCAAACCTAACGATAGGTTCATCACCAAGTCGTAGCCCAAGACCCGCACAATGGCGTCCTGTACCGAGCGCACACTGCCAGGGGCAGCGTAGTAGGACGATGAAGCCCAGCTGATGACCTGTGCTGACAACGAAGGATCACGCGCCACCACACGAGACAGCTTTTCGATATCGGCATTCGGATCAACACGCAAACGAATGATGGCTTGCGCTGTATCGGGTAAAGGGGGAACTTCTAAAGTTTCTTCCAACCGCTGCTGAATACGCTTCGAGGTAAAGCGCTCGACCGACTGATTAATCGCCTCACGATCCAGATCGAACAGACTGAGTTCGTAGTCCAAATCCGTGTTAGGTACCTCGTCGGTCATAGCGAAATAGCGGGTATGCTCGTCCCGGGCTAAGGCGGCAAAATCATCGAGTTCCAGCAATACATTGCGTACGCCGCTGTGAATGATGCACACCGGCAACGCCTTGACGCTTTCATCGATAAGGGTTTCTAGACCGGTCAATAGGTCTAAGGCCGGCAGGGTGTTTAAGCCCAGCTGGCGCAGCAAACGCTGCTGCTCCAGTGGCGCAAGTGCTTGCAGGTCGCGCCCTGTTTGTTGCCGCACGCGGCCTAAGTCCAGCAAACGATTAGCTGGCAGGAACACTTGAACCTTGCCCATGTCATCGCCAAGCAAGATGGCTTCGATGGGTATCTTGTCAAGGGTCTGCGCCTTGCTGTACACGCGAACCTGAATACCGTGCTTGTTCAAGTAATCGCGCACTGCAAAGGGAAATTTATCTGACTCAGTCATAGTCTCTGCTGCTGAACTCATGGGCTTATTCCGTTGCTCTCTGTTTATTCTAGTCGCATAAGACGTAACTCATGAACAAATACTGCTTTTTATTTGTTCAGGATCGCGAGCTACCTCCATGCCGTGGCCTTTGTGCGCCGCTCTCGACGCTCACACTCTACCATAATTCATATCGCCTGCATGCCAGCGCGCTAATAGCGAGGTGATGGATTCAGCATAGCTCTGCTCCATGGTCTCAGCCACTTCTTTTACCACCGGTAGCCAATGTTGGTCGCGCTGTAAATTGGCAATGCGAAAGCTGGCCTCACCGGTTTGCCTTGTACCCAGCACCTCACCGGGGCCACGCAGCAGTAAATCTTGCTCAGCGATCTGAAAACCATCATTGGTCGCCCGCATGGTGTTTAAGCGGGCCTTTCCTGCCTGCGATAAAGGTGTCTGATACAATAATAAACAATAACTGGCGGTGGCACCGCGCCCCACTCGTCCGCGCAGCTGGTGCAATTGTGACAATCCCAGGCGCTCAGCGTTTTCGATGATCATGACCGATGCGTTGGGCACATCAACGCCCACTTCAATCACCGTAGTGGCCACCAGCACCTGAGTCTCACCGCGTTGGAAGGCCGCCATCACTTCGGCTTTGTCTTTCGGCTTCATACGGCCATGAATTAACGCTACTCGCCAAGGCGCCAATGCTGCGGACAGTTGTGCATAGAGTTCCTCGGCCGCCTGCGCTTCTAGTTCTTCGCTATCTTCGATCAACGTACAAACCCAATAGACTTGTCGTTGCTGCGTACAGGCCTCACGCACGCGAGCCACCACACTGTCACGCTGCGCATTACTGAGCACCGAGGTCACCACGGGCGTGCGCCCAGGCGGCAGTTCATCGATCACCGAAATATCGAGGTCGGCGTACATCGACATCGCCAGCGTTCGAGGAATGGGGGTGGCGGTCATAATCAATTGATGGGGCACCTTACCATGTTGACGACCTTTCTCCCGCAGCGTCAAACGTTGGTCGACGCCAAAGCGATGCTGTTCATCAACCACCACCATGCCCAAACGAGCATACTGCACTTCTTCTTGAAACAGGGCATGGGTGCCGACGATGCAGTAAGCCTGCCCTGATGCAATGGCCGCCAACACCGGTTCACGTTGTTTACGGGTTTGCTTACCCAGCAGCAATACCACGTCGATGCCCAGAGGCTGCAACAGAGCCTGTAGGTTGCGGGCGTGCTGTTCCGCCAAGATTTCTGTCGGCGCTAATAAGGCGGCCTGCCAGCCATTCTCCATCACCCGCAACATGGCACAGAGTGCGACCAGCGTTTTGCCAGAGCCAACGTCACCCTGCACCAGCCGCAGCATAGGCACCGGCCGCTCAAGATCCTGGAAGATTTCCCCCAGTACCCGATGCTGTGCGCCGGTTAATTGAAACGGCAGGTGCGCCAACAAGCGCGTACTCAAGTCGCCCTGAGGATAGAAATCAGGCGCACTCTCGGCGCGCGTACGGGCGCGAATTTGGCGTAAACCAAGATGGTGAGCCAGTAGCTCTTCCACTACGAGGCGCGCCACACAGGGATGATCACCTTCACGCAAGGTATCAGGGTCGGTCTGCAGTGGTGGGTGGTGCAAGAAATTCAACGCTGCGGGTAGGTCTGGGAGCTGCCAGCGGTCACGCAATTCGGCGGGTATCAGATCGCGTAGATGACCATGCCGCGTTAACCATTGCAACGCCTGATCCATCAATTCACGCCATTTCTTTTGGCTCAGCCCTTCGGTGGTGGGGTACACCGGCGTCAGGCGA
This sequence comes from Salinispirillum sp. LH 10-3-1, assembly GCF_030643825.1. Lineage (GTDB taxonomy): Bacteria > Pseudomonadota > Gammaproteobacteria > Pseudomonadales > Natronospirillaceae > Salinispirillum. The sequence goes on from NZ_CP101717.1 coordinate 3,415,751, forward strand.
CCATCGAGGCGGGGCAGGGCCTCCAGCGTCGCGGCCAACACATACTCTGGGTGATAGAGCTCTAACCCCGTTGCGCCGCGCCGGGCTTCGCCAAACACTTGCAACGCGACCCCAGGCTGCAAAGCGGCTTGCTGGGCCTTGTTGAAATAGAAAAGCCGCATGCCGACTTCGCCGCTGTCATCACGAATTTTCACCAACAGCGAGCGGCGGCGACCAAACTGCACTTGCGCGCGCACCACCGTTCCGCGCAACAATACATGCTGACCGGGGCGTAATTGCCCCATGGGCCAAATGCGGGTGCGGTCTTCGTAACGTAGGGGTAGGTGAAAAAGCAGGTCGGTGATGTCGTGGACGCCTAATCGGCCGAGCTTTTCGACCAGGCTTGGGCCAACGCCTCTGAGCTGGGTAAGCGCACTCTCACGCCGCGGCTCTGGGAGCATCTCAGAAATTGAATCTCAGTTGCAGTTTGTACCGTGCGCGTTCCGGGCCAAAATAGCTGTTTTCGGCGTACCCTTCGAGATACAAGGGGCCCAATACCCGCACATTCACGCCGCCTTTGACCACGGCAACATCGGGCATAAGGCGCTCCCAAAAGGAATCGTCTGCACCCCAAAAATTCACAATCCCGAAGCCCAGTAAGGCATGCACATGGTCTCGCCACAGTGGAATGTCGTATTTTCCGTAAAAGGCGATCTGATCTTGCTCACGGTTGTTGCCCCATTCGATTTCGTTGAACAGCTCAGGGCCGCCCCAGCCGAAGCCAACATAGTATCCACCGTCTGGCCGCGCGTCATTGATACCCGAATACAGGTAATTCTGCCCGAAGGCAGGTAGGGCAAGGAAAAGTGTAAATAACAGCGCTAAACGCATGCGGCTTGAAGCTCCAACAAAAAATACAATGGCAATCAACGCGAATAAATATCAAAACAACAGCGGAGTCATGTGGGTAACAGCAAACCAACGCAGGCACAGTTCAGTGGTTCAGGGTGGTCGCACGCAGCAGCCCACCCTGACGCTCGACTCATTAAAGACCGCTAGCAACGATCAGCGGTGCTAGCAGAGCCGAATACTCGCTCAGGTGATCAGTTTACCGAATCTTTCAGTGACTTACCTGGCTTGAAACCAACAGTGCTGCTGGCGGGAATCTGGATTGCTGCGCCTGTTTGCGGGTTTTTACCCGTACGTGCACTGCGATCTTTCTTTTGGAACGTACCGAAACCTACCAGAGTGACAGCGTCTCCCTTGGCAACGGCATTGGTGATTTCGTCAAGAATTACATTCAGGACATCGTTTGCTTTGTCTTTGCTCAGCTCAGCGCGTTCTGCGATTGCAGCAGACAGTTCCGGTTTACGCATAAAGGACATTCCTCTGATTATTGTCTTATTGAGTATCTTGCCTTGGGCCCTTACAACCCAAGTTGGACCCTCATTCTTGAGGGGGCGTCGCTGGCAGTCAAGGGGCAAAAGCCCGTTTGACGGCTATTTTGGCCTTTTTTTTGTTAAATCTGCGATTTAGGTTCTAATGAACCCGCCGTTTAGCCGTGAACATGGCCTTTTTCGGGCGCACTGGGTACACTGCGGCGGCATATCACGCACCAAACCAACGCTCAGGGGAGCCCGAAAAAGAGCCACATGCCAGACTTTTCTCAAATTCGCGCAATGACGTGGTCAACGGGTTTGCCGCTCTCAACGCTGGAGCGTGCATGGCTTGCTGACCCCGGTTCTCTGACCGAGAAATTGGTCGCTGCCAGTGCCGGTGACTTCAAGGTAGTGCTGCACAGCGAGCAGCGCCATTGGACCAGTCCGGGGAAACCCAGCCCCACGCACCACGGGCATGACCTCTACTGGTGCAGAGACGTCACGCTGTATGGCTGCGGTCAGCCTTGGGTGCAGGCGCGCACCATGGTGCCAGCGCGTGAACAACGGCTATTGCAGCGTTTGCGCCAACTCGGTACGCGCCCTTTGGGCGCTTTTCTGTTCAGCCAGCCCAACCTGCAACGTTTGCGCATGGACTACGCCAGGCTGGAAAGCGGTGTCGCACGGCGCAGCTGGTTTACTTTGGGCCGCCAAGAGATCATTCTGGTGGAAGTTTTTTTGCCTACTTTTTTTGACCGTCTATGAACCCAAGCCTGAAATTAAAAGCACAACAATACATTGAGTTGGCGCGCCTGAATCGCCCCATCGGTATCTATTTACTGCTGTGGCAAACCCTCTGGGCGCTTTGGCTCGCCGCCGATAGTGTCCCTTCTCTGCATTTGCTGGTCGTATTTATTCTCGGCGTTGTTTTGATGCGCAGTGCCGGTTGCGTCATTAACGACTATGCGGATCGTAACCTTGACGGCCACGTTACTCGCACACAGGGACGCCCGCTGGCCACTGGCCGCGTGAGCGCGCGCGAAGCCCTGCTGTTGGCCGCAGCACTGGCCCTTCTCGCTTTTCTACTGGTGCTCACCACCAATATGGCCACTGTGCTCTGGTCCTTCGGGGCGGTCGCGCTGGCCGCCCTGTATCCCTTTATGAAGCGCTATACCCACCTGCCACAGGTGGTGCTGGGCATGGCCTTTTCGTGGTCGGCGCCCATGGCCTTTGCGGCCCAAGGCGCACCCATCGGACCCTTGACCTGGATGATCTTCATCAGCGGCTTGTTGTGGATTGTAGCCTACGACACCTTGTACGCCATGGTCGATCGCGAAGATGATCTGAAGGTCGGTATTCGTTCAACGGCAGTGCTGTTTGGCGACGCCGATAAGCTGGCCGTGGGTGTCCTACAAGGACTGTTTTTGATAGGCATGGCGCTCGTCGGGCGTATGGCGGAACTGGGCGTGGTGTTCTATCTAGGCTTACTGGGCGCTGCAGCTTGCTTCGTTTGGCAACAGTGGTTGATCCGCGAACGCGATCGAGATGCATGCTTTCGCGCCTTTTTACACAACCACTGGGTGGGCCTGATAGTCTTTCTCAGTGTCGCGATGGACCGCGTGTGGTCTGGCTTTTAGCGATTCACGCCGTGAGTCATGCCTATGCCTAAAGTCATTCTATTTTGACAAAAAGGTTAAAACGTTCATATTTCTGACATAATTCCGCAGTGTAATGGTCATCACTGTTTGCATCATTACAAACTCGCGAGGCTCGATATGTCAGGAAGAACCATACTGGTTGTGGACGATGAAGCACCAATCCGGGAAATGATTGCCGCCGCGCTCGAGATGGCTGGTTACAACTGCCTAGAGGCCGCAGACGTGCTCAGCGCACATTCCATTGTTGTTGATCAGAAGCCGGACTTGATTCTGTTGGATTGGATGCTGCCCAATACCAGCGGTATTGAATTGGCGCGCCGTTTAAAAAAGGATTCTTTGACCGCCGAAATCCCAATTATTATGCTCACCGCGAAGGGCGAAGAAGACCACAAAATACAAGGTCTTGAAGCCGGTGCCGACGACTACATCACTAAGCCGTTCTCGCCACGCGAGCTGGTAGCGCGCCTTAAAGCCGTATTGCGCCGCACGACGCCTATGGGTGTTGACCACCCCATTGAAGTGCGTGGACTGCGCCTGGACCCGAGCAGTCACCGGGTCACCGTGGACAGCAAAAACGTTGATATGGGCCCGACCGAATTTCGCTTGCTGCAGTTCTTCATGACCCACGCCGAACGTGCCTATACGCGTTCACAGTTACTCGATCAAGTTTGGGGTGGTAATGTGTATGTCGATGAGCGCACCGTTGACGTGCACATTCGTCGCCTGCGTAAAGCACTGGGTGAAGAACATGCACGCATGATACAAACGGTACGCGGCACGGGTTATCGTTTTTCTGAAAAGGTAGATGAGGCGGAATGCTGAACGATCGCCGCAAAGAACATTATCGACGCCTAATCCTCACCTATTTGGCGGTATTGTTCGTTGGTTGGCTGTTTGGCGCGCCACTCATTGTCTTTTGCGCGGCCTTGGTTACTCACGTCATTTGGTCGCAAATTCAGATGCATCGACTGTTGTCGTGGTTGCATGAATTTGAAGACGGCGAGCCACCCCGAGCCAAAGGCGCTTGGGGCGATGTATTGGATTCGTTGTGGACTTTTCGCCGACGCCAACGTACCGAAGTCCGGAAGCTGCAAAACAGCTTACAGCGCGTCCAACGGACGGTAGAGAGCTTAGCGGACGGCTTGGTGATCATTACCCCCAAAGGCGAAATTCAGTGGTGGAACGAAGCGGCGCAAAACATGCTGAATTTGCGCGCCTCGGACGAGGGGCAGGCGCTAACCAACCTGATTCGCGACCCGCACTTCGTAGAATTCTTCAATAAAAACCGCGAACACGTGCAGTTTGTTTGGCACAGCCCCCGCACTGGCAGTTATCTTCAGTTCACCAACAACCGGCACGCTGCGGGAAATCGCTTATTGATGGTGCGCGACATTTCTCGCCTACGCCAACTGGAACAAATGCGCCAAGACTTTGTCGCCAATGCGTCCCACGAATTACGTACGCCTTTGACTGTGCTGCAAGGTTATCTGGAAACCTTTGCGGACCTCCAAGATGGCTTGCCCGAGCGTTTGCGCAAGGGCGTCGATTTGATGCTCGCACAGTCAAAACGCATGGCAAACCTCGTGAATGACTTGCTGCTATTGACGCGCCTTGACGGCGTCGATAAGCCGGTAGACGCTAAACCCGTGGATATTGCCGCTCTGATACACAGCATCATCGTTGATGCTCAGGCGCTCTCTGGCGAGAACCAACATGAGTTCGCCGTCCATATCGACAGCCCCATGCTGCTGCTGGGTGTCGACAATGAATTGCGCTCAGCGTTCTCCAATTTGGTTTATAACTCCGTACACTATACGCCGCCAGCCAGCCTCATTGAGTTACGTTGGCGCCACGACGACGCCGGAGGCTATTTCTCCGTGACGGACAACGGTGTAGGGATTGATCAGAAACACATTCCACGCCTGACCGAACGCTTTTACCGCGTGGATGTAAGCCGGTCTTCATCAACCGGCGGTACGGGATTAGGTCTGGCGATCGTCAAGCACGTTTTGATGCACCACGGTGCGCGTCTCGACATCGACAGCAAGCTTCGCCAGGGCAGTACCTTCACCTGCTGCTTCCCGCCAACCTTGCTGACCGAGGCTAAGTCGTCTGCTACCGACTAACGTATTTTGGCGATCAGCCGTGAGAGATCAGAAAACTTCTCTGGATCTTCATCGGTCAGCTTAAAATTCAACAAAAACTCATCGCAGTCAAAACGTGCGTCAGCGGCCTGCAATGAATAAACGAAGCCATTCAGGCGCGCCACAGCACCGTCGTGATCCAGCGCAATGTCAAACACGGCTTGTTCAAACAACTGCGGCATCCGTTTAACTCGCGGCAATCGAATCAATGCATTATTCAGGTTCACATCTTCTAGGTGACCACTGAGAGTGACGTCCGCCAACCGGATGTCGGCGGTGATGTCCACTTTAAGACGCCCTTGATGCACCCGCTCAACCTTTTCTGCAGCGGGCTTCGCGGCCGCTGCGCCACCCGTCAAGACGCTCACCGCTTCAGACCCGGCAACCGCCTGTGGTGTATTGGCCGGTGCTTTAGTACCACCAGCTGCCAACAAGGTTTCAGCCCCCGAGCGTTGCATGCCTGCGGAGCGATCGGGACTAGCATGGCGATTGCCCAGCATGCGTCCCAGTTCTTCACGATGGTCACGGCTCAATGCTTTCAATACCTTGCGCAGCAACTGCTCGCTGGTAAACGGCTTGCCGACATAGTCGGTAACACCGGCTTCGACGGCTTTGACCACATGGCTTTTGTCGCCGCGGCTGGTCACCATAATGAAGGGGGTGGATGCATGACCTTCATCTTTCTCATTAGCCCGCAACCACTGCAACAGCTGCAGGCCATTGATCTCCGGCATCTCCCAATCACAGAGAATCAAATCAAACTGCATCTTGTTCAGCAGAGATTGGGCGCGCTTACCATTGATGGCTTCTTCAACGTCAACCTCCGGCAACTGGCTTCGCACCGTACGCCGGATCAAATCGCGGATGAAACTCGCGTCATCTACTACCAGAATCTTTATCGCCATACTCTGCATCCCATTACTGTAGCGCCTACAAGGTTATCGTAACCCAGCGTCATAACTGAACAATTATATTCTAACCTTCGGCGCCCACATAAAGCACAAAGGATTTACGATCAGCCGCCAACTGATGCACCTTTAGCTGTCGATAACGTTGGTCCAAACGCACCAAATCGCGCACGGCCTCTTGTAACTCAGGGGGGGCCAAGGTGCCCAAGTAAAGTCCCTTTATCGTGCAACGATCCACCGGCAATACCGGGCCATCGCCACTGTTTTTAACCTGGCTGAGCGGCAGTACCAACCGCCATTCGCGCAAGGCCGCCTGCTCGGCCGGCGCCTCAAACCAACCGGGAAACGGCAGCTTATCCGTGGCAACCAAGGTGCGCCTGTGCCCATAACGCACGTGCCGCAGTAATCGCGGTCGGCCCGGTTTCGCCTGAAAGGCCGGTGCCGCAGCGTCAATTTCCAATGCCATGCCGCGGTGCTGATCACCCCACAGATGCCACACCAACGGATTCTGCACGCTTTCTGTTAAGTTCAACGCCACCAATGCTTGATGGCGCGGCAAGTCTAATTCTTCGCGGGTGTCCTGAAACTCGCCGTGTGCAGACCATTCCGCCTCCAGTTCGGTGCGTTTTGCTTCCATCTGCTGGGCAAAGTAAGCATAGTCCACCGCCGCCCGCAGGTGCTCAGGTATTGCCTCATACCTTTTCCGCAATGCAGCATGCCACTGATCATCACTGAGGGTTTGCGCGACTCGCTGCCCGGTACCACCCAGCAACCAAGGGTTGCCAGTATCGGCCATACTGTGCAGCGGCAATAGCCCGCGCTTTAATGCACGCACCAATTCTGCGCCACCCAATAAAAACAACCGTGCCGTTTCACTCATAGGGCGCCCACAGCAGACAAGGTGGCGGCCACGCTGTTCATTCGATCGGCCAGTCGCACCGCCGCTTTCTTCAACTGCTCTTCGTAAAGCGGCAAGGCACGCACTCGGTAGATGGCATTCCAGCCACCGGCCGTATCCACCAACGGGTAAACGACGTCGCGCGCCAGTACATGAGTTTCCCACACCCACTCTTGCGGTGTGCCTGCAGACCACTGGGCCCGCTGGGCCGGAGTGATGTCGCGGAACCAAGCGTTGGCAATCTCAAAAGGTCGACCGGTAAAGTAGTCGAATAATTCTGTCTGCCACACGGTATAGAGATCGACACGCCGCAAGTCCGTCGCCACAACAATGGTGTCACGGCCACCTCGATCGTGAGCAAAGCCAGCGTTCATGGGGTCGTGTAAGTCACCCATGTAATGCAGCAGCGCCCGAAAGGCTTCCATACGTTGGGCACGAGTATGCGACGGATTTGCCAATACGCGCTCTGCTGCCAACACTGCGCCCACACTGCAACGAGCTTGCGGACAATGACGTGCGGGCTCAAACTCCGTATCTCCTTCTTCAAACCAAGTGTAGTGCAGTGCCAAGCGGCTTTCGTTACCCGGTCGCTGGTTGTTGACGGCCGTCCAATTGGCATCGGCAATCAGCAGATTGCGATAATTGGCTCCGTAAAAATTCTGCACCAGCTGGGTCGCTTCAGGGGTAAAAAAGCGACTGGCGAGCTGCACCACGACTTCATGACTGCGCTCGCCAAAAGCCTGCGCTTGGGCTGCCAACAGCAGCAGCCCGGCTAGCGAAAGACTTAGGTAGCGCGCCGCTCGGCGAGCATGCCCACCCCAATAAACGCCAACGTGATGATAATACCGAGAAACAATCGATCGATTCGACTCACTAAATCGGTCAGCCATATGCCCCCTTGAACGGTAACAAACCCATAACCCACTGCGCACAGGATGACGAAGACCAGGGTGCGCACAATAAAGTGCGCACGGCGCATAAGACCCAGCACGCCGCGATTGATGTCGCGCCCGTAAATCACCAACAGACTGGCGATAAATGCGGTACACAGCAGGCGCAGATGCGGGGTAAATAAACCGGAAAAATCCACCAGTAAAGACTGCACGTTACACTCCAGTATAGTACGAGATTAAAGTCGGGAGTGTGTACGGAGTGTCAGGAAAGTGCAAGATAGAGGAGCAGTCAGGTGCCTGAGGCGAAAAAAAACCGCCATAAAGGCGGTTTTTTATTGCGACCAGCGATGTTTCGCTGCACGCGGTGTTTGTGGTGCCGACACCAGGAGTCGAACCCGGGACCTACTGATTACAAGTCAGTTGCTCTACCAACTGAGCTATGTCGGCAACGGGGCGTACTATACTCGCGGCGATGAACACCGTCAACAACTTCCTACGGGTAATCAATCACTTAGGGCTAAAATCAGAAATTGTCATTATTGCGCCTGCGGATAACCCACAAAGGCCACAACAACAGCGTCAGTATCGGTTTGCCGACTGAACACATAGGGCTGCTCCGACAGCTTTTGATGCGCGCCTCCGCCGATGGCCGGGTGGCGCGCCCGAAACTGTCCCAGCGTCTGCCAGTGCGCCAGCAAGGCTTCGCGTTGTTCGTCCAGCTCCCACAGCATGGGCGAGCGGGTGCCCTGATGAAAGTCAGAACCAAAGGCACCGTGAGGACGACCGACCTCATCCCCGTAGTAAATCTGCACCGCACCCGGCAACAACAGCAAGGCGGCAGCGGCACCCTTTTGCAACGCAAAGTCTTCGTATTGGGCAAAGAATAATCGCGTATCGTGGCTCGACAAATACGTTAATCCGTTAAATTCCGGGTCGCTGTGAACGGCATCGGCATAAGCACGGAACACCGGCTCCGCTAGGGGTAGGCATTGCGCGGCCTGCAACCCGCCGCGCTCCTGGTATTCAAAGTTGATGATGGCGTCGAAGCCATAATCAAAGTAATAATCTTTGAACATACCATGTGCCCAAACCTCGGCGACCATCCAAAAGGGCTCATACGGCAAGGGATTTTGCGGATTCTCATCGTGCCACGCCCGATGCGCTGCAGTAGCGGCTTCCTTGAGGGCGACCCAATGCTCCAGCTCGATGTGCTTCACGGTATCGGCCCGAAAGCCATCGACCCCAAACTCGCGCACCCAGCGCACATGCCAGTCGATCAAATAGTCCATCAGGGTTGCGTCAGCCAGCTCGGTGGCTCCGGTATCGGCCTTACCGGCTAATTGCGGAGGCAAGCGCTTCGGCGTGGTGTCTTCGGTCAGGAAATCCGGTAAACCGGCCAAGTTCATGGTCAAGTCACCCGATCCCGGGCGGCGGTAGCCGGGGCGGTCTGCACGCACCCACTCAGGTCCCCACCAGTCATCCCATTGTGGGCTTTGCCAATCAATCAGCTCACCGTAACTGTGCCAATTCTCGCCCACTCCGGGCGTCCAATCGTGCCAACGCGGTGGCAGCTGGGTTGCTGCGCCCGGTTTTAACACATCAATACCCTGCATTTGCAGGTCCGCCAAGGTGGGGTAACCCACATGATTGAGTACCACATCGAGAATCACCTTGATGCCACGTGCATGCGCCGCGCTGACTAATGCTCGTAGATCCTCTTCGGTACCAAAGTTGGGATCTAAACGGGTGAAGTCGAGCGCCCAGTAGCCATGGTACCCATAGAACGGGAAGTCACCGGTACCGCCGCCGACAAAGCCATGTACCTGCTCCACCAGGGGCGTTAACCAGACCGCACTGACACCCAATGCTTGCAAATAATCCAGATGCTGTATCACCCCAGCAATATCGCCACCATGAAAGGTGCCAATTTCGTCCGCCCCATCTGGACGCCGCCCCAATGGGTAGTCATTACTCGGGTCGCCGTTGGAGAAACGGTCGGTCATGATCATATAGACGGTGGCATTTTCCCAGGTATTGGTCTGTGCGGGTGCCCGTGCAGCCTCCAGCAGCACTAAGCCGTGGCTCTCTGGCGCTGGTGTAATATAGACCTGACCTTGATTCACTTGAGCCCTTTGCCCGCTGTAGAAGTCGCGTACCCATTGGCCCTCGGCAAAAGCATCACCCACTGGAATTGCCACCGCGTGGCCTGACCATACGGGACACTGCACTGGTGGTGGCTGGCGGCGGGGTGGCGCAGCGGCGGCCGTGGTGGCACGCACAATACTAACTCGATAGGTGCCGCGCTCTTGGGTGAGGGTAAAGTGGTAATTGCCGGGCAACACAACGCGCGTTTCAAACCAGCGGTCACTGCAGGCTTGCAACTCATGTGGGGTATTAAAGGCGGCGAGGCCTGAATGATCTGGTGGGGCTCCGAAGTCGCGCTCACAGCCTGCGGACTCAGCACTGACGCGCCAACGCACCGTGCCACGTGTCAAGGCAACCGTAGCACGGCGCTCGTCGGCGGCGCTGCCGGTCAGTACCGTAGATTCTGCTACATCCATGGCGTCGCTGCTGAGCTGCAAGATCGGTTGCGGGTTATTTTGCGCACCCACGTTGAGGGGCAAGAGGGCGGACGCGCAAACCAAGAAGGCACGCACAACGGCAGCTGGCCCTAGTGCGCTGCGGATAAAGGAACGCAACATAAAGACATCTCCAAGTTCAATGCATCGAATGAGAGTGTCTGTTTCAGGTAGTCTTTGCGGTCTCTGGAATCGGCCGTATACGGCGCTGCTCGTCGATGGCGACGTAGGTAATTTCTGCTTCCGTTACCTTTTGCCGCTGATCTTCTTCCGGCATACGACACCAGACTTCAACGGTAACACGTAACGAACTGCGACCAATTTGCTTCAACATGGCGTAGCAGCACACCACCGAACCCACGCGCACCGGACGCACAAACGACATGTCGCCAATCGCCATGGTGGTGACGCGACCACGAGCAATCTTACTCGCCATCAGTGAAGCAGCGGTATCCATCTGAGTGACCAACCAGCCACCAGAAATATCGCCGTTCGGATTTGCATCACCAATCATTGGCACCACTCGGAGCATGAGCTCTCCTTGCGGGTTGGGCGAAAAACTGTCGTCGTACATGTGAGTCTTAGACCAGAGTGTTGTTATTGTGTTTGGGCCGATAGTATAACGACTGCGCCGCCACAACTACAGGGAACAGAAAAAAACTAGCCGATGACTTCCAATTTGGCGAATTGATACACCAATTGCTTCACGCCTTCGTCAGCAAAGTTGACCGCCACCGTGGCATTAGGTCCGACGCCCTCGAAATTCAGTACCACGCCATCGCCAAAAATAGGGTGGCGTACCAAGGCACCGAGCTGAATGGGCGCCGGCTGGTCCTGTACCGCACTGCCTTGCCAACTGACCGGGCGCGACACCTGCATGTTCAAGCGCACTTCGGCAATCAAGTCGCCGGGTATTTCCCGCACAAAGCGCGACAGACGATTGAAATTGTCCTGCCCGTAGAGGCGGCGGCTTTCGGCGTGGGTCAGATACAGCTTTTGTTCCGCGCGGGTGATACCGACGTAGCACAGGCGACGCTCTTCTTCGAGCTGTTCAGGGTCCTCCAAGCAGCGCTTGTGCGGAAACAGACCTTCTTCCAAGCCAACCATAAAGACCACCGGAAATTCGAGGCCTTTGGCCGAATGCAGCGTCATCAGGGTAACCGCCGATTCGTGCTCATCAGCCTGCGACTCTCCCGCGTCCAAACTGGCTTGCGCCAGGAATTCGGTCAGTGGGTCTTGCTCTTCATCCACTTCAAAGCTGCGTAAGGCGCCTACCAGTTCCTGTAAGTTTTCGACGCGCGCTTGACCGCGCTCGCCTTTTTCCTGCTTGTGGTAGTCCACCAAGCCGGTCATGTCGAGCAGGGTGCTCATCAACTCAGCCAATTCAAGGTGTTTCCGACTGCTTTGGAGCTCTTCCAGCAAAGCAAAAAAAGCGGTCAGGGCGTTTGTCGCCTTGCTGCTGACCAGTTTCAACTCAATGCTTTGACGCGCCGCCTCCCACAGTGAAAAACCTTCTTCACGCGCCAGTTGACGGATCTTTTCGAGTGACTTTTCACCCACACCGCGTGGCGGCACATTGATGACACGCTCCATGGCGGTGTCGTCGAGCGGGTTGGCGATCAGGCGCAAATAAGCCAAGGCATTGCGAATTTCTAGGCGCTCGTAGAAGCGCATGCCGCCATAAATACGATACGGAATGCGGGCACGCAAAAGGGCTTCTTCGATCACCCGCGACTGGGCGTTGGAGCGGTAGAGAATAGCAGCGTCGTCAGCCGACTGACCCTCCTCGACCCAGGTTTCGATCTGCTCGGCAACAAAACGTGCTTCGTCTTGCTCGTTATAGGCCGCGTAGAGTTGTATTGGTTCGCCATCGTCACCGTCGGACCACAGCTCTTTGCCGAGGCGGCCTTGATTCTGTTCGATCACCGCATTGGCCGCCGCCAGAATGGTCTTGGTCGAGCGATAATTTTGCTCCAAGCGGATCAGCCGCGCAGCGGGAAAGTCGGTTTGAAACTGGTGGATGGTCTCAACCTTAGCACCACGCCAGCCATAAATGGATTGGTCGTCGTCGCCGACCACCGTAAGGTGCCCAGTAGTACCTAAAAGGATACGAATCCACGCGTATTGGATGGTGTTGATGTCTTGAAACTCGTCGACCAGTACATAGCGAAAACGCGCCTGATAGTGCGTTAATAAGGCCGGGTTATTACGCCACAACTCGTGCGCTCGCAGCAACAATTCAGCAAAGTCGACTACGCCAGCCCGATCACAGGCCTGCTGGTAGGCGGCATAAACGGCTTGGCAATGGCGGGCAAAGGGGTCCCGTGGCGGGGCCAGGTGTTCGGCGCGCTTACCTTCGTCTTTTTGCTCATTGATAAACCACTGCACTTGCTTGGGTTCCAGGGTGCTGTCCAATAAGCCGAGCTCGCTCATCGTGCGTTTGATCAAGCGCAGTTGATCGTCGCTGTCGAGGATTTGAAACTCCCGCGGCAAGCGTGCTTCGAGATGATGTTGCCGTAACAAGCGGTTGGCCAGGCCATGGAAGGTACCGATCCACATATCGCGTACCGGTTGCTCCAGCAAAGTCTCCAAGCGATGACGCATTTCGCGCGCCGCCTTGTTGGTAAAGGTCACCGCCAGCACGCCGGTAGGCGCCGCTAACCCGGTTTCTAACAGCCAGCCAATACGGTGGGTCAAAACCCGGGTCTTACCGCTGCCCGCGCCCGCTAAGACCAGCAAATGCTGCTCGTCGGCCTTCACCGCGTCGCGTTGCGGCGGATTGAGGCTGTGCAAACGGTCAATAATGGACATGTATTCCTCCGAAAGATGGCTTTTTACGGCACTGACGACTACCTTTAGGGCAGGAACCTCAGACAAGTTACGGTGTCCGATGGCAGCGCACTGGGGTATATATTCTTTATGGCAGGAACTGGAGACAGCTAAGGGCGTTATCGTTTTCCTGATATGCATCGGCATTCTAACTTAGCTGTATATATATACAAGAAGATGCACTTTTCACCGTTATCAGTCGCCCACCAAAGTCAGCCTCGCTGGCTGCGTTTCATACTGTTACGTCTGCGTCGGGCGCCCATGACAGCGCTCGGCTTGCTGCTCTTAGGCGTAAGCTGCAGTACAGCTGCTGTGCTTTGGTGGTGGTCGCCAATTAGCCCTCCTTGGTTTTTAACCATTGGCCTGGCGGCGCTGGCCGGCACTTCCTGGCTGATCAACATTTATCAGTATTTTGGCGCGCGCGAGCAAGCACTCAAACAACGACGCTTGCGGCACTCACTGCATCAAAGACGCGCCGATATGGCGCGCTTGGTCGATGATCGCACTCTCGCCTTGGCACAAAGCAACCGTCAACTCAGCACCGAAATGCGCCTGAATAACGCCTACACGCGTGCGCTACAACAGAGTGAACAAAAGCTGCAGTTAGCCATGCATGCCAGTCATTTGGCGGTATGGGACTGGGACATCAACCATCGTACGCTGACCATTGATGGTCCGGATGGCGCCTTTGGCCAACGCTCCCAGGGCGAACTACTGAGCCTTCGACAATTTGTCCACCCAGATGATTTCCCGCAAGTAAGACGTGCCATCATGGAACACCTTAAGGGGCGTTCGGCGCGCTTAGTGTTGCGTTATCGAACCAACACGGCGGAACCGCGCTGGGTGGAAGACATTGGCCGCACGATCTCCTACGATGCCCGCCGTCGTCCGGGGCGGGTATTGGGAACACGCCGCGACATCACCAACGAGGTGACCCGTGAACGCGAACTGACCTTGGCCGCCAGTCTGTTTAATGGCACCCGAGACCCGCTACTGGTATTGGATACGGACTTCCGTGTTACTGCCATGAACCCCGCGTTTTCTGACATGATTCGGCGCTCCCCGGCGGAATGGATAAATCACGCGTGGCAACATTGCAGTCACAGTGAGCTGATTGAACGCATCAGCGACAGTCTGCAACAGCGTGGCCACTGGGAGGGTGACATACTCGAGAAGCGTGCCGACGGCACGGCTTTTCCATTGTTTATGAGCATCCGCTCGGTGTACGCCGGCAGCAAGGTTGAGCATTACCTGTGTTTCTGTCGTGATCTCAGCCTCCAGCAAAGCACCACTACCCGTAAGCTCGACCATTTCGACGCCTTAACAGGGCTACCGAACCGCGATTACTTTCATCAACACCTAGACTACTATCGGCGGATGGACCGTCTGCCAACAGAGCAGCTGGCGCTCGGGCTGCTGAATCTTGATGGCTTTCAACACATCAACACCACGCACGGCCACGCTACCGGCGACCAAATGCTGGAGCACATCGCCGCTCGCCTAAATCAATATGGCGCCCCCCTCATTATGGTGGCTAGACTGACCGGCGATGAGTTTGCCTTGCTGTTTTCGCATTATGAAACCGCAGAACGTTTGAAACACCTCGCCATGCAAATCGTACAGGATATTCATCGGCCATTGATGCTCGAACACGCAGAGGTGTTGACCAGCGCGTCACTCGGCTTGGTGGTGCTGGATCAGAACAATGTACATCAGTGCCTCAGTGACGCCCGCAGTGCGTTACAAGAAGCAAAAATCAATGGCGGGAATCAAGTGGTGCTGGCAGGCCAGCCCCTACAGTACACCGACGCTGAGCGTGCCACCATCGCTGGTTACCTTAAAGATATTCTGGCCAACCTGCAGACGCCGCTACTGTATTTAACGCAGTTTGAGCCCACGCAGGGTTTACCCTACGGCATCCGTGCGCACGCTGTACTAGGTGACGACCGGCAATGGCAACGTGATGAACCGTTGTTTCAGTTAGCGCGTGAGCGTCAGTTGGAAGACCGACTGTTGCATCAACTTCTGAGTGAAGCCATACGTACGCTGCAAAGCATTACCGTCCCTGCGCTTTATGCAACTGCACCGGTATTGTCGTTTCCCGTAAGCGGTATGACTGCCAGCCAAGAGCACTTCAGTTCCGTCGTCCTACGGGCGATCAAAGACGCCCGTTGCGCTGCGCACCGAGTGGAAATTTCGCTGTTGGCACACCATCTGGACACCAGCCGCTATGAAGCCATTCTCAAACAGCTGGCCTTATTGCGCGACCATGGCGTTCAAATCAGTATGGAGTGCCTCGGTTGCACCAACTTGTCGCTGGATGAACTCAGTCGTCTGCCACTGACCACCTTGCGTGTCGGCTATGCGATGCTTCAAGCACGCCGAACCAACCAGCAAACACACCTTCTACTCGGTGTGGCACAACAACTGGAATGGCATATTGCCGTCACCGGTATCGTCAGCGTACCCACCCCAGAAGTATTGGCGGAGCTGGATATTTGCTCACTCGAAGGGCCCTTTTACGTCGAACCATTAAAAGGCGAGACGCTGAATACCTACTTACAACACCATAACGACGACACCGATCAGTCGCCGTTGCTCCTTCACTAACCCTCCCTTGATTGGCACTGCACTTGCTTAACCAGAGCATGACGCTGCTAATGCCTAAAAATGCGCCCTAATTGTCATCTATTGGTCAGAAACTGAGCATAGAATTTGTGCCTGTATCGCCAATGTTTTAAAATGGGGCAGCCTTAAAAAGGCGTTGGCAGAAAAAAAATAACAAAAGGCAAGATCTAAAGATCCTGCTGCTGCTTTATCAAGGAGTCGTGTATGTCAGTGAACTTGTTTGAAATCGAGTTGGCAAATATCGAAGATGATAGTCTGCACAAGGCATCAGAGAGCAATGAAAACAAACGCCACAATAATCACCGCAAATTAGCGGCACGTCGTGCAGTAGAAGATCACTTGGAACGCCAGAAGTTACGTCAAGAGCTGGGTGACTGGGACTTAGAGTTATTGGGCTAGGTTGAACTTAAACCAGCCGGTTAATACCACCGGCTGGTTTTGTCTAATCAACCCCGCATCGGGTCACAGCGTACTGTTGAGCCCGAGGGGGTTTCGTCCTCCGAAAAAGACTGACGTGCCATTGCAACGTCTTTATTGAGCGGCGACCTGTAGCGCCAATTGCTGAGCAATACGCAGCATGTCTTCGTTGGTTCTTACGCCGGGCAAACCACTCTCAATCAGATAACGGCCATTCACCAAAACAGACGGCGTGCCTCGCACTTGCGCCTGCGCGGTCATGTTTTGTGCTACGCGTGTTTTGGTACGCACGGAAAACGAATTAAACATTTGCTGAAAGCGATCTTCTGAAACGCCTTGCCGAGCAAAGAAAGCCGCCAAATCACGCTCCGTCCGCAGGTTATTCCGATTAACGAATATTTCGTTGTAGATCGCCATGTGTGTGTCTTCCGGCATGTTCAGGAACTGCCAAGTGTAGAACGCGCGCCCATGCAGCTCGTGTACTGGGCTGAAGGTCGCTGGAACTTCCTCAAAGACCAAGTTATCAGGCAACTCGGCTTTGAAGCGCTGAATCGCTGTTTCTAAATTAAAACAATGGATACATCCGTACCAGAAAAATTCTTGAATGATGCCGTCTTTGCCCGAAGGGATAGCGACATTTAAGGGCTGGGCAATGACCCGATAGTGGGTACCTTCTTGTAACGCTTGGGCTTGTACGGTTACCGCCAGGAGTAATCCCGCGACAAGGCTACTGAATACAGCAATACTACGTCGTAACATGGTTATGTCCTGTGTTGTTTGGCAATCAGCCTAACATTTTATGTTCCGCTATTAGACATAAAAAAGACGGCCAAGGCCGTCTTTTTACAGTTGCTTTAACCTAAACTTGGGGATCAATGCAGTCCTTGGATATAGGCCGCCACGGCTTCAATTTCGAAGTCGCGCATTTTGTACGCCACACTGCGCATCATCATGCTCTCGCCATCAGTCATACGGGCATCAGCAGCGGGTTCTGCGGCACGGTAACCTTCACGGAAAGCGTAGAGTTGCGCGGCGGTGTAAGCCGCATGCTGACCACTGACGCGCGGGAAACCGGCCGGTGCATTACCGTTACCGTTCGGTCCATGGCAAGCGATACAGGCTGCAACGCCAGACTCCACGATACCACCACGGTAAATACGCTCACCCAACGCAACCAATTCGGCATCTGCCTCACCTACGGTACCGGTTTGCGCCTCGTAAAAAGCCGCCAGGTCCCACATGTCCTGCTCACTCAAGGGAGCAGCGAAACCCGACATAACCGCGTTAACACGGTCACCTGTTTGAAATGCCAGTAACTGCTCAAAGGTGTAGCGAGCATTTTGGCCAGCCAACTTGGGGTTGGCCGCGTCGGCACTGTTACCGTCCGTGCCGTGGCAAGCTGAACAGGTTACTGATAATGCTTCACCGCGAGCGACGTCGCCCTCTGCTTGTGCGAATGCAACGAGCCCGAACACTGCGAGCGCTGCCGTGATGGTCTTTTTCATTGTGCCTTCCAATATTAAGTAGGGGTATAAATCTGAGATGGGCGTTAGTTTAACCATCCGCGCCTATGGGAGCAATTGTTGCGGCAACATCTCTTCCAATGCCGCCACGAAATCGTCATAACTGCAACGCTGACAATAGCCTTTTGGGGGCATGCGGCGTGAGCCTTGCCAACCGCGCTCCGCAATCTCGTCAAAACTATGCTGTGCCAAGCGCGCGCTCCAATCCGACACATCGCCGCTGCGTGGCGCACCCGCGATACCGCGAGCATGGCAACTGGCGCAAAAGCGTTGCACAACCTCTCCGGGCGCAAACTCTGTGGCGAATACCCCACTGCTGAGCAACAATAGAAGAAAGATTTTGCTACACTGCCGCATCATAACTCTTTAACCATACCCTGAGTCGGGCCCTTATGACTGAGCTAATCAATTTTCATCAAGCGCAATTCATGTTGAGTGCGCCTTCCCTCAAATTCTGTCCGCCCGATACCGGTGCGGAAATCGCCTTTGCCGGGCGATCCAATGCAGGTAAATCCAGTGCATTGAACACCTTGACGCAAAGCCGCAAACTGGCGCGCACCAGTAAAACACCGGGGCGCACGCAACAAATCAATTATTTCCACTTTGGCTCTCCGGGCCTGCGCCTAGTGGATCTGCCCGGTTACGGTTTTGCCCGTGTTGAAAAGGCGCTGAAGAAAGCCTGGGACGCGCACCTCGAGGAGTATTTACAAAAGCGCACTTCACTCATTGGCTTGGTGCTGCTGATGGATGTACGCCACCCCTTCAAGGAATTCGACCAAGCCATGTTGCAATGGGCAGTAGATGCCGATATTCCCGTTCACATCTTGCTGACCAAAGCGGACAAATTAAAGCGTGGCGCGCAGCAAAAAGCCTTGTTGGAAGTGCGTAAAAGCATTGAGGAAGTGGCAGATACCGTCAGCGCACAGCTCTTCTCCTCACTCAAAGGCACCGGCACCGATGCCCTAACCGCCAAGCTCTCCGAGTGGTATCGCCCCTACCAAGCGACCTAGGCCGCACCCTCAGGCAACTGGCCAGCACCCGTTAGGGCTCAGCTGGCAGTGCCTAAAAACATCGTCAAATAATGATCTGCCAACAACGCGGTAAACAACCACAATAAATAGGTGATGGAGTACTTAAACGTCGGCATGGCGTGCTTCACATCCTCACGCAGACGAAACGCCCAGTACAGAAAACGCAAATTCAATAAGATCGCTGCCAGCAGATACAGTCGGCCCGCTTCCAAGATCAAAAAAGGCAGTGCGGTCACGACGGTCAATAGGAACGTATAGAGAATGATGAACAGCTGAGTGTAGGCCACACCATGCGTCACGGGCAGCATCGGTACTTCAGCACGCGCATAGTCGTCACGGCGATGAATCGCTAGCGCCCAGAAGTGGGGCGGTGTCCAAGTAAAGACGATCAAGACCAACAACAAGGCCATCGGATCGACCTGTCCGGTGACGGCCACCCAACCCAATAACGGCGGCGCGGCACCGGCTAAACCACCGATCACGATGTTCTGTGGCGTGGCACGCTTCAGGAAACCGGTATAAATAAACGCATAACCCACCAATGCCGCCAAGGTCAGCCACATGGTCAGTACGTTAGTGAACACCACCAAGAGCACGCTACCAATCAAGGCCAGTACCGCAGCGAATGCAACGCCCATAGTGGGCGTTACCCGTCCCGTTGCTATCGGACGACGCTCGGTACGCTGCATCCTCTGATCAATACGTTCATCCACAATATGGTTGATCGCCGCGCCACTGGCCGCAACCAACGCGATACCGAGGTTGCCAAACACCAATACCCAGGGGTCTACCCAGCCGGGTGTCGCCAAAGCCATGCCGACCAATGAAGTAATGATCATCAGCAACACAACTTTAGGTTTGCACATTTCCCACAGATCAGCGCTCAAAGCGCGCCAGTCAGTGGTCGCAATACTATTTCCCATAGGACACCTCACGGTAAATTCGATACAGCAGGGTCACTACAGACAACAGGAACAACGCCGCCACACCATTATGTGCTGTGGCCGCCCACAAGGGAATGGCATACACTACGTTGATAATGCCCAAAGCAATCTGCACCGCCAGTAAGCCCACCATCACTGCCGCCAAGCGGCGTAAACCGGCGCGCAACGCCTGCCAGGCAAACAGCAGCGTCAACACCGTTAAAACCAACGCACCGACCCGATGAACGTAGTGAATAGCTGCTCGACCTTCGACGTCCAACTGCCCACCTAAGTAATTCGGCCCTACCTGCTGATTGAAGTCGAACCCGACATCATAGCCATAAGGATAGACCCAATACCCCTGACAGGTAGGAAAATCTGGGCAGGCCAATGCGGCATAGTTCGACGACACCCAACCGCCAAGAGCGATTTGAATGACCGTCATGACTAAAACGATAAGACCAAGACGCAGACTCAAGCCCCGAGTCTGGATAAGTTGGCGCGGTTGCCAACCCGAGTAACGCAACGTGAGCAACCAGAGCAGGGTGAAGGTCGTGAACCCGCCCAACAAATGTGCCGTGACGACTTGCGGCCACAGCTTCAAGGTTACCGTCCAGGCGCCAAAGGCCGCTTGCAATACTATGACCAGACCAATAAGGATGGGTAACTTAATAGGCTGCCCTGGCAGGTGACGATTCCGAAAAGTAATCCACCACAGACCCAGTACCATAAAGCCAAGAATAGCGGCGACATAACGGTGAACCATTTCAGGCCAAGTGATCGAATGGTCGACTGGAAAATCTGGCCAAGCCTCATTGGCCGCTTGAATATCAGCTTCCGCCAAGGGCGCCCACAGATGGCCGTAACACAGCGGCCAGTCTGGGCAGCCAAGACCGGCATCCACCAAGCGTGTGAACGCGCCTAAAGCAATGACGACAGAACAAAACAGCACTGACGCAAAGGCCAGTCGATAACCGGGACGAGACAAATGACGACTCAACATAATGCATCAACCTATAGATGAACGCTTTAGGAGGGTTTTCAGATCTTTCAGAACCTGCTCGTAGCGATGTTCACTATCGAACTTCATCATGACGTTACCCAGCGGGTCTACGACAAATAACTGCACAGGGTTTTCTTGTGCTAATGGCGCTAAGTTACCAGTGCTTTCTATCAGGCCAGGGTAATCTTGCTGCAGGGCCACGGGCTCTGTCGTCAGCAAGTGGCGGCGCACCCGCGTACTTTCTTTACCCAAGGCAATATGTACCTGTTGCACCCAGAACAACTGCTCTTCGCACGCTGCGTCACACCCCTCCAAACTGCTGGTCAGCAACCACCAGTAACGGTCTTCTTTTACTAATTGGGTGTCGGCAATATCGACCGGAGGCTGAATCAGAGCGCCCTGATTAACTGTATCCGTTGGCTGAACCCAACCGGAGAAATAGAGCAAGGTCGATGACAAGATGACCACCAATGGCGTCAGCAAAACAATATACAGTTGCCACGCTTTGTAGCCGGCCTTCGCCTGCGGTGTGGTGTTAGCGCTATTCATGTTTACCTCGTTGCAAATCAGCGGCGCGATGAACGCCCCAAATCAAGAAACCTATAACCAATACCACGGCCAAACCGAACCACTGAATGGCGTACCCTAGGTGGCGCTCTGGTGCCATATTCACCGGCTGCCAAGCATCCACTAACTGCCAGTCCTGCGGCGTTTTTACCTGAACAAGCAAGGTTGCTGGCTCGATAAAGCTTCCTTCTGGCGTCCGCTCAAGGCTTTGCACGCGCCAACGTTGTAGCCCCATGTCTTCAGCCGGGCCAGTCAACATGGGCTCCGGTGGGCGTGGGCGAACCTCGCCCTCTATCTGTTGCTGACCCAGCCAACGCTCGGGCTGCAACAATGGCAACTGGGTGCGCGGCCCCGATGCAGCGATAAACCCCAACTTCAGTAAAACGGGTGCAGCGCTATCACAATGCTGCGCTGGCAAAAAGACCTCATAACCCACTTGTCCGTCGTGTGTGCGGTTGTCGAGAAACCAGTGTTCACCGCCGACATCCACACAGAACCCGAGTTTAGTACCTGGCGCGTGTCGATCAAAACCTTGCCAAGGCCGAACTGCACCCTCTTGATCTTGCACATAATCAGCGAGGATCTGGTTTTTTTCCGCAGCCCTGTTAAGCTGCCAACTGCCAAGACCGAGCGTCAGCGGCAGAAAGAGGGCCACAAACAACGACATTGGCCAGCCTGGATTAAATCGCATCTGGACTCATTCCCATGCTAAAAATACTGATTGTCCTACTGACCATCGCCATGATTATTGCCTTGATTACCGCAGCAAAACACCTTTGGACGACCACCAGTGGGCAAAAAACACAATACTGGCTAATGTGGCGGGTCGCTCTGGCCGTGACACTGATTGTTACGATCCTGTTCGGCGTATTCTCCGGACAACTGACAATGCAAGCACCGTGGCACGGCACCTATTAAATCGTTGACCACCAGCGCGCGCTGACTGGGCAGCGGCAGACAAAAACGCCGCCCAGTGGGCGGCGCCGATTTTAACAGAAAGGCCGATCAAAATCAGCCTTTAGCGACAATCGCTAGATCAGGTAGACCAGCACAAACAGAATCAACCAGATCACATCAACAAAGTGCCAATACCACGCCGTCGCCTCGAAACCGAAGTGATCGTTCGCCGTGAAATGACCTTTAAATACCCGCACCGCCATCACGATCAACATGATGGTACCCAAGATCACGTGCGCGCCGTGGAAGCCGGTCAGAATAAAGAACGTTGAACCGTAGATGCCTGAATTCAGGGTCAAGCCAAGGTGTGCATAGGCTTCATAGTACTCGTACGCCTGCAAGCACAAGAACACCAACGCCAAAGCGATGGTGGCAACCAGCCATTTCTTCAGTTGGCTACGGTGCCCGGCAATCAACCCGTGATGGGCGAAATGCAACGTCACACTCGAGGTCACCAGGATGATGGTATTGATCAACGGCAGCATCCAATGCATGGCTTCACGTGGACCCGGTACTTCTGACGGAACCGGATTGGTCAGCAATGGCCAGGTATAGGTAAAGCCGTCATACAGCATACCGGTCACCGCTTTAGCGCCTTCACCGGCCATCCAAGGCAGCTCGAACAAGCGGATATAAAACAGCCCGCCAAAGAACGCGGCAAAGAACATCGCTTCAGACACGATGAACCATTTCATCGAGTACACGAAGGAAGCTTTAAGCTGCGCACTGTTCATGCCCGCCATGTTTTCCTTTGCCACGATCACAAACCAGTTGTACATGGTCGCTGCCAAGACCAAAGCACCGGCAAAGAATACCCAGATACCCAAATGGCTGTCGGTCATTCCCGCGCCTTTTTGGAGCATTAAGGCGGTACCAATGACGGTCAGGAACAGCGCGAACGCCATCCAAATAGGAAGTTTACTTTGCTCCGGCACGTAGTAGGCCGGAGTCTTACCTGAAGCTGCTGACATTTATAGTTTCTCCTTCACTCGCGACTTTGCTACATCCGGTAGATTAAACAGGGAGTAGGAAAGGGCAATGCTCGTTATCTGTTCTGGTACACGGTTATCGACAAAAAAGTGCATAGGCATTTCCATCGACTCGCCGGGCTCCAGTGTTTGTTGTTCGAAACAGAAGCACTCAATTTTGTGAAAGTATTCGGTGACGTAGAATGGACTGAGGCTCGGTACCGCCTGTGCCGTCATGGTCTGCCGCGTGGTGTTCTTAATATAGAACATCACCGTGGCCTGCTCACCGGGGTGCACATTGACAGTAGACGTCATGGCGCGGAATTCCCAGGGCATGTCGGCCTGATTACTGGCCAGAAAGTTCACTCGCAGTGAGCGACTTTCATCAACTTCCATGACATAAGCAGCACTGGTGGCGGACGTCGTCCGTCCGCCGATGCCGGTAATCTCACAGATCCAGTAATACATAGGCACCAGACCGATAAACACAAAGGCCACCATACCCACGGTGATCAACACCAGCTGAGTAACTACTTTAGCGTGCGACTTTGGTTTAGTTTCGTCAGTCATCGTATTAACCTTTATTCACGAATTCACTTACTTGATCACCGGCGGTTTTTCGAAGGTGTGGTAAGGCATTGGGCTCGGTAAATCCCACTCCAGACCTTCTGCACCTTCCCACGGCTTAGCTTCCGCTTTTTTGCCACTGATCACGCACTTCACGACGATGAACAGGAACAACAGCTGACTCAAGCCGAACAGGAACGCACCCATACTGGAAATCATGTTGAAGTTAGCGAACTGCAACGGATAGTCGGGGATACGACGCGGCATACCGGCCAAGCCTACAAAGTGCTGCGGGAAGAAGGTAATGTTGACCGCAATAAACGATAACCAGAAGTGTGTTTTCGCCAAACCTTCATGGAACATGTGACCAGTCCACTTCGGCAACCAGTAGTAAACACCGGCCATGATCGAGAACACAGCACCCGGCACCAGTACATAGTGGAAGTGTGCGACCACAAAGTAGGTGTCGTGATACTGGAAGTCAGCCGGAGCAATCGCCAGCATCAAGCCAGAGAAACCGCCGATGGTGAACAACACCACGAAGGCGATGGAGAACAACATCGGTACTTCGAAGGTAATCGAACCACGGAACATGGTGGCGATCCAGTTGAATACCTTAACCCCGGTCGGCACCGCAATGATCATGGTGGCGATCATAAAGAACATCTGGCCAACGAAGGGAATACCCACGGTAAACATGTGGTGTGCCCAAACGAAGAACGACAGGATAGCGATGGCCGCAGTAGCGTAAACCATGGACGCATATCCAAACAGTTTCTTACGTGAAAACGCAGGAATGATGGCGCTGACAATACCAAAGGCAGGCAGGATCATGATGTACACTTCAGGGTGACCGAAGAACCAGAACAGGTGCTGGAACAAAATCGGGCTACCACCACCGGCGGCGTTAAAGAACGACGTACCACCGGCAATATCCAGCAGCATCATGGTGATTACAGCAGCCAGAACCGGCATAACCATGATCAGCAAGAAAGCTGTGATCAACCAAGTCCAGACGAACAACGGCATCTTCATCCAGTCCATGCCAGGCGCACGCATGTTCCAGATGGTTACAATGATATTGATCGCACCAGCAATGGATGAAATACCCATGATGTGCATCGACAGGATAAAGAACACGGTAGACGGCGGACCGTAAGTCGTCGACAGCGGCGCATAGAACGTCCAACCGAAGTTAGGGCCACCGCCGGGCATGAACAGGGTACTTACCAACAACAAGAAAGCAAAAGGCAAAATCCAGAAGCTCATGTTGTTCAAACGCGGCAAGGCCATGTCGGGCGCCCCGATCATGACCGGGATCATGTAGTTAGCCAAGCCAACGAACGCTGGCATGACGGCACCGAACACCATGATCAAACCGTGCATGGTGGTCATCTGGTTGAAGAACTCAGGCTGTACCAGCTGCAATCCGGGCTGGAACAGCTCGGCGCGGATGATCATGGCAAAGAAGCCGCCTAACAAAAACATCGCAAAGCTGAACCACATATACATCGCACCGATGTCTTTATGGTTCGTTGTGTATACCCAACGGGTCCAGCCTTTCGCCGGACCGTGGTGGTCGTGATCCGCGTGCGCGTGATCATCATGAGCAGAAACAGCAGTCATGTTTGGCCTCCTTATAGTCCGGCTTTAAAGTTGATGACATCCATGGGCTCAATAACATCACCCATATTGTTACCCCAAGAGTTGCGGATGTAAGTCGCTACCGCAGCCAAATCCACGTCGCTCAACTGGTTGCCGAACGCTTGCATGGCGGTACCACGCACACCGTTCACCAAGACATCAATGGTCTCATCGGGCAAACCAACCACCTTAGGTGACCCAATCATCGATGGGAACACACCAGGAATACCCTGGCCAGATGTCTGGTGACAAGCGGCACAGAAGGTGTTGTAGACCTGCTGGCCACGGGTAGACAGCTCGTCCAGCGTCCATTCTTTCGAGGTCAACTCGGCCAAAGCAACGGCTTCCGCGCGCTGTTCGCTCATCCAATCGTCAAAGGCTTCCGGACTGACCGCTTCAACAACGATCGGCATAAAGGCATGGTCACGACCACACAACTCAGCGCACATACCGCGGTAGGTGCCTTCTTCCAAAATAAAGGTGTTGGCCGTATTGATGATGCCCGGCACGGCGTCTTTCTTCACTGCAAACGCGGGCACCCACCATGAGTGGATGACGTCGTTGGCGGTAATCAGAAAGCGAATAGAGCGATCCGTTGGCAGATACAGAGCATTGTCGACTTCGAGGAGGTAGTTTTCTGGCTTATCAACCACGTTCGCAATGGACTCTCGCGGTGTAGACATTGATGAGAAGAAAGACACTGGGGCTTCTCCACTGTCATCAATGTACGTGTAGCGCCAGCGCCACTGGTAGCCTTCGATCATCACAGTCACATCGGCCTGTGGATCGTCGGCATAGATTTTCGCCAGTGTAATGGTAGCCGGAACCGCCATACCGAGCAGGATAAGCAACGGAATAACCGTCCATACGACTTCCAGCTTGTGATTCTGGTCCCAGGTTTCGGCAACTGCACCACGTGATTTGCGATGCGCCCACATGGCGTAAAACATTACACCAAAAACCAAAACACCAATAACACAGCAGATGATGAAAATCAGCATGTGCAGGTTGTATACATCATTACTGATTTCGGTGACCCCACGGGTCATATTCACCTGCCACTCAGCACTGGCTAAGCCACTGAGTAGGCCAACAGCAATGAACACCACTGCTGTTGTCAGGCTCCGGAATCGAAGTCGGTTTAACATGCTTTACCTCGGCTCGACACTTTTTATAATTCGGACGAATGGCCTGTGAACACATTCACGGCCGGTTAGGATACTATTGTCGCGCAGTATATACGGGCTTGTTTTCATCTGACAGCCTTGCGCAGGCGCGACATTTAAGCCTTTTGTCAAAGGAAGGTCAACTTTCCAATAAGAATCAACGAGTTATATCCACTTAACGTGACTGAAAAAAAATTCTCCGAACGCTTGAAAAAAGCTCATGCCACCCACAGTCGCCGAGTCTGGCAAATCGCCTGGCCCTTGATGCTGGCAAATGTGAGTGCACCGCTACTGGGCTTGGTAGACATTGGTCTAATGGGGCACCAAGGAGAAAGCCGTTATCTTGCCGCCGTCACGCTGGGGGCGAATTTGTTTGCGGTGATTGCATGGGGGTTTAATTTTCTAACCATGGCGGCCAGCGGCAGCACCGCATGGCTGATGGGTCGCGGCGGTCGCGTGCTGGCTGTGCGCTGGCTATTGCGACTCCTCCCGCCCGTGGCGGTGCTGGGGTTGCTGCTCTTGTTTGCCACGCCATGGCTCATTCCACTCGGTTTGGCTTTTTATCAACCGAGCAGCGAATTGGCCAGCAGCGCCCAAACTTACCTCGCCATTCGTGCCTGGAGCATACCATTGGTGCTGGTGAACCTGTTATTGGCGGGCTGGTTTATTGGCATTCAGCTCACCCGAGTAAACTTATTCGCCACACTCTGTGCACAAGCTGTGAATATTCTGGTGAGTGTTTTCTTAGTGCTCGGCCTGAATCTGGGTATTGCAGGCGTTGCGGCTGGCAGTGTCATAGGTGATCTGGCAGCCTTTTTAATATACAGCGGCACCGCGTTTTACCTTTATAGACACAACTTATCCACGGTTATTCACAAGGATATCCCCAAACTTACCCACTATTTGAAGTTGGCCGCTCCGTTGATACTGCGCACCTTTACCTTGCTGTTCGCGTTTAATTATTTCAGCAAGCTAGGGCTTGGGTTGGGCACTGACTACGTGGCTGCTAATGCCGTCTTAATCAGCTTTTTGCTGGTCATCTCAACCCTGTTGGATGGTTTCGCCAACGCAGCAGAGGCTCTGGTCGGTCGAGCCGCCGGAGCCAGCCAGCGACAGCGCATACAAGCGGCTATTCTCGCCACCGGCCTGTGGTCAGCGTTGTTCGCGGTTGCCTTATGCCTGATCTTTGCCTTATTGCATGAGCCTGCCATCGCTCTACTGACAGACTTAAGCGAAATTCGTCAGCTAGCCGGCCAATATGTGATCTGGATGATCACCATGCCGCTCTACACTTGGTGGGCTTATTGGTTGGATGGAGTGTTTATTGGCCTGCAATGGGTACGCGCCATGCGCAATGTATTGATCCTCAGCGTGTTTGGCATTTACTGGCCACTCAGCTTAGTGGTGCCAATGGAGAGCAATCACAGTATTTGGGCGTTGTTTGCCCTCATGATGCTGTTGCGCAGCCTGATGATGTTGGGATGGCTGGGATTGCGTTGGAGCCGGCTCTGAAAAGTTAACATAAAATTACCCGTAAATGACTGGCGCGGGTGCGCAATCCACTATACTGGTGAATGCAGAACGAGGAGTTGGACTTAGCCTCCTTATTACTATGGATAACGTTCACCCTAGGGTTCCCGTCCAAACAATGGCACCACGATCCCTCTTACTTTCGAGCGCTAATCTCATGTCCATAACCGATATCGAAAAGACCATTCTGTTCGCGCGTGCTTGCGACGAACAGCGGCAGGACCAAACCTTAAGTCTGCCCACCTCTAACGCTTGGGATGAACGGGAACTGCGCGACTTTCTGAATCGCTACATTGAGCAGTTACCGGTATCCCTGAAAACCGCTGCCATGGCCGCGCGCCAATTATCTCTTGAAGACACGGTAGAGCCCATTTTGCAGGCCGTGGAAAGTTTCTTCATCAGCGAATGCGAACTCAGCTCACAGGGCGGGCTCACTGCCCTATTAGACAGAACCTATCTTGGGCATCGTATGCTCGAAGAACTCAACGATCACCTATTCGTGCGCACCGGACACTACCTGATACACACCGACATGACCGAAGCCAATCTGCTAGCGCATAGTTTGTTGGGCGACCCCTACGCCAGTGAACTGGACGGCATCGTAGCGCAAACACTGGATGCCCTGACCGGCGCGCTAAAGATTGCCAGCGGTGCCGGGCGGGCCCATAACACCGAACAAATGTTGAAACCTTTTGCAGTACAGGGGGACAAGCGTCTAAAGTTACCCTATTAACTTAACTTTTCCGCTCAAGGCAGACAGCAGATTATGATGGACTTTGACTGGCAGTGGTTTCCCGCCGAGTCGCCACGCGGCGTTTTGGTTATTTGTCACGGCATGGCGGAGCACCATGCCCGCTATACACCACTCGCACAATACATGGTTAAGCACGGCTGGCACGTGCTTACCTTTGACCACCCAGGACATGGCAGTAAAGCAGATCAGCCAGGCTATTTTGGCCCCGCTGGCTGGGATGCGGTGACCGACCGAATGGCGGTCATGTTGACCGAGGCCGCAACGCGTGCACCCGACCTGCCGCTTTGGTTGGTCGGCCACAGCATGGGTTCCTTTGCCGTCTTAGACTATGCCTGCCGTTTTCCACTGCCCACCCAATGCAAAGGCATCGCGCTGATTGCCACCGACTCACCGCAGACGCTGCCCAGCCTTGCGCTGGCCGGTGTAACCGGCTTGCTCGGCCGTGTATATGGCTGGACCACCAGCAGCAAACTGCTCAAAGCCCTGACTTTCGAGGCCTTCAACCGCCACTTCAAACCAAACCGCACCAGTGACGACTGGGTTTGCGGCGACGCTGCTGTGGTGGATGCTTACCAAGCCGACCCCCTGTGTGGCTTTGATTGCTCCATCGCGCTCTGGTCGGAGCTCAGTCACGTCTTCCGCCGTCTGAGCAAAAACAGTCACCTGAAAAATCTTCCGGCGAGCTGCCAAGTGGTCTTGTTGGCGGGCGGCAAGGACCCCGTCGGTCGCTTTGGTAAGGGCCCCCGGGCCTTAACCCAGCGGTTACGTAAACTGGGCTACAGCGCCGAGCTCAAACTTTACCCCAGCATGCGCCATGAGATACTGAATGAAAAAGATAAGTCATTGGTTTGGGCCGACTTTCAGCGCATGGTGTCGGACCTGTCGTAACGGCAACCTGGTTCTGCTGAGCTGGCTGATGGTCGGCATGGTCAGTGCCGATAGCATCGAACTGCACAACGGCGCGCATCGCTACGATCTGCATCACTATGCCTCGGGCGTGTGGCTGGAGCACTGGGAACCAGAATACGATGCCCCGGCGCGCACCTTCCCGTCGGCGGTACCTAATCGTGGCTTCGATGACGGTATCTTTCATTGGCGCGCCGATATCAGCAACCAAAGCGACGAGCAAATCTGGTACTTGGTGGTGCGCAATCCGTCCATTGACCGGCTGCGCATTTCCTACACCGCGTTGGCCGATGCCCCTTTTCATCAAACCGGAGACCATCAAAACCCGCAACGCCGCTTATTCCCCGGCAATCATTTTGTCATTCCGCTGACCTTCGACCTCACGCCGCAAACGCTCTACATCACGGCCACCAGCGATGACTGGCAATTCTACCCCATGATGCTCGTGAATCAGACCGGCTATCAAACCTTTGTACAGCAAGAAATGTTGGCCATTGGCGCGGTGACGGGACTTTTGCTGGCGGTCTTCCTGTTTAATTTGCTGCAAACCCTACTGAAAACCCATTGGTCGTTCCTGTGGGCTGCGGGTACCGCCATGCTGTGGGTCGTGCATGTGTGGTTCTGGTACGGCTTGGGCTATTTGTGGCTGTGGCCGGACAGCCCGTGGATGCAGCAACATATCTGGTACTTGCTACTGCCTTGTACCGGCGCATTGCTGTTGGCCTCGGTGGTGGCTGCCTGTACCCGCCGTCTCAGTCATTTGCATGTCAGCGTGTTGAACTGGGGTGCCGGCCTGGGGGCAGTTTTATTGTTGGGTAGCTATGTATTGCTGAGCAAGGCCGCATTCATCAACATCACCTGGCTGTGGTTTGCCCTGCTGTCGTTGTTGTTCCTGTATTGGACACGGCACGAACGCCGCATTTGGACGTTGCAAATGGTGTTGGCGGGCTATATTGGTTTGAGTGGGCTGTTCTTTCTCTATTTTTCCGTCAGCGCTCATTTGTTCAGCAGTCATATGCTGCTGCTGTTCTTACTGTTTGCTGTCCTCACTGCACTGCACTCATTCGCTGTGTACTGGCAGTACCACATGTCAGAGCAAAAAGCGTGGCGCGACCTACAGCGGCGCTCGCAGGCTTACGAAGATCAAGTCGATGAGGGGCGCGAGATTCTGGCTCGCTATCGCAGTGCATTGGAGTCCGGACGCTCCTGGCGTTATGCCTTTACCCGTAACCTGCAGCAGCGTTTTAACGTCATCGAGGCCGCTGTGACCCAGCTAAGACAATCCGTCTTGGCCGAAGAGCGCCACGAACTACTCAACCAAGCATTGGTAGCCAGCCAAGAAGGCGCGCGTTATATCAGCGATCTTAGCCACCTCGAACAGGTCTTGGCCGATGGCTACATCGTCGACCGCGAGCCCATGATGATCAACGATTGGCTCAGTCAATTCGATGCGTGGTTTGATACTCAAGAGGAAAGTGGACAGCTGTTCTTCCGCGCCGAGCTGACAGAACACACCGACCCGCCGCCGCCGGTTATCGGCCCAGCTACGACCTTACACACCATCTGTTTGCGTCTGTTGGAAAACGCTTTACAACACACACAAGCCGGCTTTGTGAAGTTATTGGTAGAAATGGAGGGGCTAACGGATGATGTGGTCTACTGTGCCTTCGAAGTACGCGATTCTGGCTCTGGCATGACGCCTGATTTGGTGGCTGCCATTCAAGCCTTTTGGCAGCAAGCAGCGACACCGGATCAGCAGCACCGACTTGGCTCAGGACTGACCATTGCATTGACGTTATTGCAAAAGCTGGACGCCAGCCTGCACGTCCAATCCACTGAAAAAGCCGGCACCAGCATACGCTTTGCCATCGCTCTTCAGCGGCAACACCAAGAACCCGAACTAGGATCTGAAAGCGCGCCTGCGCCGTAAGCCTCCTTTCACTGAGTAAAGTGGTCTTCTATACTGATTCACTCATGCTCTGAACGTACAAAATAAGAGGGACCCAACATGTCCATCCAGACGCTTTTCTCGACGCGCTCCTTAGCCACTTTACTCACCGCTTCGGTATTGTCCGCCAGTGCTTTGGCCAGCAGTCCTGTCGTGGTGTCCTCCAAGATCGATACTGAAGGCTCGGTGTTGGGTCATATCATCATTCAATCGCTCGAAGCGGCTGGCATTCCCACCACCAATCGCTTGCAGTTGGGCGGTACGCCCATCATGCGCGCCGCCATCACCTCCGGCGAAATTGATCTTTACCCAGAGTACACCGGTAATGGTGCTTTTTTCTTTGACGAAGCCGACAGTGATGTCTGGAAGGACGCTACCGCTGCCTGGGGTCGGGTACAGGAACTGGACTTTCAAGCCAACGAACTGATTTGGCTGCGTCCGGCAGACGCCAACAATACTTGGGCGATGAGCGTACGCGGCGATGTGGCACGGGCTAATGAGTTGCGCACCTTGGATGACTTAGCAGCATACTTGGCCAACGGTGGTACCTTTAAATTCGCTGCCAGTGCCGAGTTTGTCGATTCAGCCAGCGCCTTACCGGCCTTTCAAGAAGCCTATGGGTTTACCTTAAGTGCTGACCAATTGTTGGTACTGTCGGGCGGAAACACGGCCGCTACTATGCGTGCCGCCGCACAACAGACCAGCGGTGTAAATGGCGCCATGACCTACGGCACCGACGGTGGTTTGGCCGCGTTGGACTTACTGGTGCTGGAAGATACTCGTGGCGTGCAGCCGGTTTACCAGCCCGCACCACTGATTCGTGCCGACGTACTCGCCGCCTATCCACAGATTGCGGAAGTGCTGGAGCCGGTATTTGCCGGGCTTAGCCTGGAAATACTGCAACGTCTCAACGGCGATGTCGCTGTGAACGGAGCCGATCCGCAGCAGGTCGCCCGCGATTACCTCAACAGTCTGCGTTAAACCTAGGATTTGGCGGGCAGGGCATAGTGTCCTGTCACGCCTGCCATTATGAACCCAACACACCATCGCCCATCACGCGTGATCCCGGTTTTATCCGGAGCAGCCGTACTGTGTCTGTTGACTATGGACTACGCGGTTTTCCAAGCGAATCGTATCGTCGCCGGAGACGGCCAGTCGCTCTGGCTTGCCTTGGGCTACCCGTGGGCGGGTGCTTTAGTCATTAGCCTGCTGGGTTTGATGGTATTAAGCCGCTTACCGAGCCTGTCATTGCGATGGTCTTATGCCATTGTGATGGTGCTGCTGATGCAAATGCCTTTGAGCCTCAGTTGGTTCGGCCATTTTATTATTCCCACAGACCAACCCTTTGCGCGCAGCGCGCCAGCCGCCGGGTTTTGGCTGCTGCTGTTTTTCGCCTTGCTGTTAGCGCTTGAACTGCAACACCGCTTGCAGGCCGGGCGTCTGAGCACCTGGAGTATGGGGTTGCTGGTGATGTCGGCGTGGTGGCTGTGTGTACAGCTCGGTTGGCTAGACAGTCTGGCGCTGGTGCGTGAATACCGCAGTCAGTCTGGGCCCTTTGCTCAAGCGTTGCACACCCACTTATTGCTGGTTATAGGCGCCGTCGGAGCCAGTGCGCTGTTGAGTGCACTGTTGACGGCTGTGGTGCTGAATTACACCAGAACACAGAACGCCATCTTCGCCGTACTTAATTTCTTTCAAACCATCCCCAGTCTGGCGTTATTTGGCTTGTTGATTGCTCCCTTGAGTGCCTTATCGGCGCAGTTTCCTTGGCTGCAGGCGCTGGGTATACGCGGTATTGGCTGGGCGCCTGCGATGATCGCCTTGATCGCTTACAGCCTATTACCCATGGTACGCAACACCACCGTCGCCTTGCAGGAAGTCAGCGCCAGTGTACTGGAATCGGCACGCGGCATGGGGATGAGTCGGGCACAGATATTCCTGCAGGTGCGTCTGCCTTTAGCGTTGCCGGTGATTATTGAGGGATTACGCATCACAACCATTCAGGCCATCGGCTTAACCGCGGTCGCCGCCTTAATCGGAGCTGGCGGCTTTGGCACCTTTATTTTTCAGGGCCTAGGTCAGGCTGCCATGGATTTGGTGCTGCTTGGTGCGCTGCCCACCATCGCCTTAGCCATGCTGGCCGATGTCTTACTGACGACCCTGGCACGCTTCACCAGCAAAGGACAACCCACATGATTGAACTGCAAGAGGTTAGCAAGCGCTTTGACGGCGCCGTTGCCGTCGATGCCATCGACTTGACCATCAATACAGGTGAGCTTTGTGTGTTGGTTGGCACCTCTGGCTGTGGGAAGTCCACGACCTTGCGAATGATCAATCGTTTGATTCCACACAGCTCTGGCGAGATTCGCATCGACGGCACCGCGGTGACCGACCTCGATGCCGTTCAACTGCGTCGCCGTATCGGCTACGCCATTCAAAGCACGGGGCTGTTTCCGCACTGGACCGTAGCGCAAAACATTGGCCTGGTGCCCAGCCTATTGGGTTGGCCAAAGACAAGAATCCAAGCCCGGGTCGACGAGCTCCTTGTATTGCTCGGCCTGGATCGGCAAGAGTTTGCACCCAAATACCCGCACCAGCTGTCAGGAGGGCAGGCACAGCGTGTGGGTGTTGCACGCGCACTCGCCGGTGACCCTGATATTCTGTTAATGGACGAGCCCTTTGGCGCGCTTGACCCCATCACGCGGGAAAACCTGCAAGACGAGCTACTGCGTATTCAGCAGCAGGTACGTAAAACCATAGTCTTTGTTACCCACGACATTGATGAAGCACTCAAGCTGGCCGACCGGCTTGTAATCATGGATCAGGGTCGTATCGTGCAGCAAGGCAAGCCGTGGTATGTGTTGGAACAACCAGCGAACAGCTTTGTCGAAAACTTGCTGGGTAAAGCCGACCGAGGCCTGAAGCAGGCCAGCCTCACCGCCGTCTCTGCGCTGATGGACGCGGTGGACGAACAGAGCCAAGACAGCAACGTACCGCGTATCGAAGCCACCGCGACCCTAAAGCAAGCGATGTCGGCTATGCTATGGCACCGCACGGACAGACTGTGTGTAGTCGACAAGCAACATCAGCCAGTCGGTCAGTTGCGGCTCGACCGCATGCTCCGGCCCAAGGAGTTATAGCGTGCAACGGTGCTTACGTTTGCTAAAAACGCTTTGGCTTCCGAGCAGCCTGATACTGCTATTGGCCTGGGTGGTTTGGTCGCTGCCAAGTTGGGAACCGTGGTTTCGCCAGTGGCAGCCCGATGTGCGCAACGTGGTCTACACCCGTGACCCTTTTAGTTATTTATTGTGGCAACATCTGCGCCTTGTCGCCATGGCCACCTTGGGTTCATTGGTGTTGGGACTCGGCGGGGCTATCTTGGTGACGCGCCAGTGGGGACGCGACTTCCTACCCTTAGTCAATCAGGTGGCGTCCATGGGGCAGACTGTACCACCGGTAGCGGTATTGGCGTTGGCCGTGCCAGTGCTGGGCTTTGGTAATAACGCGACCATAGTGGCGTTATTGCTCTACGGTCTTCTGCCCATAGTACGCAACAGCATTGCTGGCTTAAACGGCGTCAGCCCTGCGGTGTTGGAAGCGGCGCGCGGTATGGGCCTGTCAGCGACGCAGATATTGTGGCGCGTAGAGTTGCCTCTGGCCTCGCGGGTCATTCTGGCCGGGGTACGCACTACCGTCACCTTTGGTATCGCTACCGCCGCTATTGGCTCGACGGTCGGTGCTCGTACACTGGGCGACCCCATCATTGCTGGCTTGGTCAACGGTAACAATGCCTATGTGTTGCAAGGCGCCATCTTGATCGGCCTGTTGGCGATCACTTTGGATGCCTGGTTTGATGCAGTAGCCCATTGGTTGCCCGGTGAAACAAAGCAGGCGCATTAGGGGTTGAATTAGAGCGCGTCCAGGTCGTTGAGGTATTGACTAGCCGTCGCCAAGATCGCACTGCGCTGGCTCTCCGCTTGACGATCCCAGTTGGCGTACACCAATTTCATGCGGATGTTTTCACTGAAGCGTGCACGGTGGCGCTCAATAAAGCTCCAATACAACGAGTTGAACGGACAGCTGCCCACACCAGAGCGGGCTTTAACGTCGTAATAACAACCCGTGCAGTAATCACTCATTTTCTTGATGTATTGACCGGATGCCGCATACGGCTTGCTGGCGATCACACCGCCATCGGCGTACTGACTCATGCCACGCGTATTGGGCATTTCTACCCATTCGATGGCGTCGATGTAGATGCCCAAATACCACGCATCGACCATGTCGGGGTGAACCCCCGCCAACAAAGCAAAATTACCGGTAATCATTAAGCGTTGAATATGATGCGCGTAAGCGAAATCAAGCGACTGCTGAATGCTGTGCGCCATGCAGGCCATCTTGGTGTCGCCATCCCAGTAGTAGCGTGGCAACGCACGCTGTGCATTCAATGTATTGTGCTGTGCGTAATCCGGCATGTGCTGCCAGTACAGAGCGCGCACGTATTCACGCCAGCCCAGTATTTGTCGAATAAAACCTTCGACCTGGGCCAAGCTGATGCGTTCAGGCTCAGCACGCCATGCGGCTTCAACGGCGCGAATCACCTCTAACGGATGCAGCATTTTGGTGTTCAGACTGAACGATAAGCGGCTGTGCATTAAACTCCAGCCAGCATCGGTCATAGCATCTTGATAGGCACCGAACTCAGGCAAGGCATGCTGGATAAACCAGTCCAACAACGCACGCGATTCACGTCGAGTGATGGGCCACAAAAGCGCTTCAGCGTTCACAGACCCCACGGTTTTTACCCCATGCCGTTGCAGCAGATCCTTTATCGCACGCACATCGTGCGCAAAGGTCAGTGGTTCTGGGGGGACTTTTCCTTTCGGCCAGCGTTGGCGGTTCTCGGCATCGAAATTCCACCGTTCACCCTCTGGCTTCCCGTCCGGCGTCAGCAAAACACGGTATTCCTTGCGCAAGGCACGATAGAAGAATTCCATGCGGTGGTTCGGATAACGGTTCCATGCATCACGCGGCGTTAAGAAATGCTCACTGTCATCCATGGCGACTGGCAGCGCTAAGGTAGTGCCATAGGCCCGCAACTGCGCCGTCAAACGGTACTCATCCGGGGCTTGGTACCGGAAGGCGTGTGCCTGTTCTTCCTGCAGCACCACCGCCAACCACTCGGTCATGTTCGAGACGGCTGCAGTGTCATCAAGGCTGTCGTAGCGCACTCTATGACCGGCTTTTTGTAATGCCGCAGCGAACTGCCGCATACTGGCAAAAAAAGCCAACACCTTCTGGATATGATGTTGTGCGTAATCGGTTTCCTGGCGGAGTTCGGCCATCACATACAGCACATTGGGGTCTATTACACGAAACCACGAATGCGCGGCGTTGAGCTGATCACCCAATATTAAGCGTACTTCTGTCATGCTGGGGGCATCTCCGTTGGTTTTTGCGCTTTAGTACGACGGCATCGCTCACTGCAGTAACGCACATTGATCCAGTCTTTAGCCCATTTTTTTCGCCACGTGAACGGCCGCAGGCACACAGGGCATTCTTTAGTGGGTAGATCAGCTTTCTTACGCACTGGTGACCGCCTGATTTTTGAGCAAAGCCGGTACATGGGCCTGCACAGCCGGATCTTTGCGCCACGCCCACAGTCGTTCCCGTGCCGCCCGCCCCGTTTCTTCGTGGTCAAACAAGCGCTGTTGGTAGGTCGTTGGTGGGGCAGTATCAAGCCATTGTGCTTCGAGCGGCGAAAGTTGCCAGGGCGCATGCTGTAAGTGCAGGGGAAGTGATGCGAGCTCGGGTAGATAACGCCTAATAAACGCGCCCTCCGAATCTTTTCGCAGAGATTGTTGCAACGGATTATAGATCCGCAGAGTATTAAATCCGGTTAAACCAGCTTGCATTTGCACCTGTGAATAGTGAATTCCCGGCTCAAAGTCCAAAAAGTGCCGAGCAAGATGCTGGGCCACTGAACGCCAATCTAAACTCAGGTGATGGCAAGCCACACTGACCAACAAGGCACGCATGCGAAAGTTCACAAAGCCCGTTTGAAGCAGGGCATGCATGGAGGCGTCAACTAAAGGGTATCCCGTTTCTCCTTGTGCCCAGCGGGCAAACCGCTCTTGCTGAGAATCCGGAGATAGCGAAGCCCAATGCGCAGCCCAGTACTCGCCCATCACAGGATTAATAGCGCTGTGTTCCATATGTGAACCAGCTTCAAATTTTTGGATGAAGTGGCAATGCCAGCGTAAACGGGAATACAACGCCGACAATGAGGTTTTCGCCACACCTGATACCAAGGCCTGCTGTACTTGTTGACAAGCATCGCGAATGGACAAGCAACCATACGCCAGATACACCGACCAACGTGAGCTATGATCAGCGGCTGCTGCAGGTTTGCTGATACTACGCCGGTACAGTGATGCAGAGTGCTGCAAAAAATCGACCCAACGTTTTTGCGCTGCCTGTTCGCCACCGGGCTGATAAGCTTCATTGGTCCCTAGCCACGACTTCGGTAACCGGGAGCAGACCAACCTCTTCCAATCGTCTGTTTCCGGTATTGCCACTGGTTTCAGGCTTGCCAAGTTGGCCTGCGCTAAGGGTTCTGCCAGAAAGTGATTAGCGAAGGTGGTCCAGCCTTGACGCCCTCTTTGCCCACGCTGTACAGCAAGCTGCTGTAACTCGATCCACCTTACCTGTTGCTCGGCACACCAGTGTGCCACCTGTCGGTCACGTGCATAGGTGTTGGCCAAACCCACTTCTTCATGACTGAACAAGGTGTGCAGACCCCATGTACGATGAATAAGCGGCAAAACGTCGTCGATCGGCGCCCAAAACACCACCAAACGATGACCCAGCGCTCGTAGCTGAGCGGAAAGGTCTGCGAGCGCTTGTACTAAGAAACGATGGTGCGGGAGAGAATAATGTGGATCGTTAAGATACAAAGGCTCAATACAGTAAAATAGTAATGTAGGACGATCGGCGGCGCAGGCTGCGGCTAGTGCGGGGTGATCTCGCAGGCGCAAATCACGTTTAAACCACACGGCATTGATACCATCCACAGGGGCTACATTAGGCATTGATAGTCTCATGCGATGTTAACGCACCAAGTGCATTTTTAGATCAACCCGTGGTCGCTCCAACGTTACGACCAGACATCCATTCACACCGTTCCTTCGTAATAGCAGCATTATTGTCTAGGTCATTGTTGTCCCATGCACTTGCCCATCACCTTACTCTGGCTCGACCGCTGTTTAGGCATCGAGGACAACGAAGCTTTGTATGCCGCAATACGTCATGCCCAGCAGCACCAGCAACCCCTGCTGGCCTTCGTCAGCACACACCGTAAAGCGTGGCTTAGTCAGCACTTACCCTCAACCAAAGATCCGCATAGCGCGGCTCTGGCACGGCAGAGCGCTGCCTTTGATGCACAGCTACAACTTGCACAACACAGCATCCAGCTGCGCGTCACCGACTTATCAGCCAGTACCGTCATTACAGCGTTGTGCCAGGAGAGTTCCGTCAGTGCACTCTTTACCGACGCCCACGCCGATGCGGAAAAAGCCCGGTTGTTGCGCGCTTTTGCGCGCAGTGGACTGGCAGTACAGCGCATCGGCAGCAACACACTGCTGAATGCCGACGAACGCCAGGCCTTGCCCGATCAACTTATAGGGCGCTTTACCAAGTTCTATCACCAAGTCAAAGGCATTCCCGTCGCTCGCCCTGCCGAGCGCTTCGTGCTTGAAGAGATCGTAGATCCGCCGCCAAGCGCTACATGGCCAAACAGGCTACGAACACTACACGGAGACTCGCCAAGGCGAACAAACAGCACGCATGTTCTGCCCATCACACAAGGAGAACTCGACGCATGGTGGCAGGAATACTTGTGGGCATCGCGTGCTCTCGCAAAATATAAACATACACGTAACCAGCCTATGGGGCGCACCGCCTTCAGTCGCTTGAGTGCCGCATTGGCATTAGGCACGCTGTCACCGCAGACAGTGTGTACGCACATCGAAGCCTTTGAGCACCAGTTAGAGCAGAATGAATCCACGCAATGGCTGCGCTACGAGCTGTTCTGGCGGGAGTATTTTCATTGGGCGGGCGAACGTTTAGGCAGCGCGCTTTTTCAAGCACCCGCGCCCGCGTTGTCGACGGCGCAAGCGCGCGCTTTAAACGCGTGGTGCAATGGACAAACGGGGGAGGGGATTGTCGATGCAGGAATGCATGAACTGCTGGCTACTGGCTTTATGAGCAACCGTGTGCGGCAATTGGCCGCAAGCTGTCTGGTACACAACCTAAACGTACCCTGGCAATACGGTGCCGCGTGGTTTGAACAGCACCTTATCGACTACGATGTGAACAGTAACTATGGCAACTGGGGATACATTGCCGGACAGCATCCACTCAGCGCGGCACCGCATGCCTTTGATCTAAGCTGGCAAACACAGCAGCACGACCCCGATGGCGAATATCGTCGGGCTTGGGGTGCGCTTAACTAGCGGTGTGCGCCCAGCAGTTTGCCTCAGCGGCGATACAGCACCTTGATCAGGTGATAGCCGAATTTCGTTTTAATCGGCCCTTGAATACCGGTACCGGTACCAGAAAACACCGCCTTATCAAACGCCGGTACCATAGCACCACGCCGAAATTCTCCGAGGTCACCCCCTTTTTTGCCCGACGGGCAGATGGAATGAGCGCGTGCTAACTTGCCGAAGTCGGCCCCCTTGTTCAGCTCGCTTAACAGGGTTAAGGCTTTTTGCTCGTCGCGCACTAAGATGTGTAGGGCCGAGGCCAGCGTGGCGCCTTTTTTACCGAGCAACGCTTTTTGACTAGCCGCAGCGATTTGCTCTTTGATGGACGGTTTCACCTAAGGGTGTTCCTCGTTAATGATTGACCAGTCGCTGGCTTTACCCAACGCATTACGTGGCAATTCTACACCAAAGGTAAAGGCTTGCGGACACTCTGCCGCGGAGAGATGACGTTGACACCACGCCTGCAATTGTTGACGCAAATCGTCAGGCCGTATGGTTGCGTCTGCGGGAACGACAAAGGCTTTTAGGCGGTCGCCCTCGGCGGGTAACATCAAACGCACCGCAACGGACTGAACGTAAGGTAACTGCCGCAATTTTTCGGCCACACTGTCCGGAAATACATTGATACCGGCCACTTGCACCGCGTGATCCCGGCGGCCTTGCGGCACGAACATGCGCGCAGTCTGCCAAGCGATATGGTCACTGAGAGGGTATTGCGTCTGCGTGCGTGCATCTAACAAGGTGTCCGGGCGTTCATCGAGCCGCTGCCAGCGCGGCAGCAACTCAAAGGGTTCATCGGGATGACGGCGGAAGCCCAAGCCGCTGGTTTCGCTGGAACCGTAAATTTCTATATGCTGAGACAATCCTTGTTGCATCAGTGCCAACACCACAGCTTTGTCACTGGGGCCGGTGGAAGTAACACCGATGACGCCCGGCGCAAAGGGTTGCTGGCTGCGGCTGACTTGCTTCCAGACAAAAGGAAAGCCAATGACCACATCTCCCGCCTCTACACGCCGCCCCTGAACCAAGGCAAAGGCTTGCATGCCGCGAATCACCGGCACGTCCAATAGACTGGGCAACAGGGCAGAAAATAAAAAGCCATAGATATGATGGCAGGGGCTGAGTGCGATGATGCGGCGAACCGCACCGTGCTCGGTGAATACCGTGCGAAAGAATTCAATTTCAGACACCAGATCATGCCAGTCTTGAGCGCATGTTGTGGGTTCACCGGTACTGCCCGACGTTGTGAACGAAAGGTTTCTGGTACCCCGCACTCTGGCCTCGGTGATCAATTCCGTCCATTCACCCAAGGTGTTGTAACGCAGCAGATAGTCTTCCAACCCACTCTCACGAATTTGAAAGAAATCCGCCACGCGCGTCGCTAAGGCAAACCGTTCTAACGAATCGGCCTGCAACGACAGATGAGGGAAGTCGGCGGGTGCTGAACGGACGACCGTATGCTGATCCCAGTCGTCGGGTACGATGTCCTGCCCGCGCCTGAGGCTTTTAAGCTCGTCTGCCAGCAATGCTTTGAGCACGGCCAGCAGATCGGTTTGCCTCAGCTCTAAACCGTTCATGCGTTCCTTTGATACCACTGCTGGTACCTACAGACGCTTAACGAAAACCCAGTAGGAGTCGCCGCTCAAGGCTTTCTTCATATGAACCTTCACCTTGGTCGGTTTCATTTCATAGTCGAAAGTGTATTCAAACATGACGTTTAAATCGCCTTTCTTCACACCTTCATCAAAACGCCCTTTGAATTCTGGACGGTTGGTGCAGGGTGCAACTTCTTTGAAAAAGCTTTTACCCATGACTTCACTGGGCTTACGGCCGGTGATGTCACCCTCAGCAGCGTTGTATTGCAGGATTTTACCTTGCGCATCAAGCTGGATTGCGCCGAAGGCGACCTCATCCAGCTGCCCTTTTGACATCTTGGCTAAAGTGTTTTCAATGTTGTCAGAACCGAACGATAGTATTTCCATGTTGCTTACTGCCTCTATTGAGTATTGACTGTCTAATATTAAGAAAGACTTATGTGGTGAGTACGACACTGATGTTCGTAATGGATCTGTTTACACAATTACTTATATTCTCGCCCTACGGATATTCGAAATGTCGCCTTACCGCGAGATAATCCTCCTTAAGCTGCGCCAAAGAGAAATAGTGCAAACCGTGATAAGGGTGAAAACTGGGTTCAAACACCGCCTGCAATTGCCCATCTGGGTTTAACAACACAAGTTTTACCCCGTGGTTAACAGTGTAGTCGGTATTTGTCGTTACTGCAGTGCGACTCACACTCGTACTTTGGTCGAACGACCTGACATTATGTGCGCCCAGATGACTGGCAACACGCTGATAGGTTATACCCAACCCCCGCTCAAAGGGTACAAAACGCTCTCCGGGTGCTCCAGTGTGTGTTAGGCCAATCAGGTCCGGATGGAAGTGTGTGACGTACCGCGCCAGCTGGGCCGGAGTATCCCGCTCAGCATCGACGGAATAGAACAATAACCCCACATCGGCGTAAGCACTGTCTTCTTCTGCCAAGAGGCGCGTCAGTGCTGCCACACTGGCCAACGTGCTGGCGCAAAATTGTGGACAATGGGTAAAGCCATAAGACACCAGATGCCAGCGCCCCTTGAGTTCGGCTTGGGTAAATGGCCGGTTCTGATGATCGGTTACCTGAAAGTCCGGCACCTTAGGGCTAGGGTATAGAACAATACCTTGCACCGTGGGCGCGCGCTGGGGTTGCCCCAGTAAATAAAGCCCCCCGGCAAGGATCGCCAACAGCAGCGCAACGCCGCACACGCCCAACAGTATGCGCTGCCTTCGAGTGATGCGTTGTTGTGCACTCACCTCGGCCATGCGATCGCCTTCAAGAGAAGAACGTCAGGCGCGTGATTTGAATGTAGTTGGCTTCAATGGCCATCATCACCACAAAGACGAGAATGGCCAGCGTCGGCAACCCCAGTAGTAATTTCAAAGCAAGGCGCTCCCACTTAACGTGCATAAAGACGGCGATGATCACGCCTGCCTTTAAGACCATAAAGAAGATCACCAGGGCCCAGCGCAGCCCCCCTTGAACCTCATAGTAGTCCACCAGGTAAGAAAAAAAGCTCAGGACAAACAACAATCCCCACACCTTGAGGAATAGGGATATAGGTGGTTGATGGTGGCTAGCTTCGCTCATGGTCGCCCCCTACAGCAGGTAGAAGAATGCAAAGATGAATACCCACACCAAGTCGACGAAGTGCCAGTACAAACCGGTGATCTCGACAATGGCGTAGCCTTTTTGCTCATAGTGTCCGCGGTGCACTCGCCTTGCGACGATGGCAATGTAGATTACGCCCCCCAAGACGTGCAGGCCGTGAAAGCCGGTGATCATAAAGAACACCGCACCAAACTGTTCGGCGCCTAACGGGTTGGCCCAGGGGCGAATACCTTTGTGTACGATCAACTCTGTCCACTCGAAGGCCTGCATACCAACAAAGCTCAAGCCCAGTAACGCGGTCGCTGCCATCAAAAGTACCGTTTTACGACGATCACCAAGGTAGGCGTAGTTCACAGCCATTGCCATGGTGCCGCTACTGGTGATCAAGATGAAGGTCATCAAAGCGATCAGCAACAGCGGAAACTCATGCCCAAATACCGTCATAGCGAAGATCTCGCCGGTTTCCGGCCAAGCGTCCGCCGTGGACATGCGAACCGCCATGTAGCCCACCAGGAAGATACCGAAGATGAAGGTATCGCCGAGGAGGAATATCCACATCATCACCTTGCCCCAAGGCATGGCAAAGGTTTCTTTATCCCCCGACCAGTCGGCCACCACCCCTTGCCATGTATCGGTACCGGTTACCTGAGATTCTTTAGGAGTCGCTGTCATCTGAAATCACCCTAGGCCGCAAAACACGGCAATGGCTCGATAGGTTTCTGGCGAGCGCGTTAACAGGAAGAACACCAACGCCCACAACACCAACAAGTAGTGCCAATAAGTGGTACTGAGCGAAAGACTGGTCTGCATACGTGCGGTTTCGGCACCTCGCCACAACAACCAGATAGCGCGCACCAAGACAAATAAACCCCCGAGTAGATGCAGCGCGTGTACAGCGGTGAGTAAGTAGAAATAGCTGTTAGCAGGATTACCATGCAGTGCGTAGCCCATACCACTGACGGTGCGCCACAAGGAGAATTGAGCCAACACAAAGGCCGCCGCCAAAAAGGCCGCCAGCAACATAGCCCACAACGCCTGCGTAGCGGCGTCATGGCGCAGCCGGATAAGCGCGACGTGCATTGCCAAGCTACTGAGGGCTAACCAGAGCGTGTTCAGCCACAAGGCGGTGGTGTTGGCAAAAGGTGACCAAGGCTCGCCAGCCAAGGGTTGAAAGCCGGGGAACTGAGAATGCGTTATAAAGGTCGCAAACATCAGCAAGAAAACCACACTGACAATGACCAAGAA
Source organism: Salinispirillum sp. LH 10-3-1 (assembly GCF_030643825.1). Classification (GTDB taxonomy): domain Bacteria; phylum Pseudomonadota; class Gammaproteobacteria; order Pseudomonadales; family Natronospirillaceae; genus Salinispirillum. Next base: position 3,460,546 of record NZ_CP101717.1, read on the forward strand.
GATGTGCAACATCAACCGCTGGCCGGCATACTGGGTGCCCGGTCCAATCGCCAATGCCATGGCCGACTCTTCGGCACTCGGGTCCCAAGGTTTTTCCATGATTTTACGAAACGGGTTCATGATTTCGACTCCACTGCAGAATCCGTGTCGGGTGCTAAACGTTCAACCTCTTCATCCGGCATGTTCTGCGGCAAAAAGTCCTGTACGGCACCCGGCACGCTGTAGTCGTAGGCCCAACGATGCACCACCGGTAAACGCGCCCCCCAATTGCCATGAGCGGGTGGTACGTCGGGGGTTTGCCATTCCAGCGAGGTTGCCCCCCAAGGGTTGTGGCCTGCTTTCGGGCCATGCCTCAGACTCCAGATTAAATTAACGATGAACACGACCTGCACCACCATCAGCACCAAGGCAAATACCGTAATGGCGGCGTTCAAGGTATGCGCCGATTGCGGCAGGAACAGCGTATCGCCCATGGCGAAATAGCGCCGTGGCACACCAAGGAAACCTAAGTAGTGCATGGGTAGGAATACCGCGTAAGCACCCAAAAAGGTCAGCCAGAAATGCAACTTGGCCATGCCTTCATGTAACAGACGACCAGTCACTAGCGGATACCAATGATAGATCGCAGCAAAGAGCACCATCACCGTGGATACACCCATTACCATGTGGAAATGCGCCACCACAAAGAAGGTGTCAGCGAGCGGCACATCGACAATCACATTACCCAAGAACAAGCCACTGAGCCCGCCATGAATAAAGGTAAAGACAAAGCCGATGGCGAAGAGCATGGGCGAATTCAAGCGGATGTTGCCCTGCCATAGCGTCAGCGTCCAGTTGTAGACTTTCAGCGCTGTCGGCACGGCGATGATCAAGGTGGTGGTGGCAAAAAAGAAGCCGAAGGCGAGATTCATCCCACTGACGTACATATGGTGCGCCCAAACCAAAAAGCTCAGTCCGCCAATGATCACAATGGCCCATACCATCATGCGGTAGCCGAAGATGTTCTTCCGGGCGTGGGTTGCAAGCACATCCGACACCATACCAAAGGCTGGTAAGGCGACGATGTACACTTCTGGATGACCAAAAAACCAGAACAAGTGCTGAAACAGCAACGGGCTCCCGCCGCTGTAATCCAGAGAGTCACCCAAGGACACCAGTTTCGGCATAAAGAAGCTTGTACCGGCCAACAAATCCAACGCCATCATAACCGCGCTGACCAATAACGCCGGAAACGCGAGCAGTCCCATCATGGACGCAGTAAAGATGCCCCAAAGCGTTAGAGGCATGCGCATCAGGGTCATACCGTGGGTGCGCGCTTGCAAAATGGTGGTAACGTAGTTCAAGCCACCCATGGTGAAGGCGACAATAAAGATCGCCAGTGACGCCAGCATCAAAATAATGCCCCATTCATGTCCCGGCGTTCCGGGCAAAATCGTTTGTGGTGGATAGAGCGTCCAGCCTGCGCCGGTCGGACCGCCGGGCACGAAGAAACTCGCCAGCAGAACCAAAACCGACACAAAGTAAAACCATACGCTGAGCATATTCAAATAGGGGAACACCATGTCGCGGGTGCCCACCATCAGAGGGATCAAGTAGTTCCCGAAACCGCCCAACAGCAGCGCGGTCAGCAAATAGACCACCATGATCATGCCGTGTAAGGTCATGAATTGCAGATAGGAATTCGGGTTAATAAAACTGAAGGTATCAGGGAAACCCAATTGTAAGCGCATAAAAGCGGACAACACCAAGGCCACCACACCGACAAAGATGGCGATGATCGAATACTGTACTGCAATGACTTTGTGGTCCTGACTCCACACGTATTTCGCCACAAAGCTGGTCGGATGATGGTCTTCGTGGGGCTGATCGGCAAAGGGTATATGTGTCATCAATCGCTTCCTCTGAAAGACGTAGGCGCGTGGTAACCCACGCGGCACAGATATCGGTTAGTCCGCGCGGTTGGCTGGCTCCAAACTGTTGATGTAAGCCATCAAGTCGTAAAAGGCCTCTCGGTTTTGCACACGCTGCGCAAACAAGCGCATTTGGGACCCATAGTCGTCTCCGGCATGGCTGCCGCGTACTCCGGTATGAAAGTTCGCCAGCTGGCGCGCAAGATACCAATCATGCTGTCCGGCCAAGCGCGGTGCACGGGTATAGTGATTACCTTCACCCTGTGACCCGTGGCAGTCTTTGCAACTGTCGTAATAGGTAGCGCCGCGTGCCACATTACCCTCTATGGTCGGTGGTGCAGGGATTTCAGGTAAGGTGCTGATGTACGCCACCACGTCGCGAATGGCATCGTCGTCAGGTAACAACACCATCATGGCGGCCATTTGCTGCCCAGCGGTGTCTGCCTCGTGCATCCCGCGTACACCGTCACGGTAATAACGTAGCTGGCGCTGCAAGTAGCCGCGTTCCAGCCCACTGAGCCGTGGTGCTTGTAAGCTCGCAACGCCTTCTCCATTTTGGCCATGGCATCCGGCACAGGTAGCGTACAGAGCCTGTCCGTCACTGATGCTTCCCCAATAGGCTTCAGTTTGCGTTTCTGCGAAGGTAGGGTGACTGTTAAGCCATTGTGTGAAGTCTTCAACTTCCTGTACTACTACTCGGCCGCGCATCGCATGGTGCGCCATACCGCACAACTGCATACACACCACTTCAAAATTGCCAATACGCGTGGGTTCCATCCACATGGTGGTGACCATACCCGGCACCATGTCCATCTTGGCGCGGAATTCCGGTACTGCGAAGTTGTGCAGCACATCCTGCGAACGCATTTTCATTTTTATCGGTTGATGCAGAGGCAAGTGCAACGTATTGCTCACAATCAATATGTCGTCTCGGCCCGCCGGGTCTTGCGGCGAAATACCGAAGGGATTTTCTTCACTGACCAAACGCGGATCGGTAACACCCAGTACGCCGTCTTCACCAGGAAAGCGGTACATCCAATGCCATTGCCGGCCCACCACTTCCACCGTCATCGCATCTTCAGGTGGTGAAACAAATTTACCCCAAACCACTAAGCCTGGTGCTAACAGGGCAGCAATACCCAACGCCGTTAAACCGGTCAGCCAGGCTTCCAGTTTTTTGCTTTCGGGCTCGTAATGGGCTTTGCGCTCTTTCTGATAACGGAACCGATAAATGGCGTACGCCATAAACAGGTTCACAATAACGAAGACGACACCGGTGATGATGAAGGTAATATTGATGGTGGTGTCGATAGCGCCCCAATTAGAGGCTATGGGTGTAAACCACCAAGGGCTTAAGAAATGGAACAACACCGTCGCAACAACCAGAACGACTATGGCAATGACAATGTTCATATAATCCAGACTCCAGCGGGTTAACCCATTCTGTTACTGGAAACGACAGCAACCAAGCAAGCGCCATTTAGTGCGTAGCAAATTTCTGCATAGCGGTCGACTGGCCTGTTCCCCCTGCACACAAATAGTTGTTGTTTATACTTGAGCAACATACGAAAATATTCTGTCAAGATATGAGACAAGGTTAGTACAGTTTAGTGACAGCGCCCGACGTTTTTTAATCTTGTTTTTTTATATCGCAACGCTAAAAAAAGTAATTTGGTTATAATTTAAACAGGTTTATGACGACTGGACGGTCTAGGGTGCGAGTGGATCGAAATCAGTGGATTCTGTTAGCAGAGGATGCAGTACTGGGTGAATAACCTCAGCGGTCAATAGACCGAGGTGAAAATCAACCTGTGCACCCGTCCGATCAAACACCAAGGTATGGGGTAAGCCTAACGCCGCGCTGCCCAACTGATCCAATACCTGTGGGTCATCAACGGCAGCTATCAGTGATAGGTAGTTAATGTCGTATTCTTGCGCAAATTTTTCCACAGCTGCTGGATCGTCCAAAGCGATGCCGACCACCATAAAGCCCTGTGCGCCATAACCTTCCTGCAGTTCAACAAGTAAGGGGACCTCTTGTCGACAGGGTTCACACCAGGTCGCCCACACATTTACCAGCACCACATTATCCTGCCAGTCAGTGCTGTTATGCATTTGGCCATAATGATCAGGTAACTGAAAGCGCGGCAGCTCCTCCGACAGTTGAGCAGAGATCCAGTCCAGCACAGCAGTCTGTTCTTGATTCGCGGGCGGTGATCGATCAAGTCTAATCATACTTAACCAGACACCGGTTATCCCGATGACTAGCAAGGCAATACCGAGTGCTAATCCCGCTCGCAGTTGTGGCATGTGGTGAGGCCCTTACTGGCAAAATATTAGTACCCAGAGTATAAACAAAAGTATTGGTATGCCTATCTGCTGCAGCAGACGTCATAGAGCGCACACTATGAAACAGCCTGGGATCCAAACGCACCAGTTACGTACCCGTAAAACATTGATATTTTTGGCGGCGTTGTTTGTTGCCCCCATTGCTATAGTGGTGATTGCCTTGCAACTGGGTTGGTTAGACGGCGGTGTACCCACCAGTCATCGTGGTCAGCGACTGACCCCACCGGTAGCGCTGATTGAGTTAGGTATATCTTTGGATCATGCAATTGGCTCACTGCACATGCTCACGGCGCGTGATGTCGCCACGGCATGGTGGTTGGTCTACATCCTCCCCAGCCAATGCGATACGGCTTGTCGGTTGACCCAGAATATTATGGTTGAGGTAACACAGAACAATGGCTCAGTGACTGAGCACCAGCCCGCGGTTAAACGATTGATACTGCTGCCTGATACGCACACCAATGCAGCATCCATTGTGGCGTCTCAAACTGACGCCACACACTATGCACCAGCACGCCGCACGGCGATCAACTTTGCATTAAGCAATGCGATCAAAGAGCAGAACCTCAGTGATGCAGGCCACTTGTATTTAATGAATCCGAGTGGACAGATACTGTTGTTCTATGCGGCAGCGATGAATGAAGAAGAAGCCATAAAAAGGGCCGACGATGTGCGAAGCGATCTCGCTCGGTTACGCTGACGAACTGCTATTTACCAATACAAAAGCTGGAGAAGATACGGCCCAGTAAGTCATCAGAACTGAATTCACCGGTAATTTCGTTCAACGCGTATTGCGCCACCCGCAGATCTTCCGCGACCAACTCTCCGGCAGCGGCACCATGTAACTGTGCATGAGCGGCGTCCAGTGCATGCGCGGCCCGATCGAGCGCATCCAAATGTCGGCGTCGAGCTATAAAGCCACCTTCTAAAGTATGTTCATAGCCCATGGTTTGTTTCAAATAGGTCCGCAGCGTATCGATACCCTGGTGTTCACGCGCGCTCAGCGTAATGACGTCCTGTTCACCCTTGATCAGACCTGGAGTTTCACCACTGAGATCACATTTGTTGCGCACCAATAAGACGGGCACCTGCGACCGAATACGCTGCAGTAGATCAGCCTGCTCAGCCAAGGCTTCGGCATTACTTTCGGCCCGACTATCGATCATCAACAGCACTAAATCGGCTTGGTCGATTTGTTTCCAAGCGCGTTCAATGCCTATTTTTTCTACGGTATCCTCGGTGTCGCGCAAACCGGCGGTGTCAATCACGTGCAGGGGCAATCCGTCGATTTGAATTGATTCACGCAGAATATCACGCGTGGTCCCGGCGATATCCGTAACGATGGCCGAATCACTGCCGGACAGGGCGTTCAATAAACTGGATTTACCTGCATTGGGTCGGCCCGCAATCACCACCGTCATACCTTCCTGCAACAGGGTACCGCGCTGCGCGCTGGCCTGCGTTTCGCGCAATGCCGCCCGTAACGCTTCTAATTGCGTCGCCACATGACCATCGGACAAAAAGTCGATTTCTTCTTCTGGAAAATCAATGGCCGCTTCAACGTAAATGCGTAAGTGAATACAGGCTTCTACTAATTGGCTGACTTCGCGCGAGAATTCGCCTTGCAGCGAACGCACCGCGCTACGCGCCGCCTGGACTGAAGATGCTTCAATCAAATCCGCAATGGCTTCCGCTTGCGCCAAATCCAGTTTGTCGTTGATAAAGGCACGTTCGCTGAATTCACCGGGGCGTGCTAAACGGGCTCCCGCTAATACGACAGCCTGAAGCAGCAGATCAAGAATTACGGGGCCACCATGACCTTGCAATTCGAGGACATCTTCACCAGTGAACGAATGCGGATTGGGGAAAAAAAGGGCCAAACCTTCATCCAACACCTCACCAGAAGCATCATAGAAGGGACCGTAGTGCGCATAGCGGGGCGTCAATGGGCGCTGCACAATTGTCTGAGCAATAGCCTTGGCCTTAGGGCCGGAGATACGAACAATGCCAACACCGCCGCGTCCGGGCGGTGTGGCAATGGCACAGATGGTATCTGTCGCCGTCATGGATCAGCTCGCAGGTGTTTTAGCGGCCGCTTTCTGTGCATCTTCGCGCTCAACTTTCCAGTTGATGTATTGTTGCTGAGCAATGGACAGGGTGTTGTTGACAACCCAGTATAAGACCAAGCCGGACGGGAACAGTAGGAACATTGCCGTGAAGATGATGGGCATAAACTTCATGACCTTCTGTTGCGTCGGGTCTGTTGGCTGCGTACCCAATTGCATTTGCAGGAACATCGAAGCGCCGAACAACAGCGGCAGAATGAAATAAGGATCACGGGTTGATAAATCATTCAGCCAAAAGATAAAGGGTGAATGACGCAATTCAACACTTTCCATAAAGACCCAGTACAAGGCGATGAAGACCGGCATCTGAACCAACATCGGCAAACAACCACCGAGTGGGTTAATCTTCTCTTTCTTGTACAGTTTCATGGTTTCTTGCGCGATCTTCTGACGATCGTCGCCGTACATGTCTTTCAGCTTAGCCAGTTTGGGCGCAAATTTACGCATGCGTGCCATTGAACGGTAACTTGCCGCACTGAGCGGAGAAAATAACACCTTAACCGACAACGTCAGCAGGATAATGGTTAGACCCCAGTTACCGGCAAAGCTCTGAATAAAGGTCATCAATTTGAACAGGGGCTGTGCAGCCCACCAAAGCCAACCGTAATCAACGGTTAAGCCAAGGTAATCAGCCAATTCATTCAAATCGTTTTGGTACTTCGGACCTACATAGAGTTTGGTACTCCATTCTTGGCTAGCACCAGGATTGACCGTTTGTGAGGATGAAGAAAAACCAGCGACATAGAAACCGTTGACGTTACGTGCTTGGTACCGATGCGTTTCATTTTGCGGTGGAACCCATGCACTGACGAAATAATGTTGTAAGAAAGCAATCCAGCCACCGTATTTCTGCTCTGCAAAATCGCCGTTGTCCATGTCTTTAAACGACACTTTTTTGTAACGGTCATCGTCAGTAGTGGTGGCTACACCCAGATAAGACGCCATGGCAAAGCCCTGACGCTGAGCAGAATCTGGACTGCGGTCACGACGCAGCGTACCGTATAAGGAATAACGCTGAGCTTCTTCTGAAGCGTTGTTCAGGCTGAATTCAACATCGATGTCGTACCGACCACGATGAAACACCAGAGTTTTGATGAGCGTCGAGCCGTCGTCTAATTCCAGTGTCATGGGCACACGCAGTTCGTTACTGCCTTCGGTCATCACAAAGCGATCGTTAGCGACCGTAAACTGACCACCTCGTGTTACAAAGCGACCTTGCGAATCGATCAAGCCACTTTGCGCAATGAACGTACGACCAGCGTTGGATTCAAGAATTCGCAACGGCTCATCACTATCGACGGTGACCGTGTGATTGCGAAGCGCTAACTCCGTAATATCCCCACCTTGCAGCTGCACGCGGGCGATGACTTTGTCTGTTTCGATGATGATTTCAGACGCAGGATCATTGACCGGGGTAAAAGCAGGGGTATCAGCACTTCGTGTCGGCGTCTCTGAATCAAAGAACATAACGCCGAGGTCATCTTCTCCTGGTGTCTGACCGCTCACTTGCCCAGCCGCAGAAGAGACCGTGCTGGTTGAAGTGCGATTTGCGTTGTCAAATTCAGACCATTGAAGAACCAACATGTAGCTGACAGCAGCCAAGCCTATTATGGGGAGCAAGCGTCGCCAATCCATGAGTTTTCCTATAAAAATCGAGTGAAAAATATGGTCGGTATGCTACCGAGTGAACGGCCTATTGGGAAGCAGAAGTGTGTGCAGACTGACCGATAAATCGTTTGTTCAACTTACGAAACAGATACTGGACTGCGTCATGCAGAGTTTCAGCGGGCAGCTTGTCCGCGCCTTTCCTGGCCATTACGATGATATCAAGGCTAGGGTAATCAGCAGGTAAGTGCCTAAAGTGCTCACGCACAACACGTTTAATGCGGTTACGAGCGACGGCTCGACGAACATTTTTGCGGGAAATAATAAACCCTACACGAGGGCCGTCCGGATTGGACGCAGATCGAGCTAGCAGAAATAGTTCTGCTGTACCTGCTTTTACAACGGCTTGGTCAAACACCTGACGATAATCCCCGGGGGTCAACAATCGACGCGACCGGGGAAAACCGTAGGATGCCATAGCCTCAGTCACTGTCGCTTACGCGCTCAGTACCTTACGGCCTTTTGCACGACGAGCTGCCAGTACTTTGCGGCCATTCTTAGTCGCCATACGTGCACGGAAACCGTGGGTACGTTTGCGTTTCAGAACACTGGGTTGAAATGTTCTTTTCATGATGTTGTCTCACTATTTGTGATTGCATTGCCGACGCCGATACTGATGTCTCAGTTACCAACGCCGGATTGACCAAAATTTGGATGCGCGATTCTAGCTGAACTGTGGCCGTTACGCAAGATGTCTGGCGATGACAGTTTTAATTAGCCATTGATCGTTGTTAACGAAATGAAAGAGAGTTTAATACGTTATATAGGAGTGTTGTTATTGTTGTTACTATTATGCACGTAAATGTCTGTGGAAAACGTACCTAAGTTATTGAAAATAAACAATAAAAATACATTGATAAACGGTGAACAAGCAGCTCAGAAGCTGGGTGATTCCAGTGGAATAGCTGGGGATAACATGGCAGAATATCCACAGGCTAAACATGCACCAAAATATAGCCGTGTTACTCATAGTTTATGCACCGGGTTATGCCGGGTTTATACAC